>NZ_JARGZF010000001.1:1800000-2100000 GCF_029222705.1 Knoellia sp. p5-6-4
GACGAGGTCCGCTGGCTGCCGTGCTCCAGGGAGTGCGCCAACTGGCTTCGCTTCGGCGTCCAGCCCCGAGAGGCTGGACCGGGCCTCGTCCCCGGTCACTGTGCCTCCAAGGCCCACGACCGCGAACACCTCGGAGTGGGCGGTCGCCGAGTCCTGGTCTCGCGCGGCTGGTCAGGAAAGACTCTTACCGAGCACAAGGCCGACCGCGCCGCCGTGGTCCGCGCCGCTCTGGAGGCCGCCGGGATCGACACGCCAGCAGCCGACCGGATGGCGGCCGAGACGCTGCACGACGACGGCCAACCCCGGTTCGTGTGGGAGGACGTGCCCGTCTCCGAGCACGACTACGCCCGCGTCGTCATGGCCTCAGTTCTCGAGGCGCGCCGCTGGCGTGCGCAGTACGACCGCGCAAAGACGCTGCTGGCCGGCACGGATCCACCTGTGGACAACCGTTCGGCAACTGACCCGACCCTGCCGCCTGCGGCCTAGTAAAGGAGGAAGCCATGACGGAAGTGACGTTCAAGAGGCGCTGGCACACCGTGGCAGAGGTTGCCGAGATGCTGGGCTACGGCGAAAGCAAGGTGCGGATGCTCATCCTTCAGGGCGACTTGAAGTCGCTGAAAGATGGTCGTTCCCGGCGCATCCTCCCGGAGTGGGTGGACGAGTACGTCCAGGCGAGGGCCGAGCGTGCTGCAGAGGAGTGGCCAGCGTGAGCCCACGAAGCCGCACCCGGCACAACGGCGAAGGGTCGATCTTCCCTTACGCCTATGGGTACCGGGCCTATGTCTGGATCACCACTCCCGAGGGCCGTCGTCAGCGCAAGTACGTGCAGGCCAAGACCCGCGAGGAGACGCTGGAGAAGTGGAAGGGCCTGCAGCGAGCCGCCGAGCGGGGACCTGTGGCGCCCAAGACTCCGACTCTCGCCGTCTTCATGGCGGACTGGCTTCAGACCGTTGTACGACCGAACCTGGCTCCCACCACGGTCAAGAACTACGAGATGTTCACGCGCCTCTACGTCGAGCCGGACCTCGGGCGTCGACGCCTCGACAAGCTGACGGTGAGGGACGTGCAGACGTGGGTCAACGCCCTGCGCACACGGTGTCAGTGCTGCGCACAGGGCAAGGACGCCGCTCGGCCAGCGCCTCGATGCTGTGCCAAGGGTCGGTGCTGTCAGCAGGTGGCCAAGGAGTGGACGGTCCGCCAGGCGTGGACGATCCTCCGCAGCGCCCTCAGTGCGGCACAGCGTGAAGAGCTGATCACCCGGAACGTCGCTGGGCTGGTCCGGATGCCTGTCCCACGGACGGACAAACCGACCATCTGGTCTGTCGAGCAGGTCCGCCAGTTCCTCGAGTCCGCCCACCGCGATGAGGATCCGCTCCTAGCCGGCTACGTCCTGATGCTCGTGCTGGGATTGCGACGCGGGGAGCTGCTCGGGATGGCTTGGGACGACATCGACTTCGAGCGCGGTGAGGCCCGTATCGCCTGGCAGCTCCAGCGCGTCGGGGGCCAACTGATGCGCAGACGCACGAAGACAACCAGCTCAGAGGCGGTGCTCCCACTTCCTGACATCTGCATCGGTGCCCTCCGAGACCGTCAGGAGCTTGAGGGGAAGTGGAGAGCCGACGCCGCCGAGGCATGGCAGAGATCCGGTCTCGTGCTGACGACCCGGTATGGGATGCCCGTCGACCCCCGCAACTTCCATCGCATGTTCAAGGAGCGCGCAGCCAAGGCCGGCGTCCCTGTCATCGCGGTCCACTCGGCGCGACGCACTTGTGCCAGCCTCCTGGTCGCCATGAACGTCCACCCTCGGGTCGCCATGGCGATCCTTCGACACAGCCAGATCGCGGTGACGATGGACATCTACTCACAGGTCTCCACGGAGAGCGCGCGCCAGGCACTGCTGCAACTGGGGAGCGCGTTGGGAGAGGGGCAGAAGTGACCCCCTACTGCTGCAAAACGCTGCTCAAGTGGCACGAAAGAGGCCCTCTCCGACGAGCGGAAAGGGCCTCTGACCTGTGGTGGAGCCAAGGGGACTCGAACCCCTAACCCCCTGCTTGCAAAGCAGGTGCGCTACCAATTGCGCCATGGCCCCCGGAGGGTGACTTCCAGGCGCCGGCGGCTGTCCTGGGGGAGTCGATTCAGTTGGTCGGCTTGTCCGTCGCCTCGTGCCAGAGGTCCCGCTCGGCCTGCTGGTCCTTGAGCTTCTTCTGGAGGGCGGCGGCCCCGATGGCCGTCGCGATCAGCAGCAGGAGCTTCGTCCCCATGAGGCTCTCCGTCCGGTCGCGGGCGAGGAACTGCGATTTCGGGATTGGTGGGCCTAACAGGACTTGAACCTGTGGCCTCTTCCTTATCAGGGAAGCGCTCTAACCGTCTGAGCTATAGGCCCGTGACCAATCTCCGCCGCAGGACCGTGAGGGGGCCTGCGACGCATGAGGTTACCTCACCGGCATACCGGACTCCAAAACGGCGGCCGCCCCCTCGCCCGGGCGGGCGAGGGGGCGGTCACAGACGCGCGGTATGCCGCGTGGCCGGCTCTCAGTCGTCGGTCAGCGTGAGCTGCAGACCGCCCACGAGCGAGGAGCAGATGTTGTAGAGGAACGCCCCGAGGGTGGACAGCGCGGTCAGCAGGATGACGTCGATGACCCCGATGACGATCGAGAGGGACAGCACCCGGCCGAAGCCGAGGAAGTCCATCAGGTTGAACGGGTTCTCGCTGTCCTGGAGCACGGTGCCGACCAGGCGGTTGACCTCCGAGAAGACGCCCATCCCCGAGAGAATCATCCACAGCACCGCCACCATGACGACCCCGGCGATGCCGAGCGCCACGGAGATGAGGAACGACATCTTCATGGCCGACCACGGGTCGATCCGCGAGACGGTGAGCTTGACGCGCCGGCTGCGGGCCGAGGATGCCGGAGCGCCGCCGGGCCGAGGCTGGGTGGGGTTGGGTCGGGTCGGTGCCGCCTGCTGGGCGCCCTGCCCCGGGCGGGGACCCGGGCCCTGCGGGCGCGCCGACGTGCTCGTCGGGCCTGCCGTGCTCACTCGTTACCTCCAGCGGCGTCGTGCTCGCCGGCCTCGGCCGGCTGGTCGGTCGTCTCCGACGGTACGGCATCAGCGGCCTGGCTCGCCTCATCGGCACCGCCGTTCTGGACACCGCCGTCCTGCTCCACCGTGGAGGTGGGCTCGTCGGGCGTGGCCTCTGCCACCTGGCCCATGGCCTCCTCGTCCGCCTCGCGCTCGACGCTGCGGGCGACCGCCACGACGACGTCGCCCCTGGGCGGGGTCACGAAGCGCATGCCCTGGGTGTTGCGTCCTCGACGGGTGACCGGACGTACGCCGGAGCGCACGATGTTGCCCTTGCCCATGATGGCCAGGACCTCGTCCTCCTCGTCGACCGTCAGGGCGCCGACCACCTGGCCGTTCTTCTCGGTGATCTTGGCGACGGCGACGCCGTAGATGCCGCGCCCCTTGACGCTCCACTCCGAGACGGCCGTGCGCTTGGCCAGGCCGTTCTCGAAGACCACGAAGACGTCGGGGTCGGTGCCGTCCTCGATGACGCTGAGCGACAGCAGGGCGTCGGAGTCGCGGAACCGCATGCCCGTGACGCCGCTGGTGGCCCGGCCCATCGGGCGCAGCGTCTCGTCGTCGGCGTGGAAGCGCGCCGACTGGCCGTTGCGCGAGACGAGCAGCAGGTCGTCGTTGGCGGAGGCCAGGTCGGCCGCGACCAGCTCGTCACCGTCGCGGAGGTTGACCGCGATGAGCCCGCCGCTGCGCGGGGAGTCGTAGTCGGCCAGGCGGGTCTTCTTCACCAGGCCGTTGCGGGTGGCCAGCACCAGGTAGGGCGCCTGGTCGTAGTCGCGGATGTCGAGCACCTGGGCGATGTGCTCGTCCGGCTGGAAGGCCAGCAGGTTGGCGACGTGCTGGCCCTTGGCGTCACGGCCGGCGTCGGGCAGCTCGTAGGTCTTGGCCCGGTAGACCCGGCCGAGGTTGGTGAAGAACAACAGCCAATGGTGCGAGGTGGTCGTGAAGAAGTGCTCGACCATGTCGTCGCCGCGCAGCTGGGTGCCGCGCACGCCCTTCCCGCCGCGCCCCTGGCTGCGGTAGGCGTCGACCCGGGTGCGCTTGGCGTAGCCACCGCGGGTGATGGTGACGACCACGTCCTCCTCGGGGATCAGGTCCTCCATCGACATGTCGCCGTCGTGGAACTCGATCTTCGAGCGGCGGTCGTCGCCGTACTTCTCGGTGATCTCGGCGAGCTCGTCGGAGACGATCGTCCGCTGCCGCTCGGGCTTGGCCAGGATGTCCTGGAAGTCCTTGATCAGCGCCTCGAGCCGGTCGTGCTCGTCGATGATCTTCTGGCGTTCCAGCGCGGCCAGGCGACGCAGCTGCATGTTGAGGATCGCGCCGGCCTGGATCTCGTCGATCTCGAGCAGCTGGATCAGGCCGTCGCGGGCCTCCTCGACCGTCGGGGAGCGGCGGATGAGGGCGATGACCTCGTCGAGGGCGTCGAGCGCCTTGAGCAGACCACGCAGGATGTGGATGTCGGCCTCGGCCTTGCGCAGGCGGAAGGTCGTGCGCCGGACGATGACCTCGATCTGGTGCTCCACCCAGTGGCGGATGAAGGCGTCGATCGGCAGCGTGCGCGGCACCCCGTCGACCAGGGCCAGCATGTTGGCGCCGAAGTTGGTCTGCAGCTGGGTGTGCTTGTAGAGGTTGTTGAGCACGACCTTGGCCACCGCGTCGCGCTTGAGCACGATGACCAGGCGCTGGCCGGTGCGGCCGGAGGTCTCGTCACGGATGTCGGCGATTCCCTGCAGGCGACCCTCCTTGACCAGCTCGGCGATCTTCTGCGCGAGGGTGTCGGGGTTGACCTGGTAGGGCAGCTCGGTGACGACGAGGCACTGCCGGTTGTGGATCTCCTCGACCTCGACGACCGCGCGCATGATGATCGAGCCGCGCCCGGTGCGGTAGGCGTCCTCGATGCCCTTGCGGCCGAGGATGAGCGCGCCAGTCGGGAAGTCCGGCCCCTGGATGCGCTTCATCAGGGCCTCGAGCAGCTCCTCACGAGGAGCCTCGGGGTTCTGCAGGTACCACTGCGCGCCGGAGGCCACCTCGCGCAGGTTGTGCGGGGGGATGTTGGTGGCCATGCCGACGGCGATGCCCGAGGAGCCGTTGACGAGCAGGTTCGGGAACCGGCTCGGCAGGACCGTGGGCTCCTGGGTCTTGCCGTCGTAGTTGTCGCGGAAGTCGACGGTCTCCTCGTGGATGTCGCGGACCATCTCCATGGCCAGCGGGGCCATCCGGCACTCGGTGTACCGCGGCGCGGCGGCCGGGTCGTCACCGGGCGAGCCGAAGTTGCCCTGCCCGTCGACGAGCGGGTAGCGCATCGACCAGTCCTGCACCAGGCGCACGAGGGCGTCGTAGATCGAGGCGTCACCGTGGGGGTGGTACTGACCCATGACCTCGCCGACGACGCGCGAGCACTTGTTGTACCCGCGGTCGGGGCGGTAGCCCCCGTCGTACATGGCGTAGACGACGCGGCGGTGCACCGGCTTAAGACCGTCGCGCACGTCCGGCAGCGCCCGACTGACGATGACCGTCATCGCGTAGTCGATGTAGCTGCGCTGCATCTCGGTGTTGAGGTCGACCGCCTCGGTGCGGTCGGTCTCGATCGGGGGCATTCCGTCAGTCACGATTTCCCTTGTCTTTCAACGGATTCAAAGAGCTGGGGTATGCCGTGCGCGCACTCTGCGCGCTGGCGCGGTTTCACGTGGAACCCGGCTGCCCGGCATACGGGGTGGCCTCTGCTAGATGTCGAGGAACCGCACGTCGCGGGCGTTGCGCTGGATGAAGCCGCGCCGCGACTCGACGTCCTCGCCCATGAGGATGGCGAAGATCTCGTCGGCCGCCGCCGCGTCGTCGAGCGTGACCTGGAGCAGCACCCGGTGGTCGGGGTCCATGGTGGTCTCCCACAGCTCCTGGTAGTCCATCTCGCCCAGACCCTTGTAGCGCTGGATGCCGGCGTCCTTCGGCAGGCGCCAGCCCTGGCTCTGGCCGGCCGCGACCATGGCGTCGCGCTCACGGTCGGAGTAGGCGAACTCGTGCGCGTGGTTGCTCCACTTGAGGCGGTAGAGCGGCGGCTGGGCGAGGTAGACGTAGCCGGCCTCGATCAGCGGGCGCATGAAGCGGAACAGCAGCGTCAGCAGCAGGGTGCGGATGTGCAGGCCGTCGACGTCGGCGTCGGCCATGAGCACGATCTTGTGGTACCGCGCCTTCTCGAGGTCGAAGTCCTCGCCTATGCCGGTGCCGAACGCGGAGATCAGCGCCTGGACCTCGTTGTTGGAGAGGACCTTGTCGATGCGGGCCTTCTCGACGTTGAGGATCTTGCCTCGGATCGGGAGGATCGCCTGGGTGCTGGGGTTGCGACCGCGGACGGCGGATCCGCCTGCCGAGTCACCCTCGACGATGAAGACCTCGGACAGGCTCGGGTCCTTGCTCTGGCAGTCACGCAGCTTGCCCGGCAGGCCGCCGGACTCGAGCAGGCCCTTGCGCCGGGTGGCCTCACGGGCCTTGCGGGCCGCCATCCTGGCCGCCGCCGCCTGCACCGACTTGCGGACGATGTCCTTGCCCTCGTTGGGGTGGGTCTCGAGCCAGTGGCCGAACTCGTCGGTCATGGCGCGCTGCACAAAGCCCTTGACCTCGGAGTTGCCCAGCTTGGTCTTGGTCTGGCCCTCGAACTGCGGCTCACCGAGCTTGACGGACACGACGGCGGTCAGGCCCTCGCGGATGTCGTCGCCGGTGAGGTTCTCGTCCTTGTCCTTGAGGAGGTTCTGCTTGCGGGCGAAGTCGTTGACCAGCTTGGTCATCGCCGCGCGGAAGCCCTCCTCGTGGGTGCCGCCCTCGTGGGTGTTGATGGTGTTGGCGTACGTGTGGACCGACTCGGAGTAGGCGGTCGTCCACTGCATGGCCAGCTCGAGGGAGAGCTGGCGCTCGGTGTCCTCGGACTCGATCGAGATGATCTCGGGGTGCACCGGCTCGGACTTCTTCGAGCCGACCAGGTGCGTCACGTAGTCGACCAGACCGTTGTCGTAGCGGTAGGTGACCTTCTTGACCTTCTGCTTCTTGGGGACGCCGCCCTCGGCCTCGGCGGTGGCCGAGTCGACCTCGACGGTCTCCTCGTCTGCCTCCGCCTCGAGGTTGTCGAGGTCGATGTCGTCCTTGCCCAGCTCGTCCTGCGCGACGCGTTCGTCGGTCAGGTTGATCGTCAGGCCCTTGTTGAGGAAGGCCATCTGCTGGAACCGGGCGCGGATCGTCTCGAAGTCGTAGGTGACGGTCTCGAAGATCTCGGGGTTGGCCCAGAAGGTGATCGTCGTCCCGCTGCGGTCCGACTCCTCCTCCTTGGCCAGCGGCGCGACCGGCACACCGTGGTCGAAGGACATGCGCCAGGCGTGGCCGAGCTGGCGGACCTCGGCGTCGAGCCGCGTCGACAGCGCGTTGACCACCGAGGAGCCCACGCCGTGCAGACCGCCGGAGACCTTGTAGCCGCCGCCGCCGAACTTGCCGCCGGCGTGGAGCTGGGTGAGCACGAGCTCGACGGTGGAGACGCCGTACTGCTCGTTCAGGCCGGTGGGGATGCCACGCCCGTTGTCGGAGACGCGCACGCCACCGTCGGCCAGCAGCGTCACGTCGATGGTGTCGGCGTAGCCGGCCAGGGCCTCGTCCACCGAGTTGTCGACGATCTCCCACACCAGGTGGTGCAGGCCGCGCTCGCCCGTGGAGCCGATGTACATGCCCGGGCGCTTGCGCACGGCCTCGAGGCCCTCGAGGACGGTGATGGCGCTGGCGTCGTAGTCCGACCCCTGGGGGGCTCCAGCGAGCTCTGCTTCCGCTGCAGCCCGGGCCTGCTCCGCCTCGGCGGCGCTCAGGCTCTCGGAACCGGACTCTCTGGGCATGGGCGTGTTGGCAGCCTCAGACACGGTGCTCCTTCTTCAGATGGCAGACAGCGGGCGGGCAGCCTGCGCTGGTGCCGCTCATGGCACGCGACCAGCGTGGAGACCACGGTGGTCGCGGGATCGTCCCTGAGTTTACCGGTCGAAGAGCCGGAAGACGGCTTCAGGAGGCCCGTGAGCCCACTTTCTAGGCAAATGTGGGGGCAGATCCATGTCGGGGATCGCACCCCGACCCCTCAGCGCCCCATTTCGGCGCTCCTCGGCGCTGGTCCGATTCGGCCATACGGGTGAGAACTCGGCCAAACGCGCCGCCCGCCTGGACCTCGCCCCTTATCGTTGCGCCCCATGCGGGGGAGTGCAGGGGGTACCAGGGCTGCGGTGGCGGTCCTCGTCACAGCGGTCGTGTTGACGGGGCTCGCGGGGTGCGGGGTGGTCGAGCGGGTGATGGCGACGCCGACCATCACCGACCTGCCGTCGGCGCCCGACGTCGTCACGCCCACGGCGCCGGTGGACGGCGCCTCCGGATCGGCCCCCGTGGCCACCGTGACGCCGGACGCCTCGGCCGGCGCGACTCCGTCCTCCGCGCCGGACCGGTCGGGGTGGCCCGACCCTTCTCCACTCGAGGCGACCGAGCGGCTGGTGGTGGTCGACAGCCTGGGCATCGGTTTCGCGGCCCCGACCCTGTCGACCGAGATCGACCCCGAGAAGTATGTCGAGGGCTCTGCCGCCCTCGACGAGCTCGCCGGCCAGATGGGCCTGACCCCCTCCCAGCTGCGCAACGGCATGCTCAACCAGCTCGACCGCATGGTGGTGGGGGCCGGCGACGACGGGATGCCGGCGAGCATCGTGGTGACCCGCACGCCGCTGGGGGAGCTGCCCTCGGCGTCGCTCATCCGTCGCGACACTGCCGACCTGCTCGGTGGCACGGTCAGCAAGGTCAGGCGCATCGAGACCCCGGCCGGCCCAGCGGTGCACGCCGTCTACCGGCTCGGGTCGACCTGGGCGAACCAGCACGGCGAGGCCTTCTACCTCGAGACACCCGAGGCCGTGGTGTCGATCAACGTGACCTCCTTCTCGGCGTCCGAGGCCAAGCGCCTGGGCACGCGGGTCCTGACGACGCTGCGCATCATCGAGTAGGCGCGTCAGCCGTCGGTGCCGGCGAGGGTCCGTTCCAACAGGCCCCGCACCTCCTCGGGCAGGCGGGGCTCGGGCAGGCTCACCTGCGTCGGGGGCGCGTCGCAGCGCACCTCGTAGCAGTACGCGTCCGGCCGGGCCGGGCCGTTGGCGAAGGCCGACAGCCGGCGGTCCGCGAGCAGGTGGGCCCACTGGTCGGCATCCTCGCGCGGCAGCTCCTCGAGCCGCACGGCCCGCTCCCGGGTGAGGCCGGCGAACCCGCCCGTGCGGCGGACCAGCACCTCGGTGCCTTCCCTCGGGGCGACCTCACCACCGGGGGCGCCCTCGGGTGAGCCGGCCGCGCCGCCGAGCACGCCGACCTGCCCCCAGGCGGACTCGACCGCCTGCGCGACCGCCGACCCGGCGCCGTGCTCGCCGCGTGCCGCCTCCACGGTCAGGGCGGCGAAGGTGGCGAAGTCGCAGTCCGCGCGGATCCCGGGGCCGGTCAGCACGGCATACCAGGTGCGGCCCACGGTCTCCCAGGCGTAGCCGCCGACCGCGGTGGCCGCGAGGTGGAAGGCGCGGTTGGGGATGCCGGAGTTGATGTGCACCCCGCCGTTGTCGTCGCGGGTGACGACGAAGTCGTCCATGTGCGCGGGCTGGGGGTCGCGGCCGAGCACCGGGTCGTCATAGGCGGTGCCGGGCGCCGCCATCGAGCGCAGCGCCACGCCCTGCACGGCGTCGGTGAACAGGTCTGCGCCGATGAGCCAGTCGGCCTCGTCGGCGCGCTGGCCGAGCAGCCGCTGGCGCACGAGGGAGCCGAACACGTCGGACACGCTCTCGTTGAGTGCTCCGGGCTGGCCGCGGTAGGTCAGCCCCGCCGTCAGCTCGGTGACGCCATGGGCGAGCTCGTGGCCGATGACGTCGAGGCTGGCGGTGAAGCGGCGGAAGTAGCGGCCGTCGCCGTCTCCGAACACCATCTGCGTGCCGTCCCAGAAGGCGTTCGCGTAGTCGCGGCCGTAGTGGACGGTCGCCAGCATCGGCATCCCTCGCCCGTCGAGGGAGTTGCGCCCGTATGCCGCGGCGAAGAGCTCCCAGGTCGCGCCGAGGCCGTCGTAGGCCTCGTCGGCCGCGACGTCTCCCGTCGGCGGCTCGCCCTCGCCGCGCAGCACCGTGCCGGGGAGCCGTTCGCCGTTGGCGGCGTCGGAGACCACCCGCTGCGGCGACCCGGGACCACCCGGAGGTGGTGCCACTTCCGGCGGCAGGCCGGGTGCCGGCGCCACCCCGGGCCGACCCTGCCGGCGGGCCCGCAGGACGGCGTCACGCTGCAGGGCCTCGGCGGCCCGGGCGGCGGCCACGGGGTCACTGGACTCCGCGATCGCCTGGAGCACGTAGGGCGGGATGATCGAGCAACGCTGGTGACGGTCTGGTCGGCTCGGCATCGGTGCTGGTGTTCCCCTCATGGAGCCAGTCTCCGCCGCGACACCGACAGCGCCAGCCGGGCAGGAAAAGGCATGACCTCCCTTTGACCTGCGCCCTAGCCTTCGGGCATGGCCGCCACCGTTGCTGTGCTATCCGACGTCCACGGCGTGCTGCCCGTGCTCGAAGCCGTGCTCGCCGAACCCGACGTGGCCGGCGCCGACCTCGTCGTCGTCACCGGTGACCATGCGGCAGGTCCCATGCCCGTCGAGACGCTTGACCTGCTCACCTCCCTGGGGGAGCGGTGCGTGCTCGTGCGCGGCAACGCCGACCGTGAGCTGGTGGGCCTCACCCGCGGCGAGTCGTGCGAACACCCCGAGTCGGTCTGGGCGGCGGCGCAGCTCCGGCCGGACCAAGTCGCCCTGCTCGACGCCCTTCCGCACCCGGTCACCCTCGACGTCGACGGCTTCGGGCCGGTGCTGTTCTGCCACGGCAGCCCCCGCGACGACGACGAGGTGGTGCTGGTCGACACCCGCCTCGAGCGCTGGGCCGAGGTGTTCGCCGACCTCCCCGAGACCGTGCAGACCGTCGTCTGCGGCCACACCCACATGCCCTTCGTCCGGCTCGTCGACCGCCGACTGGTGCTCAACCCCGGCAGCGTCGGCATGCCCTACGGCCGCCCCGGAGGCGGGTGGGCCCTGCTGCGCGGCGGCCAGGTCAGCCTGCGTCACACGCCCATCGACGTGGACGCCACCTGCGCCCGCATCGTCGCCGAGTCGACCTACCCCGACAGGCGCGACTGGGCCGATGAGTACGTCCGCTCCCGGCACAGCGACGCCGTGGCCCTGACCGTGTTCGCCCCTCGCGACGGCCGGTGACTACCCGTAGGTGTCGCGGGGGCCGGGGCCCTGCGACCGACGCGGTCCCTTCGACCACGAGGGCGCGCTGGGGCCGACGACCCTGAGCTCGGCGACCGTGCCCTTGCCGACCTCTCCCTCGAGGCGGCCGAGGATCGACGAGGTCAGCAACCGGATCTGGGTGGCCCACGCGGTGGAGTCGGCCCGCACGGTGAGCACGCCGTCCTCGAACGTCACCGGCGTGCAGTGCTGGGCCACCTCCGGGCCGACGATCTGCGGCCAGCGTCCCATGACCGAGCCGACCGCCACGTCGACCCGCCAACCCCGGTCGACCAGGAGCCGGTCCATCTGGTCGCCGAGGAGCAGCGGGTCACGGCCGTCGCGCGAGCGCGGGCTCACCGGCACACCCGGACGGCGACGGCGCATGGGCCTCAGCCCCGGCCGCAGCCCCTTGGCCTTCGCGGCGGCCCGGGCGCGCGCGAGCGCCGCGGCCGCCGCGTCGTCGACCCGCTCGTCCTCGTGATGGGGCGCGGGGGGCTCGGCCTCGGGCGAGGGCAGCTCGTCACTCACGCGGGCTCACCTCGCCCAGGCTCACGGCATACGTCTGCCCGCTGAGCGAGGCGGGCACGTCCGCGGCCACTGCCGCGGTGATGAGCACCTGCTCGCAGTCGGCGATCATCGCAGCGAGCCGCTCGCGCCGGCCGGTGTCGAGCTCGGCGAAGACGTCGTCGAGCACCAGCACCGGGTCCTCGCCGAGGTCGTGGCGCAGCAGCTGGTATGCCGCGAGCTTGAGTCCCAGCGCGAACGACCAGGACTCGCCGTGGCTGGCGTAGCCCTTCGCCGGCAGCTCACCGAGCGTGAGCACGACGTCGTCGCGGTGGGGTCCGACGAGGGAGACACCGCGCTCGACCTCGCGAGGCCGGGCCTCGTCGAGCGCGGCGAGGATCTCGGTGCGCAGCTGCTCGATCTCGGGCACGTCGCCGGTGGCGATCGCGGCCGCGACCTCCTCGCGCAGGCTGGAGCGGTAGGAGACCTTGGCGTCGGACTGGCCGGCGCTGACCTCGTCGTAGGCCTTCGTCAGGTAGGGCCCGAGGTCGCGCAGCAGCCGCAGCCGGGCGTAGAGCAGCTGTGAGCCCACGCTCGCGAGGTGCTCGTTCCAGATGTCGAGGGTGTGCAGTGCCGACGCGCGCGCCTCGTCGGCCGGCTCCTCCCCGGGACGCGGCCGGTGGCGAGAGCCCTTGCGCAGCACCGGCGCCGCCGACTTCAGCAGGGCGTTGCGCTGCTTGAGCACCTTGTCGTAGTCCGAGCGCACCCCGGCCCACCGAGGCTGGCGGGCGACGAGCAGCTCGTCGAGGAACTTCCGGCGCTCCGAGGGGTCGCCCTTGACGAGCGCGAGGTCCTCGGGGGCGAAGAGCACCGTGCGCAGCGTGCCGAGCACCTCGCGGGGGCGCTGCATCGGTGACCGCCCGAGGCGCGCCCGGTTGGCTCGCCCCGGGTTGAGCTCGAGCTCGATGAGCGTCTCGCGGCCGTCGCGGACCACGACCCCGCGGATCACCGCCTGGTCGGCTCCGAACCGCACCAGGGGTGCGTCGGTGGCGACCCGGTGGCTCGAGAGCGTCGCGAGGTAGCCGATGGCCTCGACCAGGTTGGTCTTTCCCTGCCCGTTGAGGCCGACCAGCGTGGTCACACCGGGCTCGAGCGGCAGCTCAGCGGTCTCGTAGCTGCGGAAGTTCGAGACGGACAGGTGGCGGACGTACACGGGTCAGGCCCGGGTCAGGCGCACGGCACGAGGGGCGACACGGCGGGAGCTGCCCGGGTCAGGACGTCTCGCCGCTGCCCGACGACGGACCGGCGTCGGCGGCGGCGCGACCCTTGGCGGCGGCCTTCGTGGCGCTCTTCGTGGGCTGCTCCGCCTTGCGCGTCTTGGCGCGGGTCTCCTTGACGCCCTTGGGCGCCTCGCCCCGACGCAGGGCCTTGCCCTCCTCGACACGCATGACCTCGTGGCCACCGAACTGGCCGCGCAGCGCGGCGACGGCCTTCATGGTGGGGGACTCGTCCTGGCGCGAGGCGAACCGGGCGAACAGGGAGGCGGAGATGACCGGCATCGGCACCGAGTTGGCGATGGCCTCCTCGACGGTCCAGCGGCCCTCGCCGGAGTCGGCGGTGTAGCCGGAGACGTCCTCGAGGTGGGCGTCCTCCTCCAGTGCCTTGACCAGCAGGTCGAGCAGCCAGGAGCGCACGACGGTGCCCCGGGTCCAGGCCTTGAAGGCACCCGGGACGTCGGTGACGATGTCCTTGGCCTCGAGCAGCTCGTAGCCCTCGGCGTAGGCGGCCATCAGCCCGTACTCGATGCCGTTGTGCACCATCTTGCAGTAGTGGCCCGCACCCACCTTGCCGGCGTGGACGAAGCCCTCCTCGCGGGGACCCTCGGGGCGCAGCGCGTCGAAGATCGGCATGGCCCGCCGCACGTTGGCCGCGGTGCCCCCGACCATGAGGCCGTAGCCGTTGTCCAAACCCCAGATCCCACCGGAGACGCCGCAGTCGAGGTAGCCGATGCCCTTGGCCTTGAGGAGCTTCTCGTTCTCGAAGTCGTCGGTGAACCGGCTGTTGCCGCCGTCGATCACGAGGTCGCCCTTGTCGAGCAGGTCGGCGAGCTTTGCCACGGTCTCGCGGGTGGGGTCACCCGAGGGCACCATCACCCAGACGACACGGGGCGCCTCGAGCTTCTTGACCATGGCCGCCATGCTCCGCACGTCCGAGACGTCGGGGTTGCGGTCGAAGCCGATGACCTCGTGGCCCGCGCGGCGCAGCCGCTCGCGCATGTTGCCACCCATCTTGCCCAGACCGATCAGACCCAGCTGCATGGTGAGGAAGCCCTTCGTCGTTGGTGGTGCGGTGTGCCGCGTGCTCGCCGCCGCGGCATACCGTCGCCGCGGGCGCGTGGCGCTCAAGGCTACGCCCGGGGCGGGTCAGCTCGCGAAGCGCACGGGCATGAGCACGTATCGGTACGAGGTGTCGGCCTCGCCCTCGAGCTCGGCCTGGCCGGAGAGGACCGCCGGGCGGGACGGCTGGGTGAAGGACAGGCGCGAGAACTCGGTGCCCACCACCCCGAGGCCGTCGAGCAGGAACTGGGGGTTGAACGCGATCTCGATCTCGGGACCGGTCAGCGTGGCCTCGACCGCCTCGGAGGCCTGGGCGTCGTCACCGGTGCCCGCCTCGATGGCGACCTGGCCCTCGGTGAACCGCAGCCGCACCGGGGTGTTGCGCTCGGCCACGAGGGATACACGCTTGACCGCCTCGACGAGCTCGGCGGTCTTGACGACGGCCTCGGTGTCGACGCTGGTCGGGAAGATCGAGGTGACCTTGGGGTACTCGCCGTCGAGCAGCCGGGTGGTGGTGCGGCGCTGCCCGGCCTCGAAGCCCACCAGCCCGTCACCGCCGGCCGAGCCGCCGAGCGCGACCTCGATGGAGCCCGCCGCGCCGAGGGCCTTGGCGGTCTCGGAGAGGGTGCGGGCCGGGATGAGCGCCACGTGGTTGGCGTCGGTGGCCTCGGGGTTCCAGGTCAGCTCGCGCATCGCGAGGCGGTAGCGGTCGGTGGCGAGCAGCGTCATCTTCTCGCCGTCGATCTCGACCCGGACTCCGGTGAGGATGGGCAGGGTGTCGCCGCGGTCGGCCGCGATGGAGACCTGGGCGACCGCCTTGGTGAAGACGTCGCCGGCGATGGTGCCGGTCGGGGCGGGCGAGGTCGGGAGGGTGGGGTAGTCCTCCGACGGCATCATGAGCAGGCTGAACCGCGACGAGCCACAGGTGACGGCGACCTTGTTGCCCTCGGTGGTGACGTCGATCGGGCGGTTGGGCAGGTTGCGCGAGATCTCGGCCAGGAGGCGTCCGAGCACGAGCACCCGGCCGGGCTCGGACACGTCGGCGGGCACGGTGACCTTGGCGGAGACCTCGTAGTCGAACGCCGACAGGGTGAGGCTGCCCTCCTCGTTGGCCTCGATGAGCACGCCGGCCAGGACGGGCACGGGCGGGCGGGCAGGCAGGCCCCGAGCCACCCAGGTCACGGCATCGGCGAGGACCTCACGTTCGACCCGGAACTTCACCTTGGAAACCCGCCCTTCAGGACTGCAGACACGCGTGTGACCACACCACTGTTCGTCGGAAGCACATTGTGGTGGGGGCACTGACCCTAGTGCCCCCGGGGGTGGCTGCAAACCCGGTTCGGGGAAGCCGGCTTCTTGTGGTTCGTCCGGTTCTTCACAAGCTTCGGCAGCACGGGTCGGTCGCACCCAGGTACTCGGGGCGGGATGAGTCATGGATGGATCTCATCTTCTCCATAGGCGGTGTGGATCCTGTGGAGAAGCCGCGTTCGCGCAGGCCAGCGGGCCGGTCGCCATGTGCACCGCTCGTGGACCGGCCTGCACACGGGGGCCTGGAGGCTGTGGACGGAATTTGGTTGTCCACAGGGCATCCACACGGTGTGGGCAGTCGTCCCCAGTCTGGCCTCCCGGCGTCCACGTCCCGTCCACGCGCTGTGCACAGCCCCGTCAGCGACTCCTTGGCCTGTGGACAAGCTGGGGGTCCCCCTGTGGTCAGCCACAGCTCTCCACAGGGTTTTCCCCAAGTGTGGACCACCGGCCAAAACGGGGCGAATGACACCCTTTGGGACGCCCACCTGCGCTCTTGCGCGGATCACGGTCAGGTCACGCGCTGCCCACATGTGTGGACAACCCTGTGGAGAGCTCAGCTGTGGACAGTCGTCGGTGCGGGGCTGAGGACCAGCCGGCCGGCGACGTCGAGCATGTAGGCGAAATAGGCGTCCCGATCGGCGATCGTGTCTCCCATCTGCTCGAACAGCTCGGTCGTGACCGTGCCCAGGAGCAGCGTCCACGCGGCCAACCCGGCCATCAGCGCCCGGCCGTCGAGGTCCGCTCCGGCGAAGAACGGGTCGTCGAGCAGGTGCCCGGCGGCCGCGTCGGCGAGCTGTCCCGAGCCCGGGGCGAAGGTCGCGGCCGCGTCGCTGAGCCGGCCCTCGCGCCGCGCGTCGGCCAGCAGCCTCACGAGCAGCGCCTGGACCCGGGTGCCGGGCTCGTTGGTCTGCTCGGCCGGGGCCCGGTAGTCCGGCACCGGTGAGCCGTAGACGAGGGCGTACTCGTGGGGGTGCGCCCTGGCCCAGTCGCGCAGGCCGTGGCCGACCGCCCGCCACCTGCCGTCGAGGTCGGCGGGCTCCACGGCGTCGTGGGCTCCGTGCACCTCGGCGCCCAGCGAGGTGTACGCAGCGACGATGAGCAGGGTGAGCAGGTCGTCGCGGTCCTTGATGTAGCGGTAGAGGGCGGAAGGGGCCATCCCCATCTCGCGAGCCACGGCGCGCACGGACAGGGCCGCCGCGCCGTGCCGGCGCAGCTCCACCCGAGCGACCCGCAGGATCTCCTCCTCGGTCGCAGCCCGGTTCCGCGCCCGTATGCCGTCGACTCGCGCCATCGCCTCAGGATGCCAGACCCCGCGCCGAAGTGCGAACAGTGTTCTTGCTTTTTCTGACCGGGTGCTATTCACTGGGAAAAGAGAGAACAGTGTTCACACTTGGAGGATGTCATGGGTCGTTTCGTGGTCCTGGGGGCAGGGGCAGTCGGGCAGGGGACGGCGCGCGAGCTCGCCGGCGCCGGCCACGAGGTGCAGGTCGTGTCGAGGTCCGGGCGCGGCCCGCAGGTGGCGGGCGTCACCGCCGTCGCCGCTGACGCGGGCGACGTCGACCGCCTGACCACCCTGGCATCCGGCGCCTCGGCCATCGTCAACGCGCTCAACCCCCCGAAGTACACGACCTGGGAGAAGGACTGGCCGCCGCTGGCCGCCGCCGCCCTCACCGCGGCCGAGCGCACCGGCGCCGGGCTGGTGACGGTCAACAACCTCTATGCCTACGGCCAGGTCGACGGGCCCATGACCGAGACGACGCCGCTGCAGCCCAACGGTCACAAGGGTGCGCTGAGGGCACGGATGTGGAAAGCGGCCCTCGAGGCACACCGGGCAGGACGGGTGCGCGCGAGCGAGCTGCGGGCGTCGGACTACACCGGTCCCGGGGTCGGGGCGCAGAGCCTGCTGAACTCGATGGTCGTCTCGCCCGCGCTCAGGGGCCGTCCGGTCTGGCTGGTCATGGGCGGCCCGGACGTGCCGCACACCTGGACCGACGTGCGCGACACCGCCCGGCTGGCGGCGGTGCTCGCCACGGACGACCGGTCATGGGGACAGGCCTGGCACGTGCCCAGCGCCGAGCCGCGCACGGTGCGGGAGGTCGTCGCCGACGTGGCGCGGGTCTGCGGCCGCGCACCGAAGGCCGTGCACGGCATACCGCGCGGGCTGGTCACGGCGCTGGGAGCCGTCGTGCCGCTGATGAGGGAGCTGCGCGAGACCCGGCACCAGTTCGAGCGACCCTTCGTGCTCGACTCCAGCCACACGCAGGGCATCTTCGGCCTGCGCCCCACCCCGTGGGAGCAGACCGTGAAGGAGACGGTCGACTACCTCAGCGCGACTGCTGCTTGATGCGGTTGGTCAGCTCGGTGACCTGGTTGTAGATCGCGCGCCGCTCGCCCATGAGCTCGCGGATCTTGCGGTCGGCGTGCATCACCGTGGTGTGGTCGCGGCCGCCGAACTGCTGCCCGATCTTCGGCAGCGACAGGTCGGTGAGCTCGCGGCAGAGGTACATCGCGATCTGCCGGGCGGTGACCAGCACGCGGGAGCGGGACGAGCCGCACAGGTCGTCGATGCTGAGGCCGAAGTAGGCCGCGGTCTGCGCCATGATCGTCGCGCTGGTGATCTGGCTGCCCTGCTCGTTGGGGATGAGGTCCTTGAGCACGATCTCGGCCAGGCCCATGTCGACGCTCTGGCGGTTGAGGCTCGCGAAGGCGGTCACCCGGATGAGGGCGCCCTCGAGCTCGCGGATGTTGGTCGAGATGCGCGAGGCGATGAACTCGAGCACCTCGTCGGGCGCGCTCATCCGCTCCTGGATCGCCTTCTTGCGCAGGATCGCGATGCGGGTCTCGAGGTCGGGGGGCTGGACGTCGGTGAGCAGGCCCCACTCGAAGCGGCTGCGCATGCGCTCCTCGAAGCCGGAGAGCAGCTTGGGGGGCAGGTCGCTGGTGATGACCACCTGCTTGTTGGCGTTGTGCAGCGTGTTGAAGGTGTGGAAGAACTCCTCCTGGGTCTGGACCTTGCCCTGGAGGAACTGGATGTCGTCGATGAGCAGCACGTCGACGTCGCGGTAGCGGCGCTGGAAGTTGCTCGCCTTGTCGTCGCGGATGCTGTTGATGAAGTCGTTGGTGAACTCCTCGGAGTTCACGTAGCGCACCTTGACGTGGGGGTAGAGGTTGCGCGCGTAGTGGCCGATGGCGTGCAGCAGGTGGGTCTTGCCCAGACCGGACTCGCCGTAGACGAACAGCGGGTTGTAGGCCTTGGCCGGCGCCTCGGCCACGGCCACCGCCGCCGCGTGGGCGAACCGGTTGCTGGCCCCGATGACGAAGGTGTCGAAGGTGTACTTCGGGTTCAGCCGGGTCGCCTCGGCCTCGGTGACCGAGATGCTGTCCTCGGGCCGGGGCCGGCGGGCCGCAAGGTTCTCCGGGTCCGGCATCGGGGGCAGGGACTGCACGGCCTGGTGCGGTGGGGCCACCGGGTCCTGCCCGATCGTCAACGGCTGCGGCACCAGGCCGGTCGTCGGCTCGACGTGGTC
The DNA here is from genome assembly GCF_029222705.1 of Knoellia sp. p5-6-4. Lineage (NCBI taxonomy): Bacteria > Bacillati > Actinomycetota > Actinomycetes > Micrococcales > Intrasporangiaceae > Knoellia > Knoellia sp. p5-6-4. The sequence goes on from NZ_JARGZF010000001.1 coordinate 1,819,053, forward strand.
GAGGTCCAGCGAGGAGTCCACGGTCACCGCGAGGCGCACGTCGCTGCCGAGCTGGGAGGACAGGGCCCGGGTGACCTGCTCGCGGACCCGGGTCTCGACGACGTCCTTGGTGAACTCGTTGGGCACGGCCAGCAGGGCGGTGCCGTCGAGCAGACCCACCAGGCGGGCGAGGCTGAGGAAGGCGCGCTGCTGGGCGGGGATGCCGTCCGCATCGAGCGCCGAGAGGGTGTTCTGCCAGACCTGACCGTAGTTCAGATCGGCGTCAGCCACTGGTTACACCCCTGGGAAGCTCTGGTCGGTCTCGCGGTCTCGGTCTGGCCACTGACTCGCCATTGTGGGCTGTCCACATGCTTTTCCACAATCTGTGGGTGACGTCAGTCGGGGCGCCGACGGGGACGCTAACAACCCGGGAGCGAGACGAGCAACCTCATCGCCCAAATTGGATCCGGTTGAGCACGGAAAATTTGCGATGGGCCGGCGTGTCGTCGGGCGTTTCGTCGCTTTCCGTTGGTATTCGCCCGCGCTGGTGGAATCGAGAGGTGCTGGTTTGACCCTGTCACCGGCGCTCGCGTACCGTAGGCGAGGCCCTGTCGGCCGTTTTCGCATGCCCGTGACTCGCTTCGCGGGTTTCCGATTGCGGCCGGCGTCGGCCGCCGCCCCCGCCAAGCACTCGCGGACCACCGGGGTCCGACCAGTTACGGAGATCAACGTGAGCAAGCGTACTTTCCAGCCGAACAACCGCCGCCGGGCCAAGACCCATGGTTTCCGCCTGCGCATGCGCACCCGCGCTGGCCGCGCCATCCTGGCCGCCCGTCGCCGCAAGGGCCGCTCCGAGCTCTCCGCCTGAGGCCCCGGACGTGCTGCCCGCGCAGCACCGGCTGCGTCACAGCGCCGACTTCGCGGCAGCGGTCCGAGCATCAGGGGGAGCACGATCGGGCTCCCGCCTCATCGTGGTTCACGCCAACCAGACCGACGCGCGTGCGGGTCTCCCGCCGCGGGTCGGTTTTGTTGTCTCCAAGGCGGTCGGTCCGGCCGTGGTCCGCAACCTCACCAAGCGCCGCCTGCGTGCCCTGGTGCACCAGCGCCTGGACCGCATCCCCACCGGCACCGACCTCGTGATTCGGGCGAATCCCCCTGCAGCACAAGCTGATTCGCAGCAACTGGCGGATGACCTCGACCTGCTCCTGGCTCGAGTGCTGAAGCGCCTCACGGCCGCCTCCCCGACAGGCGGGGCGGCATGAAGACCCTCCAGAAGGTGCTCGCGGCGCCGCTGGTCGGGCTCATCCTCTTCTACCAGCGGGTCATCTCGCCGATGACCCCGCCCACGTGCCGGTACTACCCGTCGTGCTCCCAGTACGCCCTCACTGCCATCCGGCGGTTCGGTCCCCTGAAGGGAACCTGGCTGGCCGTCAGGAGGTTGCTGAGGTGCCACCCCTGGACACCGGGTGGCGTCGACCACGTCCCGCCCGCCCCGCCCGCCCCGGCCGCCCGCTGACGGCGGCCCCCGACGTCTCGCCGGCCACGCGGCATACCGCCTCTGGCCCGGCACCACTGGTGAGCCGACCGCTCACCTCCACACAGAGGACAGCATGGACTTCTTCACCAAGTTGATCTACCCGTTCGAGTGGCTCGTGGCCTGGATCCTCTACGGGTGGCACTCGTTCTTCGACGCGATCGGCCTCGACCCGGCATCGGGTGCCGCCTGGGTGCTCTCCATCATCGGTCTCGTGGTGGTCATGCGCGCCGCGATGATCCCGCTGTTCGTCCGCCAGATCCACGCCTCGCGCCGGATGCAGCTCATTCAGCCCGAGATGCAGAAGATCCAGGCGAAGTACAAGGGCAAGACCGACCCGGACTCCCGTCAGGCCATGACGCAGGAGACCATGGACCTCTACAAGAGGACCGGCACCAACCCCTTCTCGTCGTGCATGCCGATTCTCATCCAGTCGCCGTTCTTCTTCGGGCTCTTCCGGGTGCTCAACGGCCTGGAGTCGATCGCCACCGGGAAGACGGAGCCGATCGGCCCGATCACCCAGGACGTCGCCGCGCAGGCGGAGCAGTCGACCTTCCTGGGCGCACAGCTCTCCGACACGTTCATGAGCGCCGACAGCACGGCCACCTACATCGTCACCGTGCTGCTCATCCTCCTGATGTCGGCGACCACCTTCACCACCCAGCACCAGCTGATGCGCAAGAACATGCCAGCGTCGGCGCTCGACAACCCCTTCGCCAAGCAGCAGAAGGTGCTGCTGTACCTGATGCCGATCTTCTTCGCGATCTCCGGCATCAACTTCCCGATCGGTGTCCTCATCTACTGGACGGTGACCAACATCTGGTCGATGGTCCAGCAGTTCTACGTGATCCGCCGTATGCCGGCGCCGGGCTCGCCGGCGGAGAAGGCGCTGCACGAGCGGCGCGCCAAGCGCGGCAAGCCGGTGAAGGAGCTCACGGTCAAGGGACTCGAGGACACGTCGGCACCGGCGGATGAAGCAGCCCCGCAGAAGACCTCCGGCCAGCGCCAGCAGCCCAAGCGGTCCAAGAAGCGCAAGGCTGGTGGCGCCCAGACCCGGCCGAGCCAGGGCGGCGGGTCGCCGGCCAAGCCGGCACCGAGTCCCGAGAAGTAACCAGACGTAGGTCCGGTCGCGGCGCGCAGCGGGTGCTGCCCGCGGCCAGTCCAGCAGACCCGGCTTTTCCACAGGCTTTTGCACAGGAGATGAACATGAGCGACCAGACCGATTCCCAGACCCAGGAACAGGGCACGGAGCAGGACGGGCAGGCCCCCACGCTCGAAGGCACCGTGGACTCGCACGCATCGGTCCCGACGGGGTCCGCGGCAGACGTTGCCGACTCGCTGGAGTCCGTGCAGTCGACCGAGTCCGCCAGCGAGGCCGGGGCGGCCCAGGCACGCGGCGGCCGTCGCCAGGTGGCGGACCTCGAGCGCGAGGGTGAGGTCGCGGCCGACTTCCTCGAGACGCTGCTCGACATCGCGGACCTCGACGGCGACATCGACGTCGACGTGGACGGCGACCGCGCCGCCGTCGCCATCGTGGACTCGGAGGAGGGGCGTGTGCCCCGCCGGCTCGTCGGCTCCGACGGCAAGGTCCTCGAAGCGCTGCAGGAGCTGACCCGCCTGGCGGTGCAGTCCGCGACCGGCGAGCGGAGCCGACTGCTGCTCGACGTCGCCGGTCACCGCGCCGAGCGTCGAGCCGAGCTGGTCGGCATCGCCCGCGAGGCGGTCGCCGAGGTGCGCGCCTCTGGGGAGAAGAAGTCCCTGTCGCCGATGAGCGCCTTTGAGCGCAAGGTGGTGCACGACGAGGTCCTCGCGGCCGGTCTCGCCTCGGAGTCCGAGGGCACCGAGCCGCACCGGCGCGTCGTTGTCCTCCCGGCCTGACGTTTCACGTGAAACGCGCATGACGCACCGTTCCGCCACTGAGCGCGAGCAGGAGGAGCCGTCGGCAGGTCTGCCGGCGGCTCCTCCTGCTGCGGCCTCCATCTTCGGCGGCCGACTCCCGCTGGCCGAGCGCTTCGCCGCCGTGCTCGCCGACACCGGGGTCAGTCACGGCCTGATCGGGCCCCGGGAGGTGCCGCGCCTGTGGGATCGCCACATCCTGAACTGCGCCGTCGCCCACGAGGCATTCCCGGAGTCGACGACGGTGATCGACGTGGGCTCCGGCGCCGGCCTCCCCGGCCTGGCCCTTGCGGTGGCCCGTCCGGATCTGCAGATCCATCTCGTGGAGCCGATGCTGCGCCGGACGAACTGGCTCAATGCGACGGTCGAATCCCTCGGGCTCGACAACTGCACGGTCCACCGTGGTCGGGCGGAGGAGTTCCGGGGCCGCCTCAGCGCTCCCTACGCGACGGCGCGGGCAGTCGCGCGGATCGACAAGCTCGCCCGCTGGACCTTCCCGATGCTGGAGACTGACGGGGTTCTCGTCGCCCTCAAGGGAGACCAGGCAGCGCAGGAGCTCGCGGAGGAGCGGGAGGTGCTGGCCAAGCTGGGGATGGTGCACGCCGACATCCGTACCTATGGGGCCGGACTCCTTGAGGTGCCGACCGTGACCATGGAGCTCACCATCGGCGCGAACACCCAGGGGGTGTCGCGTGTCCCGAGGAAGGCAAAGAAGCGACCCTCGGCCCGGTCGAAGAAGGCAGGAGACGCGGTCCGCGAGACCCGTCGGACACGGCACACCGAGAGCTGACCTCCCCGGTTTGGAACCCGGTCCCTCGTACGGTTGGATGAACCCCATGTGCGACGAGGTGACGGAGTGACAGAAGCGCGGCAACTCGAACGAGGCCTCGGTTGGCCCGGACTCGTCGGCACCACCACCGCCCCCCTGGGCTGGCCGAAGGATGACCGTGTTTCACGTGAAACTGCGATCTCGTCGGCCCCGGTGAGTCACAACGGGCCCCAGGCCGGGGGCGTTGAGGGTGACCGTGAGAGGGGAGACGCGATGCACTTCGAAGCGAGGCCATCCGCCGCAACCGCACAGTCCGTGGAGCCTCAGGCCACGGAACCCGATCGTGCGGAGCGCGCACCTGCCGCGCCGGCTGCGCCGGCCGCCGCGGAGACCGGAGAGCCCGCAGGGGTGGCAGGGCCCCCAGCGGCCGCGGAGCCGCTGGCCGCGGTTTCACGTGAAACCGACGCTGATGCGGAGATCGCTGGTAGCGACGGAGCCGGCATTTACATGCACAACAGGGAGACCACGGCTGTCGCCACTCCTGACACCCACCACCAGGGGGACGCGCTGGCTGCGGAAGAGGCACTGGCTGCAGTAGTTTCACGTGAAACAGATGAGCGCACCGAGCTCGCCTCGGCCCTTCCTGCGGCCGGCGCCGACACTCCGTTGGCCCAAGCGGTGGCGGAGGACGCCCGCAAGCGGATCGCCCTGAGTGGGCGAGTCTTCCCCAAGCCGACCATGACCCGGGTCATGACGGTGGCGAACCAGAAGGGCGGCGTGGGTAAGACGACCACCACGGTCAACGTCGCCGCGGCACTGGCCCAGGCTGGGCTCACCGTGCTGGTCATCGACATCGACCCACAGGGCAACGCCAGCACGGCGCTGGGTATCGAGCACCACGCCGAGGTGCCGAGCATCTACGACGTGCTCGTCGACGGGACCCCGATCAGTGAGGTCGTGCAGGAGTGCCCGGACGTCTCGGGCCTGTTCTGTGCGCCGGCCACGATCGACCTCGCCGGCGCCGAGATCGAGCTCGTGTCGATGGTGGCCCGCGAGACGCGTCTGCAGAAGGCGATCGCTGCTTACATCGCGTCTGCCGACGAGCTGGGCCACGCGGTTCCGGACTACGTGTTCGTCGACTGCCCCCCGAGCCTGGGACTGCTCACGGTGAACGCCTTCGTGGCGGCGGATGAGGTGTTCATCCCCATCCAGTGTGAGTACTACGCGCTCGAGGGCCTCTCGCAGCTGCTCAAGAACATCGAGCTGATCAAGAACCACCTGAACCCCACGCTGCATGTCTCGACGATCCTGCTGACGATGTACGACGGTCGCACCCGCCTCTCGGCGCAGGTGGCGGAGGAGGTGCGGGCGCACTTCCCCCAGCAGGTGCTGCGCACCTCCGTGCCGCGCTCGGTCCGGATCTCCGAGGCGCCCAGCCATGGCCAGACGGTCATGACGTACGACCCCAACAGCAGCGGGGCCCTCTCGTACCTCGAGGCCGCCAGCGAACTCGCGGACCGCGGCGTGGCCGCGCGCGCCTCATGAGCACCAGCACCTCCAGCCCACCCCCGGCACAGGACAAGAAAGGCCAGCAGATGAGCGAGAAGCGTCGCGCCCTCGGGCGCGGGCTCGGCGCCCTGATCCCCTCCACCCCGGCAGGAGAGGGGGCTGCGCGGCCGGTCGACGTGTTCTTCAAGGACAACAGCGCTGCGGTGCAGGCGCGCTCGACCGTGCTGGCCCCGCCGGCCGAGGGGACGGATCCGTCGGAGGTGGCAGACCAGCTGGCCACCACGGAGCACCGGAGCACGCCAGGACAGTCGAGTGAGGTCGATGGCGCTGACACGCGCGCGGCCTCCGAGCAGGGGGCCGGGTCGGGGCGGTCCGACGGGGGATCCCTGAACGGCGAGGCCCCGGGGTCCGCCCTGGACGAGGCGTCGAGCGACGCGCCCACCGACGGTGAAGGCCTGGCACCGGTGCCGGGCGCGACCTACGCCGAGGTGCCGGTCACCGCCATCCGGCCCAACCCCAAGCAGCCGCGCAGCGTCTTCGACGAGGACGACATGGGCGAGCTCGTGCACAGCATCCGCGAGATCGGGGTCCTGCAGCCGATCGTGGTGCGCCCGGTCAGCGATGGCGAGGAGGGGGTCCGCTTCGAGCTCATCATGGGTGAGCGCCGGTGGCGGGCCACCCAGGAGGCCGGTCTGGAGACGATCCCCGCGATCGTCAAGGAGACCGAGGACGACGCCCTCCTGCGCGACGCCCTGCTCGAGAACCTCCACCGCAGCCAGCTGAATGCGCTCGAGGAGGCCGCCGCCTACTCGCAGCTGCTCGAGGACTTCGGCTGCACCCACGACGAGCTGGCTGGTCGGATCGGCCGCTCCCGGCCGCAGATCTCCAACACCATCCGGCTGCTCAAGCTCCCCCCGCTGGTGGCCCGCCGTGTCGCCGCCGGGGTGCTGAGCGCCGGGCACGCCCGCGCCCTGCTGGCCCTCGAGGACGCGGCGGCGATGGAGCGACTGGCACAGCGGATCGTGGCCGAGGGCCTCTCGGTGCGCAGCGTCGAGGAGATCGTCGCGCTCGGTGGCGACCAGGAGCGGGCCAAGCCGCGGCGTCCGCGTGCCGGCAGCCGTCACCCCCAGCTCGACGACCTCGCCGCTCGCCTGTCCGACCGGTTCGACACCCGGGTCAACATCGCCCTCGGCCAGCGCAAGGGCAAGCTCACCGTGGAGTTTGCCTCGGTCGAGGACCTGAACCGGATCGTCGACCTCTTGGGCATCGACCCTCGCGGCACAGCCTGATAGCACGAAAGGCATGAATCCCGGCGATTCTAGGGATAAATATCAGCAATAAACCAAAAAGAGGGCCCTTCCATCTCATGACTGAGATGCAAGGGCCCTCTTCTGCTCTCCGGCTGAGCCGCGGAGACGTTCCGCTCAGGCACCCCCACCCGAGGCCAGGTAGGCCCGCAGGTCGCCGAGTCGCAGCACACCCGTCGCGTTGGTGTCGTCCTCGCCGAGGTACATGCGCTGGAGGCTGACGAGGACAGCCTCGGCCAGGGTGTCGCGGAACGCCGGGTCGGCGAGGCGCGCGGCATCCTCCGGGTGCGAGAGGTAGCCGGCCTCGAGGCGGACGGCGGGCATGGTGGTCTGCTGCAGGAGGCGCCACGACCGTCCGTGCGAACGGCAGTTGGCCAGCCCCGTGCGCGCCACGATCTCGCGCTGCAGCAGGTCGGCGAGGTGCTCACCCACGGCGGACCACGCGGTGCGGCGGTCACGTCCGAAGAAGAAGCTCGCGACACCGCTGGCGTCCACGTGGTCGTGGGAGTCGCAGTGCAGCGAGAGCAGCACGTCGGCCTCGGCGCGGTTGGCGAGGGCGGCCCTCTCCTCGTCGCTCGGGCAGGTGCTCTCGGTGCGGGTGTAGACCACGGAGACGCCGATGGCGGTCAGTCGCCCCTCGATGCGCCGGGCGAGGTCGAGCACGAGGTCGGCCTCGCGGAGCCCGCTGCGGGTGGCGCCGGGGTCGTCGCCGCCGTGGCCGGGGTCGAGCACCACGGTCCGCCCACTCAGGCTGTGCCCGGAGCGGCGGACCCGTTCCTGCTCGCGCAGCACGGTGGCCGACCCGCCCGAGACGCTGCGGCGCAGGTCGGCGAAGGCGCGGAGGGTGTCGGGCCCCACGGATCCGTCGGCGGGCAGGCCGTAGGCGCGCTGGAATGCGCGAACCGCCTGCTCCGTGGATTGCCCGAACCGCCCGTCGACCCTCCCTGCGGCGAAGCCGAGCGTGTTGAGGCGCTCCTGAAGGGCGGCGACGTCCTCACCGTGCTGCAGGTGGCCGGGGGTGTGCAGCAGGATCCGGTCGCCGAGGGTCCACCGCGCACCGTCGATGGCCGAGAACGTCTCCGGGCCGACGATGCCGTCGACGATCAGGCCCTGGCGCTGCTGGAAGTCGCGCACGGCCCGCTCGAGTGCCTCGTCGTACAGCTCGTGGTCGACCTCGGGCCCGTCGAGGCTGGACCTGTCGGCCACGTGGGTCTGAGACAACGCCACGAGGCGGCGGCGCACGTCGGCCACGGCAGGCCCACGGCTGCCACGACGGAGCAGACCGTTGTTGCTGCTGGACACGAAGCCTCCTGGACAAGGGGCGCCCCACGCACGGTGGGCGACGGAAACGGGAAGAGCCTAGGCGAGGGCGGGCGGGCGGGCCAACCACGGAAACCCACCTGGCACGACGATGCCGGCCGCCCCGGGTGGGGCGGCCGGCATATGGGGGTGGGGCGGTGCTCAGCCGAGGTAGTCGGCCAGCTCGCGCACCAGCTTCGGCTTGGGGAGGGCACCGACCAGGGTCTTGACGACCTCGCCCTTGACGTAGACGTTCAGGGTCGGTATGCCGGTGATGCCGTAGCGGCCGGTGATCTCGGGGTTCTCGTCGGTGTTGAGCTTGACGACCTCGATCTTGCCGGCGTGCTCGTTGGCGAGCTCCTCCAGCACCGGGGCGACCGCGCGGCAGGGGCCGCACCAGGGTGCCCAGAAGTCCACCAGCACGGGCTTGTCGTTCATCAGGACGTCCTGGTCGAACGTCTTGTCGGTGGTCTCCTTGGTGGCTCCCACGGTGGGGGCTCCTCTCATTCGGTGTGGCGTCGGTTCGGAAGGTGAAAGGGGTGGCCCAGGGCCCGGGGCGAGTGTGTCAGCGGCTGCTGACAGCGCCCTCGAGGGGGTTCTCGGACTCGATGAGGGCGGCGTCGGTGGCGGGCTCGCCGGCCTCCTCGCGGGCGGCGAGGTAGCGCTCGGCGTCCAGTGCTGCCGCGCAGCCGGAGCCGGCAGCGGTGATGGCCTGGCGGTAGGTGTGGTCGACCAGGTCGCCGCAGGCGAAGACGCCCTCGACATTGGTGAGCGTGGTGCGGCCCTGCACCTGGACGTAGCCGGCGTCGTCGAGGTCGACCACGCCCTTGACCAGCTCGTTGCGCGGGTCGTGGCCGATGGCGACGAAGACGCCGGTGACCGGCAGCTCGCGGCTCTCGCCCGTGACGGTGTCGGTAAGCGTGACGCCGGTGACCTTGGCGTCGCCGTGGATCGCGGTGACCGCGCTGTTCCACGCGAACTTGATCTTGTCGTTGGCCAGAGCGCGCTGGGCCATGATCTTGGAGGCCCGCAGCTCGTCACGGCGGTGCACGAGGGTCACCGACCTGGCGAACTTGGTGAGGAAGGTGGCCTCCTCGACTGCGGAGTCGCCGCCACCGACCACCACGATGTCCTGGTCGCGGAAGAAGAAGCCGTCGCAGGTGGCACACCACGAGACGCCGTGTCCGGACAGGCGCTTCTCGTCGGGCAGGCCCAGCTCGCGGTAGGCCGAGCCCATGGCGAGGACGACCGCGTGGGCGCGGTAGGTGTTGCCCTCGGAGTCGGTGACCGTCTTGACCTCGCCCTGCAGGTCGACCGCAGTGACGTCGTCGGTGACCAGCTCGGCACCGAAGCGCTCGGCCTGGGCGCGCATGTTCTCCATGAGCTCGGGACCCATGATGCCGTCGCGGAAACCGGGGAAGTTCTCCACCTCGGTGGTGTTCATCAGCGCGCCCCCGGCGGTGACGGCCCCTTCGAACACCAGCGGCTTGAGGTTCGCCCGGGCGGCGTAGACCGCGGCGGTGTAGCCGGCCGGGCCGGAGCCGATGATGATCACGTTCCGGACGTCGGACACGTCGCTGCTCACAGGTACTGCCCCTTGTGGTCTGGGTGGTTGCGGACCGCAAGATGCGGTGCTGCTGGCTGAACAGAATCGTAGGGCCTGTTTGTTCCGTGCAGGCACGCGGCAGGCCGGGACACGGCCGGGTCAGGTGGGCGACGCGGCTGGTTCAGGGGACCGGCACCGGGCCGGCGAGCGGGGCGGGGCGCCCGATGGTGCAGGTGCGCTGCACCGCGTATGCCGTGCGGCCGCTCTCGGTGGTCAGGACCACCACCACCGCGGGGTGGCCGTCGAAGCTGCCGAGGTCGGCCAGGGCTGCCGTGAAGTGCCCGGTGGTGAGGGCCGAGAGGCAGGAGCGCAGGCCGGTTTCGGTGCCGATCGGGCCGATGGCGGGGGACTCCGCCCCCAGCGGCGGCAGCGTGACTCCCGGGTCGTCGAGCAGGGCCCGGGCCTGGTCGACGAAGGCGGAGGAGGTGTAGGCGGTGTTGGTGTGGTGGATGCTCACCACCGAGGTGGCCGACTGCGCCTCGCTGTCGGCACCGCCGCCCGCCGGGGCGCGGCCGGCCGCGTCGTCGGAGACCGCCTCCGAGGTGGACCCGCCGAACAGGGCGCCCACGTCCCCGGGCGCGGTGCCGGTGAGCAGCGAACCGGCGCCCAGCCCGATGACGGCGGCCGCCGCGGCAGCCAGGCCCGCGGTGCGCCACACCGGCGTGCGCCGGGAGGGGCCGGCTGCGTGCAGCGGCCGGGCGACCGGCCCCCGCTGCTGCTCGGCGGCGAGGCTGGCGGTGATCCGCGCGACCAGGTCGTCGGGCATCGGACCGGGGTCCGGCAGCGAGGACAGCAGGGCGCGCATGCCCGTGGGGTCGTCATCGGGGTCGGGTGGCCCAGGCGGCGTATGACGCAGGGTCACCACGACGACCTCCTGGGAGAGCGCTGTCCGGCCCCCGATGGGACCGGGAGAGCCGTCTGTCGACGGCAGTACTGACATGTGTACGACGTCACGGCGCCCCCGAAGGTTCCGCGACGTCCGTGACCGAGGGCCCCAGCATCGCGGCGAGGGCGGCACGGCCTCGGGCACAGCGGGACTTCACCGTGCCCTCGGCGACCTCCAGCACCGCGGCGGCCTCGGCGACCGGCAGCCCGTGCATGTCCACGAGGACGAGCGCCATCCGCTGGCCCTCCGGCAGGCGCGCCAGCGCCTCGCGCACGTCGATGCGGGTCTCGGCCTGACCCGTGGCGTCGCGGCGGTCGGGGAGGTCGTGCTCGGGGAGGGCGGCGACGGGACGCTCGCGCCGCAGGCGGTCGAGGCAGGCGTTGACGACGATGCGGTGCAGCCAGGTCGTCACGGCCGCGTCGCCCCGATAGGACTCCGCCCGCCGGAACGCGGCGATGAAGGCCTCCTGCAGGCAGTCGGCGGCCAGCTCGCGGTTGCTCGTGGTGCGCAGGGCGACCGCCCACATGCGGTCGCGGTGCCGGCGGAAGAGCTCGCCGAAGGCTTCTGGGTCGCCGGCGCAGTGCTGCGCCATGAGGTCCCGGTCGGTCCGCTCCCTCAGGGGGAGCTCCTCGCCCATGGCGGCCGTCCCGGGACCTTCCTACCGCACCGTGATCTCGGCGAGGGTGGCGCGGAAGCGACCACCGTCGACCTTGCTGACCTCGGTGAACCACACCATGACGTACTTGCCCGCCACCTCGGCGTCCTTCGCCGCGATGGTGACCTTGCCCTTCTTGCCCGTGGAGGTGCCGAGCTCGGTGGCGCTCTCGCGGTCGTTGTCCTCGCCGACGTAGACGGTGACGTCGGCTGCGTGCGGCAGCGCGAGGGTGACCTCCTTGACCTTGGCCGGCTGGCCGAGGTCGACGATCACGCCCACGCCGGGCTTGAGGCCACCGAGGTTGCTCGTGGCGTAGCCCTCGGAGCTCCAGAACGTGGAGGTGTCACCGTCGTAGACGCGCGGCGCCTCGCTGTTGCGCTCGCTGCCGTCGCCCTCGGGGTCGAAGCCGGTGGCCTTGAGGATGGCGAGCGGCTCGCCCGCCGGGTCGGTCGACGGCTCCTGGGTCGGGGTGTCACCCGGCGTGACGGTCTGGGCCGGCCCGGTCACCGTGACGGTGGGGCGGGGCGTGCTGCCCGACAGGTCTATGCCCGTGTTGGAGCCGAACTGCGAGACGCCCCAGAAGCCGATGAGGGTCGCCACGACGACGAAGGCCGCGATGATCGCCAGGGCCATCTTGGACTGGTCGCGCGTCGGTGCCGCAGCCGTCTCCGGAGGGAGCATCGGCAGCGGGGGCTCCACGTCCTCGTCCCCGGCGAGCAGGGCGTCCTCCAGGGAGACCCGGTTGCGCTCGGCACGCTCGTGGGCCTCCACGCGGGCCGCTCGCTTCTCCGCCGCCTTGTCGGCCGCGGCCCGCGCGAAGCTGCCGACCTTGCCGGCCGCTGCGCCGGCTGCCTGGCCCGCGGCCTGCCCGGCGGTGCCGAGCGCCCCGGCGACGGCAGTGGCCGCTGCTGCTGCGGTGTGCTGGTGCCCGGGCTCGCGGTCGCCCGCCGCAGCGTCGGCGTCCGAGTCGTCGTCCGAGTCGGAGTACGGGGCGTGGTCGGGCTGCACGGCGGGCCCGGGCGGGGGCGCCGGCGGAGCCGCCGCGCTGGCCCCGGAGCCGCTCCGGCCCGGCAGGGGGAGGGCGAGGGTCTTGTCGACGCCGCCGCTGGTGGTGGCGAGGTCGGCAATGGCGATGGGCGCGGTGCTGGTGCCGCCGAGGCCGCTGATCATGGCCCGGGACCACGGCGCGATCTGGGTCGCGAAGTCGCCGGGGGTGAGCGGGCCCTCGTCGTCGTTGAGCGTCAGGCGGCACAGCGCGTCGAGGTCGCCGGGCACCCCCGCAGCGATCTCCGAGGGCGCCGGCACGCCGCCGACCAGGTGGGGGGCGGCCTCCAGGCCCGGCACCCGGCCCGGGAGCGGCCACCTGCTGGTCAGCGCGGCATACGCAATGGCGACGACGCCCACGGCGTCGGTGCGCGAGGCCTCGGTGGAGCCCTGGTCGTCGACGCCGGCCAGGGCGGCGGCGGTGGCCAGCCCGGACACCTTGACGGCACCGTCACCGGTGCGCCACACCGAGGAGGGGGTGAGCTGGAGGTGGTGCAGCCCCCGGCCGCGGGCGGCTTCGAGCCCGGCAGCCGTCTCGCCCGCGATGCGGCGGGCCTCTTCCGAGGGCAGGCCGCCCTGCTCGAGGAGGTGGGTCAGCGTGTGCGCCTCGTGGAGGGCCTCCTCGACGAAGAAGGCGACGTCCTCGGACCGCCCGACGTCGAGGATGCGGACCAGTCGCTCGTTGTCGAGCCCGGCGGCTCGTCGGGCCGCGTCGAGGGCGGCATCGGCGTTGGGGTCGTCGGCGGCGAAGACCACCACGACGACGTCGCGCTCCAGCGTGGTGTCGTGCGCGGACCAGCGCTCGGCGCGCGGTTGCTGCTCGAGGCGGCGCTGGACGGCATACCGCCCTCCCAGCACCGTCGATGGTCCTACGCCGTGCACGCTGCCTCCTCGCTGGGGCCGGGTCGGTTCGCGTCGGTCGGGTGGCCTGGGTCGGGGTCCAGGCCAGCCCTGGTGGGTCTCCGGGCCGGCGTGGGGTCTGGGCGCGGCGCCCGGTGCCCGCTCATCCTAGGGTGTGCTGCCGGCGTCGCGACCACGGCGCGCGCGGACCCGGCGCAGCACCGGGTCGAGCAGCAGGCCGACCTCGTCGACGCGCAGCCGGTGGGCCAGCCACAGGGCCGTGAGTGCGAAGACCCCGCCGCCGACCAGGAGCTCGAGCAGGGCCCCGGTCCAGGTGGCGGCGTCGACGCCGGCCCGGTCCAGCCCCACCAGCACCAGCCAGCCGACGACGCCCGCGGCAACGGCCGCGGTCGCGAGGCGGGCGTAGGCCAGCACGGTGGGGCGAAGCCGCAGGGAGCCGAACCGGCGCCGGAGCAGGAAGAAGCCCACGAGGGCGGCGGCCAGGTTGCTGACGGTCTGGCCCAGGCCGACCACGATCCCTGTGCGCAGCGGGTCGACGAAGGCGGCCACGAGGTTCACCACGGTTGCCAGCAGCGTGACGATGATCTGCAGGTAGAAGGGCGTCTTGGCGTCCTCGAACGCGTAGTAGACGCGCTGGATGAGGTAGAGCCACCCGAACGGGACGATCCCGAGCATCATCGCGACCATCACCTCGGAGATCGCCTCTGCTGCCTCGGGGGAGTTGTCGTAGAACGCCACCCGGACCAGCTGCTGTCCGAGCAGGGCGACGCCGACGGTCGCCGGGACGAGGACCACCGCCGGCATGCGCAGCCCGCGGCCGAGGTCGGCGACCACTTCTCGGTCGTCCCCGCGGTGTGCCGCCTGCGACAGCCTGGTGAACAGGGCGGTCACGAGGGAGACCGTGACCAGCGAGTGGGGCAGCATGAAGAGGAGGAAGGCCAGGCCGTAGGCGAAGATGCCGGCACCCGTCTGGCCCCGCTCCTCGATGAGGTCGCCGGCCCGGGTCATCACTTTCGACGTGACGATGAAGCCGAGCTGGCTGACGGCCACGGCCGCGAAGGTCCACACCGCCACCCGGGACGCGGTGCCGAGGCCGGAGTCACGAAGTCCCCACGTGGGACGGTAGCGGAAGCCGATGCGCCGCAGCGGAATGACCAGGACCAGCGCCTGTGCCGCAACGCCGAGGGTGGCCGTGCCCGCGAGCACCCAGACCATCTCGGGCGTCCAGTCGCTGACCGGTGCCTCGCTCGGGTAGTTCGCCCTGAACCAGAGGAGGCCGGCGATCGCGACGAGGTTGGCCAGGGCGGGTGCCCACATGTATGCCGCGAACCGGCCGCGCGCGTTGAGGACCTGGCCGAGCAGCGTGTAGAGCCCGTAGAAGAGGATCTGCGGGAGGCAGATCGCGGCGAAGGCCGCCGCGAGGCCGAGCGCCTCGGGGCTCCAGTTCTGCGAGAACAGCCGCACGAGGAGGGGGGCCGCCGCGGTGACCACCACCGTGGCCGCGACGATGACGGCGAACGAGATGGTCAGCAGGCGGTTGACGAACTCGTGCCCGCCGTCGTCGTCCCGGAGCGCGGCCTTGGTGATCTGCGGCACCAGCACCGCGTTGAGCACGCCACCGGCCAGGAGCAGGTAGAACTGGTTGGGCAGGGTGTTGGCCACCTGGAACGTGTCGGCAGCCACGCCGATGCCCACGACACCGCCGAGCACCGCAGCCCTGACGAAGCCCAGCAGTCGGGAGACGACCGTCCCGGCCGCCATGACGGCGCTGCTGCGGGCCAGGCTTGCGTTGCTCATGCAGTTCCTTGCGAGGTCGGGAGGGGCTCGGCCGCGTTGACCGGTTCGGGCTTGCGGCGCACCGAGCGCCAGATGCCGAGCAGGAGGATGATCCCCGCGAAGCCGCCGAGGGTCCAGTAGACCCAGTCACCGGTCGGGGTGACCTGGACGAGCACGTCCGCTCCCTGGCCGATGACCGTTCCGTCGGGCGTGGTCAGCGTCGTGCGGATCGGCACCGGTCCGGCCGCGAGGGTCGTCACGCTCACGACGGCGGTGGCCCGGCTGTTCGCGCCGATGCGCATGACGGGCGGCTGGCTGTCGATGCGCAGCCGGGGGTTCGCCGGCTCCAGGGTCAGCTTGACGTTCTCCACCGCCACGTCGAGGTCATTGGTCACGGTGATCTGGAGGCGCCCGGTCTCGGCGAGGAAGTTGATGTTGCGTCGTGACACCTCGATGCTCGTGGTCGTCTCGCGGGTGGCGGCGGTGATCTGTGCGTTGAGCTTCGTCCACCCGGCCGGGAAGGCACGCCAGCGGCTGGACGCGAGCTGTTCGGCGGCCCTGCCCCAGGTGCGGGTGAAGGCGTCGCCGTCGTCTCGGATGAGCCCGACCCCGCGCACGATCTGCTCGCTCTCCTCGAGCTCGCGCAGCCGACGGGGTGTGAGCGTCGGCCGCTTCGTGGCGTACGGGTCGGCGGACGCGGTCGGCGTGCCCTGGGGCGTGGGGCGGGTGCCGACCTGCTTGGGCATGGGCACCGCCCGCTTGGCGTCGGCGAGCAGGGTGTTCGTGGTCACCGGCTCCAGCCAGGGGATGCCGTCCACGGCCTGGAGGAACGCGGCGGCGGCCGTGGGGTCGGGGTCGAAGGAACGGGGGGCCGCCACGAGCACCGACCTCCCCGAGGTGCCGGGCCGCTCGTCGAGGAGGGCGACGGTGTCGGCGATGAAGTGCTGCAGGCCGAGGGCGGCGCCGGCCGGGGAGCTGGTCTGCGCGAACAGGGCACTGAGGTCGTCGTCGTAGCCGAGCACCGGCAGGCCGTCGGCACTGCGGCGGTGGGCGTCCTGGGTGTTGCCCCCCAGCGGCAGCGTCGACTGGGCGGCCAGCTGCGCGCCCAGGCGGGGCTGCGAGGAGAAGAGCCGTCGCAGGGCGTCCTCCCGGGCGGCGGTGTAGCGCCCGTCGGCGGGCCAGGCGACGTCGGCGCGCCCGTCGAGCGCCCGGGCGACCCCCGATGAGCGGCCGATCAGGTCGGCCATCAGCCCGGACGTCGCCCCGGCATCGGCGACGGCGGCGACGTCGGCGTCGGTGTCGGGCAGCACCCACGGCGAGTGCTGGGCCGCTGCGCCGCGGATCCGCTCCTCGACGGCCGACCGCAGGGCTGCCTCGTCGGTCTCGCTGTCCGGTCCCGACGACAGGGGCTCACCCGTGTCGTCGGGCAGCAGGCTCGGCACCAGGGTGGGGTCGAGCGCCCACGTGACCGGCGCCGACTCAGTGGACTCGACGACGCGTCCGAGCCGGGAACCGGTCCCCAGCGCCTTTTCCCACGCGGCGTCGCGGGCCGGTCCCTCGGGGCCGAAGAGCTCCGGGTCGGCGTCGAGGGTGAGCGGCACGACCCAGCCGAGGCGCAGCGGCTGGTACTGCTTCTGGCGCTGGTAGCCGGCGAAGGTGCGCAGGCTGCTGCCGGCCACCTCGACCGAGAGCGGGAGCGCGCCGTAGGTGGCCTGTCCGAGGCCCGCGGCGCCCTTGACGTTCACCACGAAGTCGGCGGTGCCCCCGGCCGGCAGGGAGGACCCCAGGGGCGTGCGCCCGACCTCCCGGCCCTGGGCGGGGCCCTGGGCCGCGGCCCAGCTGTCGACGGCCTCGCGGGTGGGCAGGGGCTGCTCGCCGAGCACGACCCGGGCCACCGGTCGAGGGACCGCGGAGGTGCCCCGGTTGCTCACGGTGCCGCGCACGGTCACCGTCTGGCCGGGACCGGCGATCGTCGGCGAGACGGAGGTGAGGCTGATCTGCAGCCGCGAGTCGGCGGCCGGCGCCCCCGGCAGGTCGGCCGCCGCCGGAGCAGCGGCCGCTGGAGCAGCGGACGCCTGCACGGCGCCCATCCCGAGCGCAGGGAGAAGCAGAGTGACCACGGTGAGCGCCCGGCATACCCCGAGCCCCCGCATCACTCGCTCCCGGACAGTCGCTGCCATGCCTGTCGGGCGATGCGCCGCTCGTTGGGAAACGTCAGGTGCCGGTGCGCCTCCGCGAGCGGCAGCCAGGCCACGTCGATGGCCTCCTGGTCGGGGTCGTTCTCGATGGTGAGGAAGCCTCCGGTGGCCTCGAGCAGGTAGTGGTGCACGTACTTGTGGACGCGCTTGTCGCTGGTGGCGAACCAGTAGTCGATGGTCCCGAGCTCGGTGAGCACCCGGCCCTCGATGCCGGTCTCCTCGGCGACCTCGCGGGCGGCGGCCTCGGCCAGGGTCTCGCCGTCCTCCATGTGGCCCTTGGGCAGGCACCACTCGATGCGGCCGGCGCGGTTGCGGCGGGCGATCACGGCGATCCGGGCGGTGCCCTCGAAGACGTCGACGATGATCCCGCCGGCCGAGCGCTCCTCCACCGCGGGCAGCCGGCGGGTGATCCGCTCGGGGTCGCGCGCGGGGGAGGTCATGGCGGTCACTCTAACCAGCGTTCCTCGACAGTCACCTCTGCGGCGCGGCCCCCGCAGGCCGGCCGGTGGCGTCCGGGAGCGCCGGATCCGTCACCTACCCTTGTCTCTCGTGTCCTCGCCCAAGCCCCCCACCGCGCTGCTCCAACAGGCGGTCGCCCACCTGGCGCCCGTGGTGCCGCTGCTGAAGGAACTGGGCGAGCTCTTCACCTCCGCCGGCCACGAGATCGCGCTGGTCGGAGGCCCTGTCCGTGACGCCTTCCTCGGGCGCACGTCGCCGGACCTGGACTTCACCACCAGCGCGGGCCCGGAGCAGACCCAGGCTCTGCTCGCCGCCTGGGGCGAGACCCACTGGGACATCGGCAAGGAGTTCGGCACCATCGGCGCGCGCCGGGACGGGGTCACCGTAGAGGTCACCACCTACCGGGCCGACGCCTACGACCGCCAGACCCGCAAGCCGGTCGTCGCCTTCGGCGACAACCTCGAGGACGACCTGGTCCGGCGTGACTTCACGATGAACGCGATGGCGCTGCGACTGCCCTCGCTGGAGTTCGTCGACCCGTATGCCGGTCTGGTCGACCTCGCGCGGAGGGTGCTGCGCACTCCCGGCCCGCCCGACGTGAGCTTCGCCGACGACCCGCTGCGCATGATGCGGGCGGCCCGCTTCGCGGCCCAGCTCGGCGCCAGCCTCGACCCCGGCGTCGAAAAGGCCATGCGGGAGCGTGCGCAGACCCTGGCCATCGTCTCGGCCGAGCGGGTCCGCGACGAGCTCACCAAGCTGGTCCTCGCCCCCCAACCCCGTGAGGGCCTCGAGGTCCTCGTAGACACCGGCCTGGCGGCGCAGATGCTGCCGGAGCTGCCGGCCCTGAAGCTCGAGGTCGACGAGCACCACCGTCACAAGGACGTCTACGAGCACTCGCTCACCGTGCTGGAACAGGCCATCGCGCTCGAGGGTCCGCCCGACGGACCCGAGGACTCCGTTCCCGGTCCCGACCTGGTGCTCCGGCTCGCCGCCCTCCTGCACGACATCGGCAAGCCCCCGACGCGACGCTTCGAGCAGGGCGGCGGCGTGAGCTTCCACCACCACGAGGTGGTGGGGGCGAAGATGGCCGCCAAGAGGCTCAAGGCGCTGCGCTACGACAAGGAGACCGTCAAGGCGGTGGCCCGGCTGGTGGAGCTGCACCTGCGCTTCCACGGGTACGGCGAGGGGCAGTGGACCGACTCGGCGGTGCGCCGCTACGTGACCGACGCCGGGCCCCTGCTGCAGCGCCTGCACCGGCTGACCCGCTCGGACTCGACGACCCGCAACCAGCGCAAGGCCCAGCGGCTGTCCCGCACGTACGACGAGCTCGAGGCCCGGATCGCCCGGCTGCAGGAGCAGGAGGAGCTCGGCAGGGTGCGCCCCGAGCTCGACGGCAACCAGATCTCCGAGACGCTCGGCATCGAGCCCGGCCCCCTGCTCGGACGCGCCTACAAGTACCTGCTCTCCGTGCGCCTCGACGAGGGGCCGATCGGGGAGGACGCGGCCCGCGAGCGGCTGCTGCAGTGGTGGGCCGACCAGCCGGAGTCGCGCGCCGGAAGCGTGGGCTGACCCTCCGCCGCAACCCCGCCAGGTGCCACCGGGGACCGTGTCACGTGTGCGGGACTTTCTCCCTATTGACCCGATGTGGAAGGCTGTGGCCCCGGCAGGCCCGATGGGGAGTGCTCCCCATGTCGGGGCGGGGGAGACGTCCATACCCTTGGGCGGGCCACGAACAGCAGGACGACGTGGGCCGCAGACCACCAGGTGCGAGGGAGGAACACCGCCATGAGCGCAGCCGTCGCGGGCGCCGCGGCCGAGGCGTCCGGTGCCCAGACGCTGGCGTATCCCAGCACGCAGTTCCCCGGTCCGCCGACCGTGTCGATCGACATCCCCGGCTCCTGGTCGCCCGTGCGCGTGGCCGGCACGCTGCTCGCGGCCCGGCGCACGTCCTCCGCCGGCGCCTTCGCCCCCAACGTCGTGGTCCGCGGCTTCACGCGCTCCGGCCAGTTCACCATCGGACGCGCCCTCGGTGAGCTCCAGGCCTACGTGGCCCGGCAGCAGGACGGAGAGGTGGAGTCCCCCTTCGAGGTGGAGATCGCCCGGGTGCCCTTCGTCGGTGTCAACGTCTCCTGGACCGACGACACCATCGGCGACGTCGTCCAGGCCCACCTCTTCGCCGGCGCCCGCCGCGGACAGGTCGTCGACCTCCTCCAGGTGACCGGGTCGGTGGGTGGCCCGGACGCCGAGGCCGAGTACCCCGAGATCCAACAGGTGATGCAGACCGTGCGAGTGAGACGCTGATGGCCCCGAGCATGGCCCTGCGGGCCGGTGCCGCGACCGATGTGGGCCGGGTTCGCCAGCACAACGAGGACAGCCTCCTCGCCGAGGGCTCGTTGTTCGTCGTCGCCGACGGCATGGGCGGGCATGCCGCCGGTGAGGTGGCCAGCGGCATCGTCGTGGAGACGATGGCAGGCCTGGTCGGCCGGGACCGTCTGCGGCCCGAGGACGTCGTGGCGGCGCTCGCCGAGGCCAACCGCGCGATCCTGCACTCCGTGGCCCGCCACCCCGAGCGGACCGGCATGGGCACCACGGCCACCGGCCTGGCCGTCGTGACGGCAGGTGGCAGCGACCACTGGGCCGTCTTCAACGTGGGCGACTCACGGGTCTACCGCCTCATCGACGGCGAGCTCAGCCTCGTGACCGTCGACCACTCCGAGGTGCAGGAGATGGTCGACGCCGGGCTGATCACGGAGCAGGAGGCCGCCCGGCACCCGCTGCGCAACGTGGTCACCCGTTCGCTGGGCACCGAGGCGATGCCGACACCGGACATCTGGGTCTTCCCGCCCCACCCCGGGGAGCGCTTCGTGATCTGCTCCGACGGCCTGTCCAACGAGCTCGACCGCCAGCAGATCCAGCAGGTGCTCACCCAGCACGACGACCCGCAGCAGGCGGCCGAGGCGCTGGTGCGCGCGGCGGTCGACGCGGGCGGTCGCGACAACGTGACGGCCATCGTGGTGGCGCTCGACGCGGGTGAGGACGAGGGCTTCGACGTCGACACCGCCCCGCGGAACGGAGTGGGGTCGTCGGTGTGAGCAGCATGGACGTGACCGTCCAGGAGCAGCGGGGGTGGACCGTCCTCGTCGCTGCCCGGCTTCATGTCCTCGTCAGGTGGGACGCCGCGGCCCCCGGCCTCGAACGCCTGCGCCGGGCAGTCTCCGAAGGCGACGTCGACGAGGTCCTCGACGCCCTCATGACCGCAGGCGTCCGCCGGGCGCCCGACTTCGTGGCCGTACAGGAGGGCCTACCGGCCCGCATCGTCGCGCGTGGCAGCGCGTATGCCGTGGTGTCCGGCCCCACGGGCGAGGTCACGGTGCGCGCGGCGGGACGCGGGCCGTGGACCGACGAGGACGCCCCGCACGGTGCCCGGAGCATCGGACTGCACACGGGGGAGCCGGAGCCCCATCCGGTGGAGCAGCCGGTGGAGCAGGCGCCGGCGCCCTCCGGGTGGCGGTTGCCCAGCCGACTCGGGCGCGGCCGGGCCACCGACGGCGAGCCGGCAGCCCCCGCTGCGGCAGGGGCTGACGAGGTGGAGGAGCTGCCCAGCTACGACCACCTCTTCGGCGCCACCCAGCACGGAAGACCCGACCCCGCGGTCCCGCACTACATCGAGGCCCACGACACGGACAGCCTCTCCGAGCCGGGCATCGGCCAGGCGCCGGTCGCCGCGGCTGGGGGGTTCAGCGCCCCGGCGCCGCAGGCCGACCAGACCCTGCCGCCGCCCGACGACACCGAGCGCGCCCGTCCCGCTGCGCTCCGGCCGGCCGTTTCCCCGGCGCCGCCAACCGTGCCGACCGGGCCTTCGGCCCCTGCGGTGCCTACCCCGACGCCGGGTGCCCTGATCGACTCCGTGCCCTGGCGCAGCGGCGGGAGCAACGTCGCCCCGCCGGAGCCGGCGCGACATCAGCCCGCGCAGCCGCCGGTCCGTCCGGCACCCGTGCGCCCGGCCGGGGTGCACACCCCTGCGCCGGCCCCCACCCTGCGCCCGATCGGCCCGCCGCCGTCCTCCCCGGAGGCACCGCCCGCGGCCGCAGCACCGCCCGCTCCCGCGGCGCCCCCTACTGCAGGGGTGTCCCTGGGCGACCTCGACGACCTCGACGACGCCGAGGCCACCGTCGACCGCAGCGCCCTGCTCGCGGCTGCCCAGGCCGAGTCCGGACCCCTGGTCGCCGCCGTCCTCTGCCCGGCGGGACACCCCAGCCCCCCGCACGCGGGCACCTGTCGCTCCTGCGGACGCGAGATCCCCGTGCAGCAGCCGTTCCAGACCGCGCGCCCGCCACTGGGCGTGCTGCGGCTGGCCACCGGCGACGTGGTCGCCCTCGACCGCGGGGTGCTGCTCGGCCGCTCGCCCAAGGTCAACGCAGGCCTCCCGGCGGCCGAGCGGCCGCACCTCGTGCGGGTGCCCAGCCCGGAGAACGACATCTCGCGCAACCACCTCGAGGTCGTGCTCGAGGGCTGGCACGTGCTCGTGCGCGACCTCGGCTCCACCAACGGCACCACGGTGGCGCTGCCCGGCCAGGTGCCGGTGCGGCTGCGTCCCGGCGACCAGCAGGTCATCGAGCCCGGCACCATCCTCACGATGGCCGACGAGGTCAGCCTCACCTTCGAGGTGGGCCCGTGAGCGCGGCGGTCCCCCCCGACATCCCGGGCCTGGTCTACGTCCAGCCGGTCGGCTCGGGCGGTTACGCCGACGTGTTCCTCTACGAGCAGCAGATGCCGCGCATGCCGGTGGCGGTGAAGGTGCTCAAGGGCGAGGGCCTGACCCCGGCGATCCGCCAGCAGTTCACCGACGAGGCCGACACCATGGCCCAGCTCGGCGACCACCCCTACATCGTGCAGGTGTTCCGCGCCGACACCGCCGCCGACGGCCGGCCCTACCTCGTCATGAAGTACTACCCGCCGCCCAACCTCGCGGTGCGGGCTCGGCGGGAGCGCTTCACCGTCGAGGAGGTGCTGCGCACCGGCATCCAGCTCGCGAGCGCGGTCGAGACGGCCCACCGGGCCGGCATCATCCACCGCGACATCAAGCCGGCCAACGTGCTGGTCAGCCAGTACGGCGCCCCGGGCCTGACGGATTTCGGCATCGCGGGCCAGCTCGGTCACCGGGGTGGGTCGGAGGACGACGGCGACGACGTCGGCGTCTCAGTGCCGTGGGCCCCGCCCGAGGTGCTCTTCGGCCAGAGCAACGGCGACGCGCGTGCCGACGTCTACTCCCTCGCGGCCACGCTGTGGCAGCTGCTGGTGGGACGCTCTCCCTTCGAGGTGCCCGGCGGTGACAACACTGCCTACGCGCTCATGCCGCGGATCCGCTCCACACCGGTGCCGGCGACCGGGCGCGCCGACGTGCCGGTCTCCCTCGAGCGCCTGCTCGCCCTGGCGATGGCCAAGGACCCGGCTGCCCGTCCGACCAGCGCCCTGCAGTTCGCCCGGGCGCTGCAGGAGATCGAGCAGGAGCAGCGCTTCCACCGCACCGCAATCGTCGTGCTCGACGAGCAGGGGCAGACCACCCTCGCCGGCCACAGCGGCCCCCGACCCGACGACGGCGACGACGACCGCACGCGCGTGCGGGCCCCCAAGGCGGTGCAGGCGCAGGCGCCGGCCCCCACCCGGCCCAGCCCCCCGGCATACCCGGCCCCGCTCTCGGGGGCCACCACGATCCCGGCGGCCGGCCGGGTCACCGCCCACACCGGCAGCACCGCGGCGCCGCGGCACGACCTGCCCCACGACCTCGCCGACGAGGGCACCGTGCGGGTTGACCGCAGCCGGGCCCGAGCGACGACGGACGAGCAGGCCATGCCCGATGCGACGCTCGGCGAGCAGCAGCAGCACGAGATCCGGCCAAGCGTGCTGCTCGGGATCGTCGGCGCCATGGTCGCCGTGCTGGTGGCAGTCACCGTGTGGGCGGTCACCCGCGGCGGCGACATCCCGACACCCGGGCCGTCCCAGACCACGGTGGCAGGGCCGGTGGAGGACGACCCGTTCGACGTACCCCAAGTCCCCGAGATCGCGGCCAGGGGCACGACCGGCGGAGTCGCCTTCTCGTGGACCTACTCCGGAGCCCAGAAGGGCGACACCTTCCGCTTCCGGTGGGCGAGCGAGGTCGGCCAGCTCGAGGAGGCGAAGTTCGGCCCACCGCTGGCCACCTCGAACACGGTGGTCAAGGTGGCCGAGGGAAAGAAGGTGTGCGGCCAGGCGCGGGTCATCAGGGGAGGCCAGCAGACGAACTGGTCGGAGCCGCAGTGCGAGAGGGCGGGGTAGCCATGGGTGTGACGGTCGACTTCTGCGGTGAACTGTTCGTGGCTGACCCGGCGGAGCCGCTGACCATCGGGCGGACGGGCGACATCGAGATCGACGACAACCCGTACCTGCACCGCACCTTCCTGCAGGTCGTCGAAGAGGGCGGCCTGTGGTGGCTGGCCAACGTCGGCTCGACGCTCACCGCAACTGTCGCCGACCAGAAGGGGCTGTTCCAGGCCTGGCTCAGCCCTGGCGCACGGATCCCGTTGGCCCTGGAGCGGTTCACCGTGTGGTTCACGGCCGGCCCCACCACCTACGACCTCGAGCTCATCGTCGACAGCCCGGCCTTCACGTCCGTGGCGCCAGACCCGGTCGAGGACGACCGCACCGGCGAGACGACCGTCGGCCGGGTGTCGTTCACACCAGACCAGAAACTGCTCATCGTCGCGCTGGCGGAGCCGTTCCTGCGCCGGGGGCAGGGCGGTGCGACGCAGATCCCGTCCTCTGCCGATGCGGCCCGCCGACTGGGCTGGAAGGTGACCAAGTTCAACCGAAAGCTGGACAATGTGTGCCAAAAGCTCGCGGATGCCGGTACGCGTGGGCTCCACGGGGGGCCGGGCAAGCTCGCCAGCAACCGGAAGGCGCGGCTCGTCGAGCACGCGCTCTCCACGAGGCTGGTGACGGAGGCGGATCTGGTGCTGCTCGACGACGAGCAGGTCGTTGGGGGAAGCGACGAAGGGGAGCAGTAGTCGTGGGGACTGTGGCAGGTCGGAAAGTGGGGGTCGCGTCGAGCCTCGTCGTCGTGTTGACGGCGGGCGTGCTGACGTATGCCGCGGTGTCCTCCAAGGGGGAGACGGTCCACGAGACCGACCTCGACGACGGCAGCGTGTGGGTGTCGTCGTCGAAGGACGCCCGGTTCGCCAGGGTCAACAAGGCGGTCGGTCAGTTCGACGGGGGCATCGCCACGTCGGGCGGTTCCGGTGACCCGCTCGACATCCTCCAGGACGACAACGCGGTAGCCGGCCTGGTCCTCGGCTCGGGGTCGCTGACCCCCATCGACACCAGGGCCAACCGGGTCGCCGAGGGGTCCGGGGTCTCGGTCCCGGCTCCCCAGTCCGGCACCAACCAGCAGGTGTTCGTGCCGCGCACCGTGGACCTGCGCGGGGGGACGATCGCCACTGTCGACCCCAAGACCGGCAAGGTGTGGGGACAGCCCTACTCCCCCGACACGGGCCTCTCGACGCTCGAAGGGCTGACCGCCGGGGCCAAGCCCCTGGCCACCGTCGGGGCGACCGCGGCCGTCGCGGTCGACGTGCTGGGCGGCATCCACGCCGTGTCCGGCGCGACCGGCAAGGTGGTCTCCATCCCGCGCACACCGACCGGTTTCGGCAGGCCGGTCACCGACTCGATCAAGCTGGAGTCGGCGAAGGTCGTCGACATCACCGCGGTCGGGACTCGCTGGGTCGTCTACAGCGCCGGCGACGACAAGCTGTGGGCGAAGGGCACCCGAGAGGCGGTCGACGCCGGGACCACCCGCACCGAGGGCCAGCCCGCGTACGCCGCCCTGCAGCAGCCCGGCCCCGACGCGGAGTCAGTGGGGCTCCAGGACCCGACCACCTTGCGCCTCATCGGGATTGTTGGCGAGGGCGGCACCGGCGGGGTCGAAGTCACCTTGGGCGGCAACGAGACGCCGCCCATGGTGTCGCGCCCGCTGAGGACGGGGGCCTGCATCCACGCCGCCTGGGCGAGCACGACCGTCAACTACTACGGCAAGGACTGCGGGTCGGAGCAGCCGCAGCCGGCCGTCTCCATCCAGCGCCAGACGACCGAGGGCGTGAAGAACGGCGTCGCCCTGCGCACCAACCACGGCCTGGTCGTCCTCAACGACCTCGACGGCGGTGAGGTCTGGGACCTCGACGGCAAGCCCAAGAAGCTGGACGAGTGGGACTCCCTCATCCCGCCGCCGCAGAAGGAGGACCAGAACAAGAAGAAGGACAACATCATCGACGAGACGTCGGTGGCCCAGCCCCCCAAGGCCGAGGACGACAAGCTCAAGGCCCGCCCGGGGCGGGTGTCCAAGCTGCACGTCCTCGACAACGACACCGATGCCGCCGGCTCGGTCCTGGCCATCGACCCCGGCGACGTCTCCCGGGTGGACGTGACGGGCGTGACCGCGAGCGTCGCCGCAGACGGCCAGAGCATCGACGTCTCCGTCCCGGACAACCCGCAGCGGCAGTCGTTCTCCTTCACCTACAAGATCAACAACGGCAAGTCGCCGCAGAAGGACGAGGGCCGGGTGACCGTGACGCTGGTCGCCGACGAGGTGAACGGCCCGCCGGTGCTGCGTCCGGGGACGGCCAACCCGTCGCGGAAGGTGTACCCCGTCAACGCGGGCAAGCTGCTCCCGGTGCAGGTCATCGGGGACTGGCGCGACCCGGAGAGCGATCCGCTCACCCTGCAGGCGTCGGCCGCCGGCTCGTCCGTGGACGGCATGGGCCGGTTGAACGTGCTCGCCCCGATGAAGGCGGGAACCCAGGGCGTGGAGTATGCCGTGGGGGACGGCCGTGACACCAGCAAGGGCACGGTGTCGGTCCAGGTCCTCGACCCCGACGAGCCTCTCGTCAAGCCCCAGAGCCGGCCCGACGTGGTCCGTGGCGTGGTCGGCAAGCCACTCCAGCTCGAGCCGCTCGGCAACGACATCCCCGGCGCCGACCCCACCGAGCCGGACGCCAGGCTGCGGCTCTCCCGCGAGCTCCAGTCCTCCAGCGCACTGGCCGTCGACACTAACCTCGACACCGGCGTCGTGACGGTGACCGGCTCGTCCGCGGGCACCTTTGAGCTCAGCTACGGCGCCCAGGTCGGCGGCGGCATCGACGCCGGCCGGATCCGCATCGACCTCATCGCCGATCCCGACCCGAACGCCCCGCCGGTCGCGGTCCCTGACTCGGCCACGCTGCGCGACCAGACGCCGGTGCTGACCGACGTGCTGGCCAACGACTACAGTCCGCGCGCCGACGTCCTGGTGACGCGATCCGTCACCGTGTCGTCGGAGAACGGCTGGCTGCGACCGTCCATCTACCAGGGTCGATGGGTGCGGATCGAGGCTCTCGACCCGGCCGCGACCGGTGGGAGGCCACGCACCGGCACGGTGAGCTACACGATCAGTGACGGCGCCAAGACGACCACCGGCGAGGTCGCGGTCACCCAGCTCCCCGCCGACGACCGGTCCACCCCGGTGGTGCAGGACGACGTCGCCGTGGTGCGCGCACAGGACTCGGTGACCATCCCGGTGATGGACAACGACAGCATGGCCGACGGCATACCCCTCGTCCTCGACCCGGCCAGCGTCAAGGTGCTCACCGGCGCCGGCTCGGCGTTCGCCTCGGGCAACGTCGTGCGGTTCGTGCCGAAGAACCGGAATCCGGCCACCGCGGAGCCGGTCACGGTGGAGTACGCGGTGTACCCGATCGGCGCCAGGGAGAAGGCGACCACGGGCCGGGTCGGCATCACGGTCATGCCGTTGCCGACGCAGGCCACGCCGAACCAGCCGCCCGTCGCTCGCAGCTTCTCCACAAGTGTCGTGGCGGGAGACCCGCTCACGATCACGGTCCCGAGCTCCGGCGTTGACCCGGACGGCGACAGCGTGACGGTGGACGGGCTCACGGGTGTCGAGGGTGGCGCCGTCGACCTCAGGTACGGTCGGGTCACCGGCTTCGGCCCGTCGACCATCAAGTACGAGGCGTACCCGACCGCGGCCGGGACCGAGGTCCTCAACTATGTCGTCCGCGACCGGTTCGGGTCGACGAGCACCGGTTTCGTGCGGATCGGCGTGGTGCAGCCGGGCGACCCACAGCCGCCGGTGGCCGTCGAGGACGAGGTGCGGGCCAGGCCTGGCAAGTCCGTCACCGTCGACGCCACCCAGAACGACCTCATCGCCCGCGGCGACAGCGTCGAGCTGCTCTACAAGGCGCCGCACAACCCCGACGCCGAGCTGTCCAGGTGGAAGGTGGACGAGGCCAACACCTACTTCAGCACCAAGGTCCCCGACGCCAAGGCCGGCGTGCAGGTGGTCAACTACGGGATCTCGAACGGACTGTTCGACCCGTCCAAGTCCACCATCACGGTCATCCCGGATCCCTCCGCGAAGAACCCGCCGATCGCTGTGGACGACACGGCCAAGCCCGAGGAGGGCGAGGCCAGCACGGTCGTCGACGTCCTGGCCAACGACCGCGACGTGGACGGGTCCCGCGAGTCGCTCAAGGTCTCGGCCGTGCTCTCGCCCGACGGCACCATCGTCGAGGACGGCACCAAGGTGCGGGTCACGGTGAAGCCCTACCCGTACACCGTTCCCTACGTCGTCACCGACCAGGACGGCTTCACCGGGATGGCGCTGATCCACGTGCCGACCGGCGAGTCCGGTCTCCCGTTCGTCGTCTCCGGCGCCCTGATCGAGATGGACAAGGACGCGACCAAGAAGGTCGACCTGGCCGACTACGTCAAGTCCCCACGCGCCCGGGTCGTGAGCATCACCACCGGTGACAACGTCAGTGCCTCCCCGGCCGACCGGCTCAGGGCCGAGGCAGACGGCCGCTCCGGCCTCACCCTCACCTCGTCGGGCGGTTACGTCGGGCCGGGCTCGGTCATGCTCGAGGTGAGCGACCAGGAGAAGGTCGAGCAGACCGACTTCAAGACCACGTACGTCTCCATCCCGGTGCAGGTCGGGCCGAAGATCCCGTTGCTGCGGTGCCCCAACTACTCGGTCCGCCTGAATGCCGGTGGGCTGGCGCGCAGTCTCGACATCCCCACCCTGTGCCACGCCTGGGTCCCGGTCGGGATGGTCCTCGACGACGTCGTCTTCGAGAGCTCGTGGAAGACCGAGTCCAAGGGCGTCAGCCTGACCCGGTCCGGCACGGGTGACCGGACGGTCGAGCTCGAGGCCGACGACCGCGCGCCGAGCAGCATCGACGGCCGCCTGGCCGTCAAGGCGCGAGGAGGCCCCGAGTCGCTCATCGCGGTGTCCGTCCTCGGGGTCGACGGCGGCGCCGTGGACGCGGACGGCAACCCGCTCCCGACCCTCGGACCACCTCGGTTGCGACCCTTCGCCGTGACCGGGCTCGAGGCCGGTTCGTCGGCGACCGTCGACCTGCGCGGCTACCTCGACTCGCCGCTGGAGAGCCCGGACTGTGCGATCTCGTCCGCAGCACCGTCGTCGGGGTCGGGGTTGAGCACGTCGTTCTCCGGCTGCACCCTGACGGTCCGTGCCGCCCCAGAGGCGCGCGGCAATGCCACCGTCACGGTGGCCGCCACGGACGGACCGCCCGGGCGCAGCGCCACCGGTCGCGGCACGGTGACCATCCTCGGCACACCCGACCCCCCCACGGGCGTCGCCGCCGAGGCGGACCGGGTGAGTGGTGGGTTCGCCCGCGTCCGCTGGGCGCCCCCGGCCGTCGACGGCGGAAGCCCCATCACCCGCTACGTGGTGACCACCCACGGCTCGGGCGGGACGAAACAGAACTGCACCGCATCGCCGTGCACCATCCAGGGCCTCGAGAACGGCGAGTCGTACACCTTCACCGTCGCGGCCGTGAACGCGATCGGCACGAGCAAGGAGGGCGGCCCCAGTGGTGCGGTCGTCCCGGACAGCCTGCCCAACCCGGTCAACGGGGTGCGCATGGCCGGCCGCGGTGACGGCTCGCTGACGGTTGCCTGGACCGCCCCGGAGAAGAAGGGCAGCGACGTCAC
Source organism: Knoellia sp. p5-6-4 (assembly GCF_029222705.1). Taxonomy (NCBI): domain Bacteria; kingdom Bacillati; phylum Actinomycetota; class Actinomycetes; order Micrococcales; family Intrasporangiaceae; genus Knoellia; species Knoellia sp. p5-6-4. The sequence continues at coordinate 1,848,867 of NZ_JARGZF010000001.1, forward strand.
GACCTACCAGGTGAGGGTCAGCGACACCACGTCCGGCTCGGTGCGCAGCCAGGAGGTCGCGGCCCCCACGCTCCAGGCGGCGATCTCGGGGATGGTCAACGACCACCAGCAGAGCGTGCAGGTGCGGGCCAAGAACAAGCTGGGCTGGGGCCCGGTCGGCAGCGCGGTGAAGATGCAGTCGGCCGGCACCCCTCCTGCCGTGCCTGCTCCCACCGTCACCAACGCCGGCGACGGGCCTGCCGACGGCTCGTCGCGCCTGACCATCTCGTGGCAGTCAGTGCGCCCCAACGGCCCACCGCTGACCCACTACACGGTCTACGAGAGCAGGAACGGCGGGGCCTGGCGGTCGATCGGGACGACGTCACCGGACACGCGCACCCTGGGTCACACGACGGTCTACGACGGTTCGAGCTACCGGTACGTGGTGACCGCCACGAACGGGGCGAACAAGGAAGGACCCCAGTCCAACCCGACGGCCTTCTCGTCGGTGGGCGCCCCCGAGGTGCCGGGACGCCCGAGCGCCACCACGCCGCAACCCAACGGCGACGTCGTCGTGCGGGTGTCGGTGGGCGACTCACGGGCGACCGGCTTCACCCAGCTGCAGTGGCGCACGGCCGGAAGCACCGGCAACGTGTCCTGCGGTTGTGCCGAGGGCTCGATCAGGCAGTTCACGATCCTCGATGTCGGCACCGCCAACGACCACAACGTCCAGGTCCGGGCCTACAACGGCCGGAACTGGTCGAACTGGTCCGCCGACAGCAACCCGTACCGGACGTACCACGCGACGCCGGCGCCGAGCAGCTTGTCCTCCAGCCGCAACGGCAACGACATCACGTGGACCTGGAACAACCGCACCGACGGTCGCAACATCGAGACGGTCCAGATCTCGATCAACGGCGGTGGCTGGCAGAGCTTCGGTGGGGCCAAGGAGTCCCACAGCATCAACGGCAGCGCCGGCAACACCTACGGGCTGCGCGTCCGCACGATCGCCAACCGGCGCATTGGTGACGCAGACTCGCCGAACTGGTGGACCAGCCCCGTCGCCGGGCCGGCAACGGAGTCCATCCCCGACCCGAAGCCGACCCTGACCGTGTTCCAGGACGGCTACGGCAGCGACCCCGGCGGCACGGACTCGTGTCGCATCTCGTGCGAGAAGGTCGGACTCAGGATCGCCAACTACCCGCCGAACCGCTCCTACTCGGTCGTGTGCTCGCACACCAAGAACGGCACGTTCACCTCAAGCGAGAAGCTCCGGACCAACGGCAGCGGCAACGGCTACACGTGGTACGGGTCCTGCCTGTTCAACAAGAACGGTGGCACCGTCACCGTCACGGTGGGCCCCGACTCGGACTCCGCTCCCTGGTAGCGCTCGGGCCACTCACGAATCGTCAAGCACAACAACGGAAAGCGACAGACATGACCGTCACCAACGACCAGGCCCAGTGGTTCGCGCAGGCCTTCACCCGGATGGTGGACAACTGCGACCGCGCCGTCCTCGGCAAGCAGCACGTGATCCGCCTGGCGCTCACCTGCATGCTGTCCGAGGGGCACCTGCTGCTCGAGGACTTCCCGGGCACGGGCAAGACCCAGCTGGCGCGCGCGATGGCGGGCACGGTGCAGGGGACCAACAGCCGCATCCAGTTCACGCCGGACCTGCTGCCGAGCGACGTCACCGGCGTGACGATCTTCGACCCGAGCAAGCAGACCTTCGACTTCCACCCCGGCCCGATCTTCGCCAACATCGTGCTGGCCGACGAGATCAACCGGGCCTCGCCAAAGACCCAGTCCGCCCTGCTCGAGGTGATGGAGGAGGGCCGGGTCACCGTCGACGGCACCCCGCACCCCGTGGGTGAGCCGTTCATGGTCATCGCGACCCAGAACCCGATCGAGCAGGCCGGGACCTACCGGCTTCCCGAGGCTCAGCTCGACCGGTTCCTGATGAAGACCAGCCTCGGCTACCCCGACCACGAGGCGACGGTCGCCGTCCTCGCGGACGCCAAGACGCGCGACCGCACCAAGGCACTCGAGGCCGTCGTCACGAGCAACGTCGTGGTCGAGATGGCCAAGCTTGCCGACGAGGTCCACGTCGACCCGGCGATCCTCGCCTACGTCTCGCGGATCGCCGAGGAGTCGCGGCGTCACGTGAGCATCAAGCTCGGCCTGTCCGTCCGAGGCTGTCTCGCCTTCGTGCGTTGCGCCAAGACGTGGGCTGCCAGCCAGGGTCGCACCCACGTCATCCCCGACGACATCAAGCTGCTGGCCCACCCCGTCCTCTGCCACCGGCTGCTGCTCACGGCCGAGGCGCAGTTCGCCAACATCACGGTCGACCAGGTGATCACCCAGATCCTCGCCGGGGTCGCACCGCCCGCGGAGCGAGTCGCCTGAGCATGAGCCAGCAGGACGCGTCCGACGCCGGGCAGTCGGCGGAGCACACCACTCGGCGCGCCGACCTCAAGAGGGGTCGGGGCCGCCGGCGTGCCGGCGTGCCCGCGTCGTCCCCCCTGAACCCGCCACCGTATGCCGCGTCGCCGGGTGCCGAGGGCAGCAGCGCCACCCGCCCGCGCCGCCTCCCCAGCCTGCCGACCATCACGGTCACGCGGCCGAAGCTCCCGGCTGTGGTGACCCGGGCGGGGGAGCGTGTCGGCGGTGCGGTGGCCGAGCGCAGCGGACCTCTGCGCGAGGCCACTCGCCCGGTGTGGCAGCCGGTGGTGGAGTTCCTACGGTGGGTATCGCCACTGGGGTGGAGCGTGTTGGCGCTCGGCCTGCTCTGCTGGGTCGTCGCCGCGGTCGCCGACTGGGACGAGTGGGCGGTGATCGGGCTCGCCGCGATGGCCCTGCTCGTCCTCTGCGTCCTGCTCGCGGTCGGGCGGACCCGCGTGCGGGTCGACACCGAGGTGGACCCGTTGCGGGTCACCGTGGGAGAGCCCGCCTCAGGCCGGATCGCGGTCACCAACGAGTCGCGCCGCGGCATGCTGCCGCTGCTCGTCGAGCTACCGGTGGGGGTGACCGCCGCACGGTTCACGCTGCCGGCCCTGGGCTCAGGCAAGGCGCACGAGGAGCTGTTCGTCGTGCCGACCGAGCGCCGCGGGGTCATCCCCGTGGGCCCCGCGTCGACCGTGCAGGGCGACCCGCTCGGCCTGGTCCGCCGGACGTTGCGGTGGACCGACGTGACCGAGCTCTACGTCCACCCGCGCACGATCTCCCTGGAGAGCCTGGGGTCCGGGCTGCTGCGTGACCTCGAGGGCGAGACCACGCAGGAGATGTCGATGTCGGACCTCGCGTTCCACGCGTTGCGTGAGTACCAGCCAGGTGACGACCGCCGCTACATCCACTGGCGGTCCTCCGCGAAGGCCGGCCGGCTGCTGGTGCGGCAGTTCCTCGACACGCGCCGGTCCCACCTGACCATGCTCGTGGACGCCGACCCAGCGAAGTACCGCGGCGGCGAGGTCGACGCCGAGACGGCCATCTCGGTCGCCGCGTCGCTCGCGATCCGGGCGCACCTGGACGAGCAGGACTTCACCGTGCTGTGCCGGGGTGCCAGCGCGTCACGCACCAGCGCATCCCTGGCGCTCGACGAGCTCTCCCGGGTCGAGCTCGGCCCCAGCGACATCTACGCCCTCGCCGGAGATGGTCTCGCGCTCGCGCCGGACACGTCGATGGCGGTCCTCATGAGCGGCACGAGCACGCCCTTCCTCGAGGCGCAGCGGGCGCTGGGCAGGTTCGAGAGCGAGGTCCTCAAGGTGGCGCTCACCGTCGACGACCGGCAACCGATCGGGGTCAAGAACGTCGGGGGCATCATCTTGATGAACATCCACGGACTCACCGACCTGCGTGCGGTGCTGGCGGGCGTGATGGCGGCATGACCGCGAACCCGCTGCAGGCACCGCGCGCCTCGATGCTGCCCCAGGAGCGCACTCGCGCTGACCGCGTGGCCGAGCACCGTGCGGCGCTGCTGCCGACCCGCGACGACCTGGTCGACGTCGCGTTCACCGTGCTCCTCGTCGGGCTGGGCCTCATCGGGTTCCGCACCGTCTTCTTCGGCTGGGAATGGGTCGTCGCCGCCATCGGCGGCGTCATGCTCGGCCTGCTCGTCACCCACGTCGTCACGGCATACAGGCTGCCGGCGGTGGTCACGCTCGTCGGCCTGGCCGTCGCGTACTTCGTCTTCGGCGGCCCGCTCGCCCTGCGCGAGCACCTGGCGCTGGGTGTCTTCCCCACGGGCCGCACGCTCCGCGATCTCGCGAGCACGGCGGTCCACGGTTGGAAGCGGCTGCTGACCCTGCTTCCCCCGGTCGACTCCACCGTGGACCTGCTCGCGGTCCCGCTCCTCGTCGGCCTGGTCGGGGCGGCGGTCACCTACGGCGTCGCCCGCCGCTCCAGTCGGCCGTATGCCGGGGCGCTGGCACCGCTCGCGGTGCTCGGCCTGGTCATCTTGCTCGGCACCCTCGAGCCGGCGTCCCTCATCGCGCAGGGCGCCGTCTTCGCTCTCGGCCTCATCGGCTGGCTCGTCGTGCAGAGCACCCGAACCCGGGCCCCGCTGCACAACGGCGCCGGCCGCGGGGCCCGCGTGGGCATCGGCACCGGGCTGCTGGTCCTGGCCGGCGTGGTCGGGCTGGTCGCCGGGCCCGCGCTGCCCGGCACCGAGTCCGAGCTGCGGCGGGTGGCCCGCACCGAGGTGGTGCCGCCGTTCGACATCGCCCAGTTCGCCAGCCCGCTGGCCGGTTACCGCAAGTACACCGAGCCCAACGAGGCCGCCTTGTGGGACCGTCCGCTGCTGACCGTGAAGGGTGCGCCGGCCGGGACGCCGCTGCGGTTCGCCACGCTCGACGCCTACGACGGCACCGTCTGGGGAGCCGGCGAACGGGCGAGCGAGAACTCTGCCGACCCCGGCACCGCCTTCCAGCAGGTGGGCTCCCGGGTCGCGGCCCGCGGCGGCGGGAAGCCCGCCACGGTGCAGGTGACCGTGCCCGAGGGCGGGTACACCGACGTGTGGCTGCCCACCATCGGCCAGGTGACCGGCGTGCAGTTCGGCGGCACCCGTCGCGAGCTGCTCTCCTCCCGGTTGTGGCTCAACATCGACACGAGCACCGCCATCGTCCCGGACCGGCTGCGCGCCGGTGACCGCTACGCGATGCAGGTGCTGCTGCCGACCCAGGTGGCCGCCGACAAGCTGCCCGACAACCTCACCCCAGCCTCGGGTGACCTCGTCCAGAACCAGGAGCTCGGCTTCCTCGACACCCGCATCGACGGCTGGACGGGGAACGCGGACGGCCCGTGGGCGCAGTTCAGGGCGATCGCCGCGGCGATGCGGTCAGATGGTGCCTACACCGACGGCGGCGCCAAGAACTCGGTCGAGAGCTACTACCTCGCAGGCCACTCGCGCGGTCGGCTCACCCGGTTCGTCGGCGCCACCCAGCTGGCCGGCAACGACGAGCAGTACGCCGCCACGCTGGCGCTGGCAGCCAACCGGCTGTCCATCCCGACCCGGGTGGTCATGGGTGCCGAGCTGCCCGAGGGGGGCGTCGTCCGCGGCCGCGACGTGCACGCATGGGTCGAGGTGCAGAACCAGACCGGGCAGTGGATCCCGTTGCTGTCCAAGACGTTCCTGCCCGACCGGAACCAGAAGCCCAATCAGCTGCAGTCCAAGACCGACCAGCAGAAGGTCGGGGCCCAGGTGCCACCTCCGGCCGGGGTGAACCCCCCGAGCGTGCTGCAGGGACCGGACCAGGCGCAGAACGCCGTCAACCTCAAGAAGCCGCCGAAGAAGCTCTTCGATCCTGCGTCGTGGCCCTGGTGGATGCGGGTCCTCGTCCTCTACGTCCTGCTGCCGCTGCTGGGTCTCGTCGGGCTCTACTGGGGGATCCGCGGGGCCAAGGAGTGGCGCCGCAACCGGCACGCCACCCACGGGCCGGCGGTCAAGCGGATCGCCTGGGCGTGGGACGACCTCATGAACACCGCGCAGACGTATGGCCACAAGGTGCCGAGGCGGGCGACCCGCATCGAGCAGGCCAGCTCGCTCCAGCGGGTGCCTGTCAGCCACGAGCTGGCGGTCGCAGCCAACGCCCACATCTTCGGCCCGGGTGAACCGGACATCGACCACGCCCGGGCCTACTGGGCGCAGACCCGCCAGGCCCGTGCCGACCTGCGCGCCCAGTGCGACTTCTGGCACCGGCTACGCGCCGACGTCGACCCACGACCGCTCTTCGCCCGCGGACCGCACCGTGACACCTCCCCCCGGCGTTCCCGACCTCCGATCCCGCTGACCTGAAGGGCCACCGCCTCGTGAAGCTGAAGTTCACGCTCCGCTCCGCCGGTGAGGTCGACACCGACCTCGCCGCCACGGTCGACGCCACCACGACTATCGGCCAGCTCGCCGAGTACCTCGTGGTGGCCGACCCGTCACGCGGTGGCGCGCCGGCGCAGGACGCGACCGGGCAGTTCACCCTGGCCCTCGTCGACGAGGACTACCGCGCCCTCGACCACCGGGCCACCCTCGCCGAGAGCGGCCTGCGGTCCGGCGTGCACGTGGCGGTGAGCCGGGCCCGCGACGGGTATGCCGACGGCGCCCGCGCCGTCGCCACGGCGGTCGTCACCGCCGGCCCCGACCAGGGGCGCGAGGTCCCGCTGGCGCCGGGCACGGCATACATCGGCCGCGGGCGCGGCTGCGAGGTGCGCGTCGCCGACCCCTCGGTCTCGCGCCGGCACGCCAAGCTGCTCGTCACCGACGTCGCCGAGGTCGTCGACCTCGGCTCCTCCAACGGCGTCGTCATCGGCGGCGACCAGGTCGACCGCGCCGTGCTGCGCACCGGTGACCGGTTCCGGCTGGGCGAGACCGAGATCGAGCTGCGCATGCTCGCTGGCGCCACCGGGGTCGTCGCAACGCGTGGGGTGTCGATGCCCTTCTCGCGCTCGCCGCGCATCGCCCCGCTCTACCGCGGCCGGCAGTGGCCGATCCCGGAGCTGCCGGAGCGGCCCAAGCCGGAGCGGATCCCGTGGCTGAGCGCCTTCGCGCCCGCCCTGTTCGGCGTGGTGCTCGCGGTGGCACTGCAGAACCTGTTCTTCCTGCTGTTCGTGCTGCTGAGCCCGATCATGATCTTCGCCCACTTCGTGGAGTCCCGGCGGCACGCCAAGCAGGACTACGCGGAGGCGATGACGCACTTCCGCGAGGACCTCGACGCGATGGTCGGCGCCCTGCGCGAGGAGCAGGAGCGCGAGGTCGCCGGGCGGCAGGCGGAGCACCCGTCGGCCGCCGAGGCGGTCGAGGCCGTGGTGGAGCGCAGCCCGCTGCTGTGGACCCGCCGGCGCGCCGACCCCGGGTTCCTCGAGCTGCGCCTCGGCCTGGGCACCCTGCCCAGCCGCAACCCCATGGAGCTGCCGCAGCTCGGCCGGGCCCGCGCGGAGGCCTGGCTCGAGACCTCCCGGGCCGTCGAGGGGCTCGGTGCCGTGTCGGACGTGCCCGTAGCCGGCCTGCCGCTGCGCACCGGTGCGCTCGGGGTCGCAGGCCCCAGGGCCCGGTCGCTCGAGGCGGCCCGGGCGCTGCTCGCCCAGGTGGTCGGTCTGCACTCCCCGGCAGACGTGGTCGTGGCCGCCTTCGCCTCACCCGCCACCGCGCGCGACTGGGACTGGCTCAAGTGGGTGCCCCACACGGCGTCGCCGCACAGCCCGCTCGGCCCGCGCCACCTCGCGAGCAGCGGCCCCGCCTGCGCCGGCCTGCTGACCGAGCTCGAGGAGCTCGTCGCCGGCGACGGCGACGCCGGTGCGGCTCCCGGGGCCGCACCCGTCGAGGACCCGCAGGGCTTCACCCCGCCGGCCCTGCCCGCAGACCGGCCCGCGGTCGTCGTGCTTGTGGAGGACGACGCACCGGTCGAGCGCAGCCGGCTCGTGCAGCTCGCCGAGAACGGCTGGCGCCACGGCGTCGTCGTCGTGTGGGTCGCCCCCACCACGCCGCTGCTGCCCGCCGCCTGCCGCACCTTCGTCGAGACCTCGGCCGACGCCAGCAGCGACACCGTCGGCTACGTCGGCGAGGCGGTCGTGCGCACCCCCCTCACCACCGACACCGTGGCGGTCGCCGACGTCGAGCGCGCCGCCCGGCTCATGGCTCCGGTGGTCGACTCCGGCGTGCCGGTCGACGACGACAGCGACCTGCCGCGCTCGGTCTCCTTCCTCAGCCTCGTCGGCCCTGAGCTGGCCGAGGCCCCGGGCGCCGTCATCGAGCGCTGGGGCGAGAGCCGCTCCATCCTCACCGGCCCGTATGCCGCGCCCGCGGCCGCGCGCGCCAAGGCCGGCAACCTGCGCGCCGTCGTCGGCCAGTCCACCCAGGGCACCTTCTCCATCGACCTGCGCGCCGACGGCCCGCACGCCCTCGTCGGCGGCACGACCGGTGCGGGCAAGTCCGAGCTGCTGCAGGCGTGGATCCTCGGCATGGCCGCGGCCCACTCGCCCCAGCGGCTGACCTTCCTGCTCGTCGACTACAAGGGCGGCTCGGCGTTCCGCGACTGCGTCAACCTGCCCCACACGGTGGGTCTGGTCACCGACCTCTCGCCCCACCTGGTGCGCCGGGCGCTCGCCTCGCTGTCGGCCGAGCTCCGCCACCGCGAGCACATCCTCGCGCAGCACAAGGCCAAGGACCTCGTCGAGCTCGAGCGGCGCGGCGAGGTGGCCGCACCGCCGAGCCTGGTCATCGTGGTCGACGAGTTCGCCGCCCTCGTGCAGGAGGTGCCCGAGTTCGTCGACGGCGTGGTCAACGTCGCCCAGCGCGGACGCTCGCTGGGCCTGCACCTCATCCTCGCGACCCAGCGCCCGGCCGGCGTCATCAAGGACAACCTGCGCGCCAACACCAACCTGCGGCTCGCCCTGCGGATGGCCGACGAGGCCGACAGCGAGGACGTGCTCGGCACCACCGCCGCGGCCTACTTCGACCCGGCCCTGCCGGGGCGCGCGGTGTCCAAGTCCGGCCCGGGGCGGCTCACGCCGTTCCAGACCGGGTATGCCGGCGGGTGGACCTCCGACGAGCCGCCCCGGGCCGAGGTGACGGTCGAGACGCTCGGCTTCGGCTCCGGCGTGCCCTGGGAGCGCCCGGTCGCCGAGGAGCACGGCGCCGCGGCCGCGGACCTCGGTCCCACCGACATCCAGCGGATCGTCACGCAGATCGGCACGGCGTCGCAGGAGGCCCAGATCCCCTCTCCCCGCAAGCCGTGGCTACCGGAGCTCGCGCCGGTCTACGACCTGGCCGCGCTGCCCACCGCGCGCCGCGACGACGAGTTCGTCTTCGGCGTCAGCGACGACCCCGAGAGCCAGTCGCAGCCGGTCATCAGCTTCCGCCCCGACGTCGAGGGCAACCTCGCGGTCTACGGCGCCAGCGGCTCGGGCAAGAGCGCGTTCCTCCGCTCGATCGCCGTGGCGGCCGGCTTCACGGTGCGCGGCGGGCCCTGCCACGTCTACGGGCTCGACTTCGGCAACCGCGGCCTGGCCATGCTCGAGGGCCTGCCGCACGTCGGCAGCGTCATCTACGGCGGCGACCACGAGCGCCTGGTGCGGCTGCTGACCATGCTGCGCGAGACCATCGACGAGCGGGCGGTGCGCTACTCGCAGATGAGCGCGGCCACCATCACCGAGTACCGCCGGCTCTCGGGGGCCCGGGACGAGCCGCGCATCCTCGTGCTGGTCGACGGCCTCGCCGCCTTCGCGCAGGCCTACGACAACGGCCCCGGCCAGAAGTGGGTCGACGAGCTCACCTCGATCGCGGCCGACGGCCGGCCGGTCGGCGTGCACCTCGTCGTGACGGTCGACCAGCGCAGCGGCATGTGGGGGACCCTCTCCTCGGCCGTCCAGCAGCGCGTCGTGCTGCGCATGGCCTCGGTCGACGACTACCTCAGCCTCGACGTGCCGTCCGACGTGCTCTCGCTCGCCTCGCCACCCGGGCGGGCGATCGTGCACGGGCGGGAGGTTCAGGTCGCCGTGCTCGGCGGTTCCGCCGAGAGCACCTCCCAGGCTCGCGCCATCAAGGCCTTCGGCGAGGCCGTGCGCCGAGCCGGTGGGTCGGAGGCAGCGCCCATCCGGTCGCTGCCGGAGCGCGTCGAGCTCGCCGAGTTGCCGGCGCTCGACGCCGAGGGTCGCGCCGTCGTGGGGCTCTCCTCGACGACGCTGCGGCCGGTCGGCTACGTGCTGAGGGGCCCGCACATGGTGCTCGGTCCTTCCGGCAGCGGGCGGACCACCGCCGTGCTGACGATGGTGCAGGCGGCCCGGCGGGCGCGCCCCGGCCTGCAGGCGTGGCTGTTCAGCCCGCGCAAGTCCGCGCTGACCCGGGCCGAGGGCCTGTGGGCCGGTGTCGCGATCGGGGCCGACGCCTGCGAGAGCGCCGCCGAGCGGCTGCGGGCCCAGGTGGTCGACGCCGGCGACGACGGTGCCTCGATGCTCGTCGTCGTCGAGCGGGCCCAGGACCTCGACAACAGCGGCTGCGAGGACGCCATCGCCGACCTCGTGCGCGAGTTGCTCGGGGCCGAGCAGGTCGTCATCGCCGAGGCGGACTCGTCGTTCTTCAACTCCAGCTACGGCCTGGCCGGCGGGTTCCGGGGGGGGCGCTCGGGCATCTCGCTCCAGCCCAACGGCGACGACTCGCAGGCGTTCTCGGTCGACTACCGAGGGGTCAGCGGGGACCAGGTGCTGGAGGGACGGGGCTACCTCGTCACTCGCGGCAACCCAGAGCTCGTCCAGGTCGCTCTGCCGGTTCCGTTGGGGCGCAACGGAATCTCAGGCGACCTCGACGGAACCCGCGTGCCGCAGCACACGGGGTAGCGGGGTGGGGAGTGCTCCCCATTGTTGTCACGGAGAGCCGCCCCTAGGTTTGACCACACCAAGGACGCGACAGGCACGCAGGTGCCTCGCAGGGAAGGAACGAGGGGAACCGATGGCTGGATTGAACCCGCCGGTCTGCCGCGCGCAGGCCGAGGTCCTGGAGAACCAGGCGCAGAAGATCAAGACGATCAGGGCCAACGTCGACAGCCTGGTCGAGGAGCTGAAGCAGCACTGGTGGGGGCCGGACTCCAAGCAGTTCGCCTCGCAGTGGGAGGGCACGCACAAGCCCGAGCTGACCAAGGTGCACTCGCAGCTGCAGAAGGTCGTGCAGGACGTGCGCCAGAACATCAAGCAGCAGGAAGCGGCCTCGGGCCACTGACCCGAAGCTCCGACCCGCACCGGGTCGGCTCCACCACCCACACCCGTACTTCAGCAGCGCAAGGAGAAGACCATGGCGACAGCAGAGGGCAACGCCGGAGGCAGCACCCAGTTCACCCACGGCATGGACGTCGCGCGGGTCGAGGACATCCTCACCCGCCTCGCCAAGGCTCGGCAGAACCTCACCGAGGTGCAGAGCAAGGCCGACGCCGCCGTGCGCAAGCTCGGCTCGAACTGGGGCGGCCCGGACGCCTCGGCGTTCCAGGCCCAGTGGCCCAAGCACTCGAGCCAGATCGAGAACGCGGTGCAGTCACTCGACCGCATGGAGAAGGCCGCCCGCAAGGACGTCCAGGAGCAGCGCCAGGCGTCCAAGGCCTGAGGCCACACCCGCCGGGCACGCGCCACGAAGGCCGTGCCCGGCCGGGCGGCACCACCACCACAACCACCGCCAGACGGCCTGAACACGAGGGGGAGCCATGGCAGAGCGCTACACGCACGGCATGGACCTGGGCCGCGTCCGCAGCATCGCCGACCGGCTTGCCGCCGCGCAGCGCGACCTTGCCGGGGTGTCGACCCGGGCCGACGACGCCGCGCGCCAGCTGCGCGAGGCCTGGCAGGGCGAGGACGCCCAGTCGTTCGCCCGGCGGTGGCCGGTGCTGCGCCAGACGCTCGACGACCAGGCGAGCGACCTCGAGACCCTCGTGCGCCGGCTGCGCCAGCAGGCCGAGGAGCAGGAGCGGGCCTCCGGCGTCGGTGGGAACGGCGACTCCGACGGCGACGGCATCCCGAACCGGCGCGACCGTGACCGTGACGGCGACGGCACGCCCGACACGCGCGACACCGACGACGACAACGACGGCACCCCCGACTCGCGGGACCCGGACCACCCCACCGTCAACGTCGACGCCGACGTGCCCAGGGACGGCGACGGCGACGGCTACGACGACACGACGGGCGAGGAGGTCGACACCGACGGCGACGGCACGCCCGACCTGCGCGACCCGGACTCTCCTCCCCAGGACCCGACGGGATGGAACAAGACCTGGGAGAAGGAGTGGGTCGACAACAACCCCCAGCACGAGGCCGACCTGCGCGTCGACGTGAGCCTGGAGCTCGGCAGCGTCGAGAAGGAGCTGTGGGACGCCTCGGTCTACGACACGACCTGGGGCGACGAGAACGGCACCCACGCCACGGTCGACCTGCTCTCCACCGAGGGCAGGTCCGAGGGCACCTGGTCGATCGACCGTGACGGCCTGACCACGGCTGGGGCGCTGACCGCTGGAGGCTACCTCGCCAAGACCAGTGGCGCCTGGTCCAACAGCCACGGCACCAGCGCGAGCGGTTCTGCCTACGTCGGCGGCGAGGCGAACGCCAAGGCCGGGCTCTCGCTGGGCCTGGACGGGGTGAGGGCCAACGCCGGCTTCGACGCCTTCGTCGGCGGCAAGGCGGAGGCCAACATCAACCAGGACTTCGGCCCGGTCGACGCCGGCGTCGGTGGCGAGATCTCCTACGGCCTCGGGGCCCACGCCGAGGCCGACGGCGAGTTCTCCGCCGACCGCGTGGGCGTCTCGGTCGACATCGGCGCCACCCTCGGCATCGGCGGCGGTATCGAGATCGACCTCGGCTTCGACCCGCCGTGGTGAGCCACGTGACCCCTGCCCCCGCACCGTACTCCCACGGAAGGCCTGAGATGACCACCCTGAGCTACCCGAGCGACCGCTTCCCGGCCCCGCCGTCGGTGACCCTCGACATCCCGGACGACTGGGAGCCGGTCTCCGTGCCCGCGGTCGCCCTTGCCGCCAAACAGAGCGGCGGACAGCAGGCGTTCACCGCCAACGTCATCGTGCGCCTCGGCACCAGGCCCGGCCTCGACCAGCCGGCCGACGCCCTCATGGAGCTCGCCGGAGCGGTGCAGGGCCGCCAGGACGCCACCGTCGGGGAGATGCAGCACGTCGAGCTCGGCGGGCTGCCGTTCGTGCGGGTCGACGTCGCCTGGACCGACCCCCGCGGCATCGCCATCCGCCAGCACCACCTGTTCACCGGCCTGCCGCGCGAGGACGGCCTGCAGGACTTCGTGCACCTCACCGGCTCGGTCGGCGGTCCGGAGGCCGACAGCGACGAGGCCGTCGTGATCAAGGTGCTCGAGTCGGTGCGCGTCAGCCGCTGACGGCTGGTCCGGGCCCGCGGCGGCTCAGACCGCGCAGCTCTCGCCCTCGCAGGTGGCGTCGCCGTCGGTGGTGACCATCTGCAGCGGGTGGGCCTCGCTCCACGCCTGGTTCAGGGCCTGGGTGAACAGCTCGGTCGGCTGCGCGCCGGAGATGCCGTACTTCCCGTCGATGACGAAGAACGGCACGCCGCGGATGCCGTAGGCCTGGGCCTGGGTGATGTCGGCCCGCACGTCCTCGGCGTGAGCACGCGACTCGAGCACCCCGCGGGCCTGCTCCTCCTCGAGACCCGCGTCACCGGCGAGGCGCACCAGCACCTCGCGGTCGCCGATCTGCTCTCCCTCGGTGAAGAAGGCGCGCAGCAGCCGCTCCTTCATGGCGTCCGCACGGCCCTGGGTCGCGGCGAAGTGGATGAGCCGGTGGGCGTCGAAGGTGTTGCCCGACTTGGTCTCCCGCCAGTTGAACTCGAGCCCGACCGTGGCCGCGTTGGCCGCGAGCGACTCCTGGGCGGCGACCGCCTGCTCCAGCGTCATGCCGTACTTCGCGGCGAGCCTGTCGACGGTGCGGCCCTCGGCGATGGCCGGGGCGCCCGGGTCGAGCTGGAAGCTGTGCCAGACGACCTCGACCTCGTCGCGGTGCGCGAACGACTCGAGGGCCTCCTCGAGCCGGCGCTTGCCGACGTAGCAGAACGGGCACACGACGTCTGACCAGATGTCCACCTTCATGGGACGGTCAACTACCTCCCCGCCAACCCCATTCCCGACTTTGTCTGCGCGACGAGCGCAAGACCCGCCAGCACCTCCCTCACCCGTTCCTGCCGCAGACGACGTCGGGGGTGCAGACAGCGGTATGCCGCCCGCTCAGGTGAGCGGGCGGCATACCGGGTGGTGCGGGGCTGGGAAGCGCTGGGTCAGCGCGTCCCTCAGCGCTCCTCGGTGCCGGCGATGAAGGCCTCGAGCTTGGTGCGGCCCTCGGTGTCCTCGCGCTGCACGGGCGGGGACTTCATCAGGTAGGACGAGGCGCTGATCAGGGCGCCGCCGATGCCGCGGTCCTTGGCGATCTTCGCCGCCCGGATGGCGTCGATGATGATGCCGGCCGAGTTCGGGGAGTCCCAGACCTCGAGCTTGTACTCGAGGTTCAGCGGCACGTCGCCGAACGCGCGGCCCTCGAGGCGCACGTAGGCCCACTTGCGGTCGTCGAGCCACGCGACGTAGTCGGACGGGCCGATGTGGACGTTCTTGTCCTCGATCTTGCCGGCCAGCGGGCCGTTGAGGTTCGAGGTGACGGCCTGGGTCTTGGAGACCTTCTTGGACTCGAGGCGCTCGCGCTCGAGCATGTTCTTGAAGTCCATGTTGCCGCCGACGTTCAGCTGGTAGGTGCGGTCGAGCGTGACGCCGCGGTCCTCGAACAGCTTGGCCATGACGCGGTGGGTGATGGTGGCACCGACCTGGCTCTTGATGTCGTCACCGATGACCGGCACACCCGCGGCCTCGAACTTCGCCGCCCACTCCGGGTCGGAGGCGATGAACACGGGGAGGGCGTTGACGAAGGCCACGCCGGCGTCGATGGCGCACTGGGCGTAGAACTTGTCGGCCTCCTCCGAACCCACCGGCAGGTAGGAGACCAGGACGTCGACCTGGTTGTCCTTGAGCACCTTGACGACGTCGACCGGCTCGGCCGCGGACTCCTCGATGGTCAGGGCGTAGTACTTGCCGATGCCGTCGAGGGTGTGGCCGCGCTGCACCGTGACGCCGGTGGTCGGGACGTCCGCGATCTTGATGGTGTTGTTCTCGGAGGCGTTGATGGCCTCGGCGAGGTCCTTGCCGACCTTCTTGTCATCGACGTCGAACGCAGCGACGAACTCGACGTCCTTGACGTGGTAGTCGCCGAACTGGACGTGCATGAGCCCGGGGACGGTGCCCGACGGGTCAGCGTCCTTGTAGTACTCGACTCCCTGCACCAGCGAGCTGGCGCAGTTGCCGACGCCGACGATGGCGACGCGCACGGTTCCCATGGAATCTCCTTTGGTTCTCATCAAGGGGTGTTTGACGGGTCTTGGGGGGCCGGGACGTCCTGCGTGCGCAGGCCCGGCTGGTTGCGCTCTGCGGTGATCAGCTCGGTCAGCCAGCGCACCTCGCGCTCGGCGGAGTCGAGGCCGTGGCGCTGGAGCTCGGCGGTGTAGGCGTCGAGCCGCTCACGGTTCTTGGCGGCCGCGGCGCGGATGTTGGCCAGCCGCTCCTCGAGGCGGCTGCGACGCCCCTCGAGGATGCGCAGTCGTACCTCCGCCTCGGTGCGGGCGAAGAACGCGAAGTGGACGTCGAAGGTGTCGTCCTCCCACGCGGCCGGCCCCGAGTCGCGCACGAGGGCCTGGAAGTGCTCCTTGCCCTCGGCCGTGAGCTCGTAGACGATCCGCGCGCGTCGGCTCCCGGCGGTGCCGGGGGTCGTGCCCGCTGGGGCGTCGGTGATCCAGCCGCGTTCGAGGAGGGTGCGCAGGCAGGGGTAGAGCGTCCCGTAGGACAGGGCCCGAAAGGCGCCGAGCGCGGCGTTGAGCCGCTTGCGCAGCTCGTAGCCGTGCATCGGGCTCTCGTGGAGGAGGCCGAGCACCGCGAAGGCCAGCAGGTCGGCGCGTCGGGGCATGAGGTCTCCTTCCGTGCAGGGCAGGGGGGTGGTTCGACGTGACAAACTCGAGGTATGTCAGGTGCAACCTAGCATCAGATATATCGGAGCGATATAGCCCGCGCGGGTCATCCGGGAACTCACCCGTCCGGATGGCCGTTCACCCACCCGGTGTCCCCGCGCCGCCTGACGGCGCGACCGCGTTCGTGGGCGGCGGGTCCGGCTCGGGGCTCTGTCCCGCTCGGTGGCGTGATTGTGCAGGTCAGGGGGCCTGTGGTCCACCTGCAGAATGACTACTTCCAGAAATCATGGTCATACTGAGGGACGGACCGTCGGCATCGACGGTCCGCCCGTGTGTCGATCGAGAAGGTTTGATGAGCACTCCACGTCCCAAGACGCGTGCCCAGGCGCCGAAGACGCGAGCCCAGGCCAAGGCCCGCCAGTCCAAGGCCAAGCAGCAGAAGCAGGGCTTCGACGGCCGACTGTGGGGGAAGCGCCTCGGCCTCGCCGCGCTCGGCGCTGCCCTGCTCGGCGTCATCGGCTTCTTCGTCGCCTACGCGTCGACCGACATCCCGGAGCCGAACGACCTGGCCGACGCCCAGGCCTCGGTCATCTACTACTCGGACGGCAAGACCGAGATCGACCGGATCAGCGAGGTCAACCGCGAGTCCGTCGAGCTGTCGAAGATCCCGAAGTCCGTGCAGCAGGCGCACCTCGCCGCTGAGGACCGCAACTTCTACGAGAACTCCGGCATCTCCCCGACCGGCATCGCGCGCGCGGTGTGGGTGGGGCTGCGCGGCGGGGCCACCCAGGGTGGCTCCACCATCACCCAGCAGTACGTCAAGAACTACTTCCTGACCCAGGACCAGACGCTGAGCCGCAAGGGCAAGGAGATCCTGATCTCGATCAAGATCGCCAAGCAGAAGTCCAAGGACCAGATCCTCGAGGACTACCTCAACACCATCTACTACGGCCGCGGCGCCTACGGCATCCAGACCGCCGCCAAGGCCTACTTCAACAAGGACGTCTCCAAGCTCAACGCAGCCGAGGGCGCCCTGCTCGCCTCCGTGATCCGGGGCCCGTCGTACTACGACCCGGGCCTGGGCGCCGAGCAGAAGAAGAACGCCGAGTCGCGGGTCGACTACGTCCTCGACGGCATGGTCGGCGAGGGCTGGCTCGACCAGGGGCAGCGCGCGAAGATGAGCTTCCCCAAGGTCGTGTCGTACAAGGCACGCCAGGGCGCCAGCGGCCCGAGCGGCTACCTCACCAACGAGGTGAAGAAGGAGCTGCGCACCAAGCTCAAGCTCACCGACGCCGACATCGACCGGGGCGGCTACAAGATCGTCACGACCATCGACAGGAACGACCAGAAGGCGGCGGTCGCCGCGGTCGAGAAGCGGATGCCCAAGGGCAAGGGCGCCGAGGGCCTGCGGGCCGGTCTCGTCGCGATCCAGCCGGGCAACGGCGCGATCAAGGCGATGTACGGCGGCGAGAACTACCAGAAGGTGCAGTTCAACGCCGCGGTCGACGCCACCATGCAGGCCGGCTCGACGTTCAAGGTCTTCACCCTGATCGCCGCCCTCCAGGAGGAGATCAGCACCAAGACGAAGTACCCCGGCCAGAGCCCGCAGTTCTTCGAGGAGTTCAAGAGCGAGGAGAACCCCGAGGGCGAGGTCGTCAACTTCAGTGACGAGACCTTCGGTCGGATCGACCTGCGCTTCGCGACCGCGCACTCGGTCAACACGGTCTACTTCCCGCTCAACGTGGAGGTGACCCCGAAGAAGACCAAGGCCGCGGCGATCTCGGCCGGCCTGCCCGACGACAAGACGGCGGCCGCCCGAAAGCAGCCCAAGCTCGGCGAGAACTACGCCAACGTGTTCGGTACCGACGACGTGCGGGTCATCGACATGGCCAACGCCTACGCGACCATCGCCGCGAACGGCGTCCGGGCCACGCCGTACCTCATCGCGTCGGTCAAGGGCGGCCCCGGCGACCTCGACTACAAGGCGAAGATCAGCAAGAAGGCGGTCTTCGACAAGGACGTGATGGCCGACACCATCGACGCCATGACCGAGGTCGTCGAGGACGGCACGGGCACCTTCGCCAGCCGGCTGGGCCGGCCCGCTGCCGGCAAGACCGGCACCACCAGCGGCAACTAC
Organism: Knoellia sp. p5-6-4; assembly: GCF_029222705.1. Lineage (NCBI taxonomy): Bacteria > Bacillati > Actinomycetota > Actinomycetes > Micrococcales > Intrasporangiaceae > Knoellia > Knoellia sp. p5-6-4. The sequence goes on from NZ_JARGZF010000001.1 coordinate 1,866,979, forward strand.
GCGGCTTGGTTCGACGGGTTCACCCCGCAGCTGGCCACCGCCGTCGGGATCTACAAGGACAAGGACGGCACCCCGCAGCCGATGAACGAGGTCCCCGGCCTCTTCGGCCCGGGCACGTCGGGCGAGCTCACCGGTGGCACCGTCCCGGTGCGCATCTGGACCGACTTCATGGAGGGCGCCCTCAAGGGCGAGAAGGTGCTCGAGTTCCCTGAGCGGGCCGGTGTGGGCGACGAGAAGGTGCCGACCCCGACGCCGACGCGCACCTCGTCCTCGACCACGACCACGACGACCACGACGACCACGACGACGACCACCCGGCCCACGACCAAGACGGATACGCCGAAGCCGACGAAGACCAACAGGCCGCCCAAGCCGACGCTGACCACCGTCGAACCGACTCCCAGCGAAACGATCCTCCCTGGCGGCGGCCAGACCACTGCGCCGTGACCGGTCAGGGGGGTGACGGCGCGCTCGCGGTGGTCGGGGGCCCGCTGGGACGCCATGCCTCCGCCCGGGCCCGGTCCTGGCTGGCCACCGTCACGCCCCTGCTGGTGCTCTCGACGGCGATGGTCGGCCTCGGGGTCGCCCAGCGCGGTCACTGCGTCGCCAACGGGTGGAACGGCACCGACCAGTTCTGGCGTGCCTGCTTCTCGGACCTGCCGGCGCTCTACCGGCTCGGTAACCTCGACGCCGGCCTCGGCGGCTACCTGACCGGCACGGCCTCGCTCGACCACCCGGTGCTGACCGGGAGCCTCATGGCCCTGGTGGGGGGACTGGTCCCTGACGGCGGTGTGCTCGAGCAGACCCGCTGGTACTTCCTGCTGTGGGCGGTGCTCGCGGCTGCGCTCGTCGCCGCCACGGTCTACCTCACCGCGGCGGCGCGTCCGCGGCACGCAGCCGACGCCGCGGTGGTGGCGGCGAGCCCGCTGCTGGTGATCTCGCCCCTGGTCTCCGCCGACGTGTTCGGCGTCGCCCTGGTGGCGGCGGGGCTGTGGGCGTGGTCGAGGCGCTGGCCGGTGCTGGCGGGGGCGCTGCTCGGCCTGGCGGCCACCGCCCGCACCTACCCCCTGCTGGTGCTCCTCGCGCTGCTCCTGCTGGGCCTGCGCAGTGGCCGGCTGCCGGTCGTGGGCCGGGCGCTCGCGGGGGCGGGCGCCGCGGCCGCCGTGGTGATGCTGCCGTTCCTGGTCTCGAACCGCGACGCCGTCACGGCCCCGTTCACGGCCTGGGCCGGTGGCGGCGCGGGCCTGGGGTCGCCGTGGATCATCCCCCAGCTCCTCGGGCACCCCCTCCCGGAGGGGCTGGTCACGGCCCTCGCCGTCATCGGTGTGGTCGCCGCGGTGCTCGCGGGCGCCCTCCTCGCCCTCGGCGCGAACCGGCGACCGTCGGTCGCGGAGGTCTCGGTGGTGCTCGTGGGCGTCGCCCTGGTCACCGGCAAGAGCTTCCCGGTGCAGGCGTCGCTGTGGCTGCTGCCCCTGCTGGCGCTGTGCGGCCTGCGCTGGCGCGACCACCTGCTCTGGGCAGGGGCCGAGGCGATGCACTTCGCCATGGTGTGGCTCTACATCGGGGGCATGAGCAAGGCCGACCGCGGCCTGCCGGCCCCCTGGTATGCCGTGTTCCTGGCCCTGCGCGTGGCGGCCGTGCTGTACCTCGTCTGGCGCGTCTGGCGCACCGCCTCCGCGCGCCCGGCCGAGGAGCCTGCTGAGGAGCTGGCCGAGGAGCCGGTGACGGACGAGGCCGACGAGGACGAGCTCGCTGGCGGCTTCGCCGGTGCCCGCGACCAGCTCATCGTCCGCATCGGCTGACCGGCCCGTGGAGCCCGGGGTTGTGGATGACCGATTACGCCCAGTCGCCCGCTGCGGGTACCCTTGTCAGGTTCCCCCGCGGCATACGCACAAGCGGTGCCTGACGGGGGATCGCACTGCAACCCTCCTGTCACGGAGAGACCGTGACCGCTAAAGACCAAAGGAGGCGGGTTACAAGCATGCGTCAGTACGAACTCATGGTCATCCTCGACCCGGAGCTCGACGACCGGACGGTCGCTCCGTCGCTCGAGAAGTTCCTCACCGTCGTCACCAAGGACGGCGGCACCGTGGACAACGTCGACATCTGGGGTCGTCGTCGTCTCGCGTACGAGATCAAGAAGAAGTCCGAGGGCATCTACGCCGTCGTCAACATGACTGCTGAGCCGGCCACGGCCAAGGAGCTGGACCGCCAGCTCAACCTCAACGAGTCGGTCATGCGCACCAAGCTGCTGCGCCCCGGCGCCTGACAGCCCACGACACACACCTGAACCACCACCCGACAGGGGGATCCGCTTCATGGCTGGCGACACCGTCATCACCATCATCGGCAACATCACCGGGGACCCGGAGCTGCGCTTCACCCCCTCCGGTGCTGCCGTCGCGAACTTCACCGTGGCCTCCACGCCGCGCGCGTTCGACCGGCAGAGCAATGAGTGGAAGGACGGCGAGACGCTGTTCATGCGCTGCTCCGTGTGGCGCGACGCAGCCGAGAACGTCGCCGAGTCCCTGCAGCGCGGCACCCGCGTGATCGTGTCCGGCCGCCTGAAGTCTCGCTCCTACGAGACCAAGGAGGGCGAGAAGCGCACGGTCATCGAGATGGAGGTCGACGAGGTCGGCCCGTCGCTGCGCTACGCGACCGCCAAGGTCAACAAGACCCAGCGCGGTGGTGGCGGCGGCGGTGGCTTCGGCGGCGGCCAGCAGGGTGGCGGCTGGAGCGGCCAGCAGGGTGGCGGCCAGCAGGACGACCCGTGGGCGACCGGTCCCTCCGGTGGCCAGCAGGGCGCCCCGCAGCAGGGTGGCCAGCAGGGTGGCGGTTGGGGCGGCGGCGCGCCGTCCTACGACGAGCCCCCCTTCTGATCCGCTCCGGTTCAGGACCTTCCGGTATGCCGCGTGCGCGAGCGGGCGGCCATGCCACCAGCAAGACGTAAGAACACCATCCCTGGGACACCAGGGCTCATCCGCTGAGTTGCTCAGCAGAAGGAGAGCACCACGATGGCCAAGCCCGTTGTGCGCAAGCCCAAGAAGAAGGCCAACCCGCTGAAGGCGGCGAAGGTCGAGAACATCGACTACAAGGACACCGCGCTGCTGCGCAAGTTCATCTCCGACCGCGGCAAGATCCGCGCTCGCCGGGTGACCGGTGTGTCCGTCCAGGAGCAGCGGCTCATCGCCACCGCGGTCAAGAACGCCCGCGAGATGGCGCTGCTGCCCTACTCCAGCAGCTCTCGCTGACCCGGGTTCGAGGAGGAACTGAAATGAAGGTCATTCTCACCCACGACGTGTCCAACCTCGGCACCGCCGGCGACGTCGTCGACGTCAAGGACGGCTACGCCCGCAACTTCCTGTTCCGCCGTGGCCTGGCCACCGCGTGGACCAAGGGCGGGCAGAAGCAGGTCGACGCCATCGCCAAGGGCCGGGAGGTCCGTGCGGTCAGGACCCTCGAGGAGGCCAAGTCCATCAAGGGCAACCTCGAGGCCAAGCCGGTGAAGGTCGAGGCCCACGCCGGTCAGTCCGGCCGCCTCTTCGGCGCCGTCTCGAGTGCCGACGTCGCCGCCGCCGTCAAGGCTGCTGGTGGCCCGGAGCTCGACCGCCGCAAGATCGAGATCAAGAACCCGATCAAGGCCGTCGGCGCCCACGAGGCGCTCGTGCGCCTGCACCCGGAGGTGCAGGCCACGGTCAAGCTGGACGTCGTCGCCGGCTGACCCAGCACACCGCTGCACTGCCGAAGGCCCGGTCCCCGCGGGGGGGGCCGGGCCTTCGTCGTGCACCGGAGCCGGCGGTCCCGGCGCTCCGGGACCAGCTGGTCAGCTGCCGTAGAGCGCGCGCACGCCGGCGCCGTCGCTGCTGGTGAAGCTCAGGTCGTCGGACGTCCCGTTGCACTGCGGGTAGTGCATGATCGACGCGCTGTCGTAGGGGGTCAGCGGGCGCCAGTTGTTGTCCTCGAAGCAGGTGCCTGCTTCGGGGCGGGTGTGCTCGTGGCGGAAACCGAGGGTGTGGCCGAGCTCGTGGCCGAGGATGTTGGTGGGCGTCCACGAGCCGGACGTCCAGATCGAGTCGTCGACGAGCACGTTGCGCGAGCGCTTGGGGCTGCTGGGGAAGAACGCGCGGGCGATGTACTGGGTCGTCGCGACGGGCTCCACCGAGAACACCACGTTGTTGTTGCGGGTGTTGCAGTTGGCGTCCTGGGTCGGCACGTAGACGAAGTTGACCTTCGACGACGCCGCCTCCCACAGCCCGGCGCCGCCGGCCATCGCCGAGACGATGCGGGAGTGGTCGGCACCGAACTTGGTGCTCACGCAGTAGGTCAGGTTCCCGACCTGGGCGGTGCTCCACCTGTCGTCCTGGCCGCCGACGGTGTTGACGATGAGCGAGTCCTCGTCGGTGTGCGGCTCCTTCGGGTCGACCATGCGGTCGTAGAAGATCCGCATGCCGCCCGTGCTCATCTCGGGCTCGTCGCCGTTGACGATGTACTGGTCGTCGACATCGCGGTAGCTGCTGTCGAGGAACTCCGAGAAGGAGGGGACCTCGCCGGTGGTGGACCCGGCCGGGGCCGCGGCGGCGACCCCCAGGCTGGCGCAGGTGACGGCGGCGACGCCGGAGGCGGCGAGGGCGAGGCGGGCAGAGACGCGCTTCATGACACTCCTTGGGTTGCGGCGGGACGGCTGTCCCGACAGGTCCGCGCCAGGCGCGGAAATGCCGACCACACTAAGAAGCGGGGAGCGCTGAGGTCTGCGCCGAGAATGTCTGGAATGAGCCCGGGTTCGGGCACGGTTGGTCAAGCGCAGGCCATGTTGGTCAACAGCACGTCAGCGCTGGTCGATCATGACCTCGATCGTGTAGTCCTGAGCCCGGTAGCAGTGGTCGCCGTACTCGACCGGGTTTCCCACCGCGTCGAAGGCGCTGCGCGTCATGGTGAGCACCGGCTGGGAGGGCCGCAGGTCGAGGTGCCGGCGCTCTGTGGGGGTCGGTGTGCGAGCCCCGATCCGCTGGTGGGCCACCACCGGCCGGACGCCGCGGACGCGGAGCACGGCGTACAGGCCGTCCTTCTCGAGCTCCTCGCGGGTGATGTCGCTGTACTGCGGGGGCAGCCAGTTGTGCATCACCGCCAGGGGCAGGTCGCCGGCCTGGCGCAGCCGCACGACCGACAGCAGGGGTGTGTCCGGCGGCAGGCCCATCGCAGCGGCGGCCCGCTCGTCGTGCACGATCTCGTGCTCGAGCACCCGGGTGCTGGGCTCGGCGTCGCCTGAGCGCTTGAGGTCGTCGAACAGGCTGGTGAGCTCGGCCCGCCGGTGGATCTGCCGGTTCGCGACGGTGGTGCCGAGACCGCGCCTGCGCAGCAGCAGCCCCTGGCCCACGAGCTCCTGGATCGCCCGGCGTACCGTGGGGCGCGAGAGGCCGAGGCGGTCGGCGAGGGCGATCTCGTTCTCGAAGGGGTCGCCGGGCTGCAGGGCGCCGGACGCGATCGCCTGGCCCAGCTGCTCGGCGAGCTGGTGGTACAGCGGCACCGGTGACCCGCGGTCGATGCGGAGGTCGAGCTGCTTGGCCATGGGCGCAGAGTAGCGGTTCCTGACGTCCGTTAGACAGCACGTGAGAATGTCAGGACATGGAGTTGACACGCCTGCGGAGCGGCGCCACGCTGAACCACAGCACCCGGCCCCGCGTCCGGCCGGGCCTCCGGCAGCGGAGGCGGGGAGAACGACGACACGACGCGACGACGTGGATGGAGTTGGTCAATGAGGATCGGGCTCGCAGGTGTGGGACGGATCGGCGCCTTCCACGCCGAGACCCTCCTCGGTCTGGATTTCGTCGACGAGCTGGTGGTGACCGACGCGAACGCCGACGCCGCGCGGGAGGTCGCCGCCGCGCTGGGTGCCACCTTCGCCCCGGACGTCGAGGCCCTGCTGGCGTCGCGGGTCGACGGGTTCGTCATCGCGGCCGCCACCCCGGCCCACGCCCCGCTGCTGCGCCAGGGGGTCGAGGCGGGGGTGCCGACCTTCTGCGAGAAGCCGGTGGCGTCGACCCTCGCCGAGACCCTCAACCTCGCCAAGCTGGCTGCGAGCAGCGACGTGCCGGTGCACGTCGGCTTCCAGCGCCGGTTCGACCGCGGCTACCAGCGCCTCGCGCAGGCCGTGCGGGGCGGGGAGCTCGGCTTCGTGCACTCCATCCGGGCCGCGACCCACGACCAGTCCCCGCCCCACGCCGCCTACATCCCGACCAGCGGTGGCATCTTCCGCGACTGCAACGTGCACGACTTCGACATCCTGCGGTTCGTGACCGGCCGCGAGGTGGTCACGGTCTACGCCGCCGGCGCCAACAAGGGTGAGCCCTTCTTCGGCGAGGCCGGCGACGTCGACACCGCGGCCGCCCTGCTCACCCTCGACGACGACACCCTCGCCCTCGTCTCCTCCACCCGCTACAACGGCGGTGGCCACGACGTGCGCATGGAGGCGCACGGCAGCAAGGGCGCCATGGCGGTCGGCCTCGACGACTCGCTCGCCTTCCGCTCGGCCGAGGAGGACGTCGACTTCCCCCACGGCCCCCAGCACTGGTCGTTCATGGAGCGCTTCCTGCCGGCCTACCGGGCCGAGCTGACCGCGTTCGCCGAGGTCGCCAAGGGCGACCGCCCCACGCCGTGCACCGTCGAGGACGCCCTCCAGGCGTTCCGCATCGCCGAGGCCTGTGAGCTGTCCCGCCACGAGGGGCGCCCCGTGCGCCTGGAGGAGATCGAGACCCTGTGAGCACCACGATCCTGCCGCTGGAGGAGCGAGTCGCGGGTGCCCCCATCTCGTGGGGTGTCTGCGAGGTCCCGGGCTGGGGCTGGCAGTACGACTCGGCCACCGTGCTCGACGAGATGAGCGACGTCGGCCTGGCCGCCACCGAGTTCGGGCCCGACGACTTCCTGCCCGCCGACCCCGACGCCAAGGCCGACCTGCTGGCCACCAAGGGCCTGCGGGCCGTGGGACAGTTCGTGCCCGTCGTGCTGCACGACCCGGACCACGACCCGCTGCCGGAGGTGGAGCGGGCCATGGAGGCTCTCGTGGTCGCCCGCGCCTCGACCGTCGTGCTCGCCGCGGCCACCGGTCAGGAGGGCTACGACACCCGGCCCGTGCTCGACGACACCGGCTGGACGACCCTCCTGTACAACCTCGACCGCATCCGCGAGGCGGCCGCCGCCCGCGGCCTGGTGGCCACCCTGCATCCGCACGTCGGCACGATGGTCGAGAGCGGAGAGGAGACCGAGCGCGTGCTCGCCGGCAGCAGCATCGGCCTGTGCCTCGACACCGGGCACCTGCTCATCGGCGGCGGTGACCCGGTGCGGGTCGCCCGGCAGCACCCCGACCGCATCGCCCACGTGCACCTCAAGGACGTCCGCCTCGACTGGGCCCGCAAGGTCCGGTCCGGTGAGGCCACCTACACCGAGGCGGTGTCCGGCGGCATGTACGTGCCTTTGGGCCAGGGCGACGTCGACGTCGCCGCGATCGTCACGGCGCTGGAGGACCACGGGTATGCCGGGTGGTACGTCCTCGAGCAGGACACCATCCTGGCGGCTGAGCCGAACGGGGGCGGACCCGTGGACGATGTCCGCACCAGCCTCTACTACCTGCTGGGGCTGGCGGCACAGCGCTCCGGTGTGGGGATCTGACCATGACGGCGAACGGTGACGGCGCGGCATACGACCTGGTGGCGATGGGGCGCATCAGCGCCGACATCTACCCGCTGCAGAGCGGGGTGGGCCTCGAAGACGTGCAGACCTTCCAGAAGTTCCTCGGCGGCAGTGCCACCAACGTCGCGGTGGCGGCTGCCCGCTACGGTCGCCGCGCAGCCCTCATCACCCGCACCGGCCGCGACGCCTTCGGCCGCTACGTGCGCGCCGAGGCCGCCCGCCTGGGGGTCGACCCGACCTTCATCACCGAGGTGGACGGCCCTCCGACCCCCGTCACCTTCTGCGAGATCTTCCCGCCGGACCACTTCCCGCTGTACTTCTACCGCTACCCGATCGCCCCCGACCTGATGATCGAGGCCGACGAGCTGCCGCTCGAGGCCATCAGACAGGCGCAGATCTTCTGGGCCACGGTGACCGGTCTGTCGCAGGAGCCGAGTCGCACCGCGCACTTCGCAGCCTGGGAGGCCCGGGGCCGACGCCGCCACACGGTGCTCGACCTCGACTACCGGCCGATGTTCTGGCCGCACCCCGAGGAGGCCAGCGCCCAGGTCGCCGCGGCGCTCGAGCACGTGACCGTGGCGGTGGGCAACCGCGAGGAGTGCGAGGTGGCGGTGGGGGAGACCGACCCCCAGCGCGCCGCCGACGCCCTGCTCGAGCGCGGTGTCGAGCTGGCCATCGTCAAGCAGGGACCCAAAGGGGTGCTCGCCGCCACCAGCGACGAGCGGGTGGAGGTGCCGCCGTTCCCGGTCGAGGTGGTCAACGGCCTCGGCGCGGGTGACGCCTTCGGCGGCGCCCTGTGCCACGGCCTGCTGAACGGCTGGGACCTGCGCCGCATCCTGACGTTCGCCAACGTCGCGGGAGCCATCGTCGCCTCGCGGCTGGAGTGCTCCACCGCCATGCCCACCGAGGCCGAGGTCGAGGAGCACCTGGCCTCTCGCGAGCCCATCGCGGCACACGCCGCCGCAGAGGAGGCGTGATGTCGACCAGCCCGACCGTGTCGGTCGCCGACCTGACCGAGATCCGGGTGCGCGACCCGCACCGCATCACGCAGTCGTGGGCCGACCGCCGCCGGCGCGACCTCGTCGGGCCCGACGGCCGCCTGCTCATCGTGGCCGCCGACCACCCGGCCCGAGGGGCGCTCGGCGTCCGCGACGACAGGAGTGCGATGGCCAGCCGCAGCGAGCTGCTGGGTCGCCTCGCCACCGCGGTGTCGCGCCCCGGGGTCGACGGCGTGCTCGGCACACCCGACATCCTGGACGACCTGCTGCTGCTCGGTGCGCTCGAGGGCAAGGTCGTCATCGGCTCGATGAACCGCGGCGGCCTGCAGGGCTCCACCTTCGAGCTCGACGACCGCTTCACCGCCTACCGGGCCCGCGACATCGCCGCCGGCGGCCTCGACGGCGGCAAGATGCTCACCCGCATCGACCTCGACGACCCGGGCACGGTCTCCACGCTGGAGGCCAGCGCCACAGCCATCACGGAGCTGGCGGAGCACGGGCTGATGGCGATGGTCGAGCCGTTCCTGTCGACCCGCCGCGACGGCCGCGTGACCAACCTGCTCGACCCCGACTCGACCATCAGGTCGATCCACATCGCCTCCGGCCTCGGCGCCACCAGCGCCCACACCTGGCTGAAGCTGCCGGTGGTCGACGACCTGCCCCGGGTGATGGACGCCACCACGCTGCCGACCCTGCTGCTCGGCGGTGACCCGCAGGGCGACCCGCAGGACACCTACGCGTCGTGGGGCAGGGCTCTCGACCTGCCGGCAGTCCGTGGCCTGGTCGTCGGACGGGCCCTGCTCTTCCCGCCCGATGGTGACGTCGCCGCCGCCGTCGACATCGCTGCCGAGCTGGTGCACGGAGGAGCCCGATGAGCGACAACGACCGCTGGGTGCGCCCCCTGGGCTCCGCCGCTCGAGACGGCTGGGACGTCGTCATCGACGCCGGTGTCGAGGGCTGGCAGCACACCAGCCTGTATGCCGGCCGGCTGGCCGAGGGGGAGAGCCGCGAGGTCCCGGCCGGGGAGTGGGAGCACGTCGTCGTGCCGCTCGCGGGGTCGGTGACCGTGGAGTGCGGGGAGGGTAAGGCCGCCCTCGCCGGCCGCCCGTCGGTGTTCGCCGGCCCGACCGACGTCGCCTACGTCGCCCGCGACACGGCCCTGACCGTGACCGCCACCGGCGGCCCCGCCCGGCTGGCGGTCTGCGGGGCGCGGGCGTCCGCCCGGCACACCCCCGCGTTCCGCCACGTCGAGGCGGGCGAGGTGCCCGTCGAGCTGCGCGGCGCCGGCATCGCCAGCCGCGAGGTGCGCAACTTCGGCATCCCCGGGGTGCTCGGGGCCGACTCGATCATCGCCTGCGAGGTCATCACCCCGGGCGGCAACTGGAGCTCCTACCCGCCGCACAAGCACGACGAGGAGCGCGAGGGCGTCGAGACCGAGCTCGAGGAGATCTACTACTTCGAGACCCAGGTCGAGGGCGGCGCCCCGGCGCCCGAGGGTGCCGATCCCGTTGGCTACCAGCGGGTCTACGGCACCGACGACCGCCCGATCGACGTCATGGCGGAGGTGCGCACCGGCGACGTCGTGCTGGTGCCCCACGGCTGGCACGGGCCGGCGATGGCCCCGCCCGGCTACGACCTCTACTACCTCAACGTCATGGCAGGTCCCGGGGCCGAGCGCGCCTGGCTGATCTGCGACGACCCCGCGCACGGCTGGGTGCGCCAGACCTGGACGTCCCAGGACGTCGACCCGCGACTCCCGCTCGGAGGGCAGTGATGACCGACACCCAGACCGTCCGGCTCACCGTGGCGCAGGCCGTGGTGCGGTTCCTGGCCAACCAGTGGAGCGAGCGCGACGGACAGCGGCAGAGGCTCTTCGCCGGGTGCTTCGGCATCTTCGGCCACGGCAACGTCGCTGGACTCGGGCAGGCGCTGCTGCAGAACGAGCTGGAGCACGAGGGCCGTGAGGAGGAGAACCCGCTGCCCTACGTGCTGGCCCGCAACGAGCAGGCCATGGTGCACACCTCGGTGGCCTACGCCCGCCAGAAGGACCGGCTGCAGACCTGGGCGTGCACCGCGTCGGTCGGACCCGGCTCGACCAACATGCTCACCGGTGCGGCGCTCGCGACGATCAACCGGATCCCGGTGCTGCTGCTGCCGTCCGGCACCTTCGCCACCCGGGTCTCCGGGCCGGTGCTGCAGGAGCTCGAGCAGCCCGCTGCCCCCGACGTCACCGTCAACGACGCCTTCCGCCCGCTGTCGAAGTTCTTCGACCGGGTCAACCGGCCCGAGCAACTGCCGGCCGCCCTGCTGGGGGCCATGCGCGTGCTGACCGACCCGGTCGAGACCGGCGCGGCGACCATCGCCCTGCCGCAGGACGTGCAGGCCGAGGCCTTCGACTGGCCGGTCGAGCTGTTCGCCGAGCGGGTCTGGCGCGTCGCCCGCCCACCGGCGGAGCAGGTCGACATCGACGACACCGCCGCGCTGGTGCGCGCCGCGAAGCGGCCGTTCATCGTGGCTGGGGGCGGCGTGCACTACTCCGGCGCCGAGGAGGCGCTGCGCGCGCTGTGCGAGCAGACCGGCATACCGGTGGGTGAGACCCAGGCCGGCAAGGGGTCGCTGCCGCACGCGCACGCCCAGGAGATGGGGGCCATCGGCTCCACGGGCACCACCGCTGCCAACGCGCTCGCCGCCGAGGCCGACCTGGTGATCGGCGTCGGCACGCGGTGGAGCGACTTCACCACCGCCTCGCGGACCGCCTTCCAGGACAAGGATGTCCGCTTCGTCAACATCAACATCGCCCGGTTCGACGCCGGCAAGCACGCCGGCCTGTCCGTCGTCGCCGACGCCCGCGAGGCCCTCAGCGCGCTCACGCAGGCCCTGGAGGGGTATGCCGTGGAGCCCGGTTACCGGGAGCGGCAGGCGCAGCTGTGGGCCGAGTGGGACGCGCAGGTGGAGGCGGCCTACCACCCGCCGGCCGAGGTGACCGACGCCCTCGCCCCCGGCTTGCTCACCCAGGCCCAGGTGCTGGGTGCGGTCAACGAGCTCACCGACCCCCGCGACGTCGTGCTCTGCGCCGCCGGCTCGATGCCCGGCGACCTGCACAAGCTGTGGCGGGTGCGCGACCGCAAGGCCTACCACGTCGAGTACGGCTACTCCTGCATGGGCTACGAGGTGCCGGCCTCGATCGGCATCCGGCTGGCCGAGCCCGACCGCGACGTGTTCGCGATGGTCGGCGACGGCGGCTGGCTCATGATGCCGACCGAGCTCGTCACGGCCGTGCAGGAGCGCGTCAAGGTCGTCGTGGTGCTGGTGCAGAACCACGGGTTCCACTCGATCGGCTCGCTGTCGGAGTCGCTCGGCTCCCAGCGGTTCGGCACGAGGTACCGCTTCCGTGACGCGGCCTCGGGCCGGCTCGAGGGCGAGAAGCTCCCGGTCGACCTCGCCGCCAACGCGCGCAGCCTCGGCGCCCACGTCATCGAGGTCCACTCGGCCGACGAGCTGGCCCAGGCCGTCAAGGAGGCCAAGGCCTGGCCGGCCGACGGGGGGCCGGTCGTCATCCACGTCGAGACCGACCCGACCGTCTACGCGCCCGACAGCGCGTCGTGGTGGGACGTGCCGGTCAGCGAGGTCGCCGAGCTCGAGACCACCCGCACCGCCTACGCCGACTACATCGACCACAAGGCCCGCCAGCGCCCGTTGGTCGCGCCGGCCCGCACCAGCCCGAGGAGCACCACGCCATGACACCACCGCTCAGGGTCGGCATCATCGGTGTGGGCCTGATGGGAGCCGACCACGCCGAGCGCGTGGCCCGCCGCGTCGCTGGTGCCCGTCTGGTGGCGGTCTCCGACCCCGACGGGGCACGGGCCGCCCGCCTCGCCGCCGGCTTCGAGGGAGTCCGCACCATCGCCGACCCGCTCGACCTCGTCGCCGACGACGAGGTCGATGCCGTCATCATCGCCTCACCCGGCTTCGTCCACGAGGAGCAGGTGCTCGCCTGCCTCGAGCACGGCAGGTACGTGCTCTGCGAGAAGCCGTTGACCATGGACAGCGAGTCGTCGCTGCGGGTGGTCGAGGCGGAGGCGAAGGGTGGCCGGCCGCTCGTGCAGGTCGGCTTCATGCGCCGGTTCGACCCCGAGTACGTCCAGATGAAGCAGGTGCTCGACAGCGGGCAGCTCGGCCGGACCCTGCTGCTGCACAACATCCACCGGAACAAGTCCGTGCCCGACCCCTCGTTTCGCAGCGAGATGATCGTGCGTGACTCGCTCGTGCACGAGGTCGACGTGGCCCGGTTCCTCTTCGGGGAGGAGGTCACCGAGATCACCGTGCTGTCGCCGACGCCGACCAGTGCCGCGCAGGAGGGGGTGCGTGACCCGCAGGTCGCCCTCTTCCGCATGGAGGGCGGAGGCATGGTCACCTCGGAGGTCTTCGTCAACGCGCAGGTCGGCTACGAGGTGCGCTGCGAGGCAGTCGCCGAGCGGGGCACCGTGACGGTCGGCCAGAACCTCTCGAGCCTCCACCTGACATGGGCAGGCGCGGGCGGCACTGGGCCCAGCACAGAGCCCGGCACCTGGGGCGGCACGGTCCCCGGCGACTACCGGGCGCGTTTCGCCGTGGCCTACGACCGGGAGGTGCAGGCCTGGGTCGACGCCAGCCGGCGCGGCGAGGTGGTCGGCCCGACCAGCTGGGACGGGTATGCCGCCACGGCGGTCTGCACCGCCGGCATGGAGTCGCTCACCACCGGCCGGCCCGTCACGGTCGACCTCGCAGACCGAGCGGCCCTCCCCACGACGGCCTGAGCGCCGGTCATGGACACCACACCCCGACGCCACACCCGGCGCCACACCCAGCACCACACTCCAGGACCAGCACCGAAGGACACGCCATGAGCACTCCCACCCGCATCACCCACCTGATCGGCGGACAGTCGTGGACCGGCACGGCTGAGCGCACCAGCCCCGTGCACAACCCCGCGACCGGCGAGCAGACGGGCGTCCTCGACCTCGCCTCCGCCGAGCTCGTCGGTGAGGTCGTCTCGACCGCACGGGCCGCCTGGGAGGGCTGGGCCGACACCTCGCTCACCCGGCGCACGCAGGTGCTGTTCGCCTTCCGCAACCTGCTCGACGAGCGCAAGAAGGACATCGCGGCGCTCATCACGGCCGAGCACGGCAAGGTGCTCGACGACGCGCTCGGCGAGGTGACCCGCGGCCTCGAGGTCGCCGAGTTCGCCTGCGGCATCCCCCACCTGCTCAAGGGGGGCTTCAGCGAGAACGCCTCGTCGAACGTCGACGTCTACTCGATCCGCCAGCCGCTCGGCGTCGTCGCGGTCATCTCGCCCTTCAACTTCCCGGCCATGGTGCCGATGTGGTTCATCCCCATCGCCATCGCCTGCGGCAACGCGGTCGTCCTGAAGCCGAGCGAGAAGGACCCGTCGGCCGCGATCGCCGTCGCCCGGCTGTGGACGGAGGCAGGCCTGCCCGACGGCGTCATGAACGTCGTCAACGGCGACAAGGAGGCGGTCGACGCCCTGTTGACCCACCCCGACATCAAGTCGGTCTCCTTCGTGGGCTCGACGCCGATCGCCCGCCACGTCTACGAGACGGGCACGGCCCACGGCAAGCGCGTCCAGGCCCTCGGCGGCGCGAAGAACCACATGCTGGTGCTGCCCGACGCCGACCTCGACCTCGCCGCCGACGCCGCGGTCAACGCCGGCTTCGGGTCTGCGGGCGAACGCTGCATGGCGATCTCGGCGCTGGTCGCCGTCGAGCCGATCGCCGACGAGCTGGTCGAGAAGATCAAGGACCGGATGGGCAAGCTGCGCACCGGTGACGGCACCAAGGGCTGCGACATGGGCCCGCTGGTGACCAAGCAGCACCGCGACAAGGTCGCCTCCTACCTCGACTCCGGGGTGCGCGAAGGCGCGACCCTGGTCGTCGACGGCCGCGACGGCGACTTCGACGGGGGCGAGGACGGCTACTTCCTGGCGCCGACCCTCTTCGACGACGTCAAGCCCGGGATGAGCATCTACGACGACGAGATCTTCGGTCCCGTGCTGTCGGTCGTCCGCGTGCGCTCCTACGAGGAGGGGCTGAAGCTCATCAACGACAACCCCTACGGCAACGGCACCGCGATCTTCACCAACGACGGTGGTGCGGCCCGCAAGTTCCAGCGGCAGGTGGAGGTCGGCATGGTCGGCGTGAACGTGCCGATCCCGGTGCCGGTGTCCTACTACTCCTTCGGCGGGTGGAAGAACAGCCTCTTCGGCGACAGCCACGCCCACGGCATGGAGGGCGTGCACTTCTTCACCCGCGGCAAGGTCGTCACCTCCCGCTGGCTCGACCCCAGCCACGGCGGCATCAACCTCGGCTTCCCCCAGAACGCCTGAGCGGCCGCGGCGCTCACCATGGGGCTGCCGGCGCGCCTGCCCGAGCCACGCACGCCCGACCCGATGGACGCCCCACCCCTGCGGTGGGGCGTCCTGGGCACGGGCTGGGTCGCCGAGCGCTTCGCCGGCGCCCTTCGCACCGGCACTCGGCAGCTCGTGTATGCCGTGGGGTCTCGTTCCCTCGCCACCGCAAGGGAGTTCGGCGCGCGCCACGGCGCGCAGGCGGCATACGGCTCGTATGAGGAGGTGGTCGCGGACCCGCACGTTGACGTCGTCTACGTCGCGACGCCGCACAACCACCACCACGGCCATGCCCGTCTCGCCCTGGAGGCGGGCAGGCACGTGCTGGTGGAGAAGCCGATGGGACTGTCCGCCAGTGAGGTCCGCGATCTTGCGGCCCTTGCGCAGGAGCGTGGACTCTTCGGCATGGAGGCGCTCTGGACGCTGTTCCTCCCGAAGTTCGACGTCGCGCGGCAGGTGCTGGAGCACGGGTGGCTCGGTGACGTGCAGGCGGTGCTGGCCGACATGGGTGAGCACTTCGAGGCCGACCACCGCATCTGGCGCGCCGACCTGGCCGGTGGCCCACTGGGTGCTCGGTCGAACCGAACAGGTCTGTGCCACCGGCTCGTTCAACACCGAAGGCCTCAACACCCAGGCAGCCGTGGCCCTGCGCACGGAAGCCGGCCAGCTCGCAGCCCTTCACGTCACCCCACCGAGGGAGCCGGCCGGCCGTCAGGCCGACTCGCGCACCACCAGGGTCGTAGGCAGCACGGTCGCGTGCTCGACCGGCTCGCCGGCCAGCAGCCGCAGCAGCTTGTCGGCCATGGCCTGGCCCATCTGCACCGTGTGCTGGTCGACCGTCGTCAGGCCGATCTCGCCGCGTGTGGCGTAGAGGCTGTTGTCGAAACCGACGACCGGGACGTCCTGCGGCACCCGCAGCCCGGCCTGCTCGAAGGCGAGCAGGGCACCCCGGGCCATGAAGTCGGAGGCGACGAAGATGGCGTCGAGGTCGGGGTGCTCGCGCACGATCTGCAGCCCGGCGCGCAGGCCCCCCTCGATGGTGAAGTCGCCGCGGGCGAGGCGGTTGTCGGGGAGCCCGGCCTCGGCCAGGACCTGGCGCCACCCGGTCTCGCGGTCGATGGCGGCCGGCATGTCCTCCGGGCCGGTGATCGTGGCGATGCGCGTGCGCCCCAGGTCGACGAGGTGCTGCGTGGCCGTCCTCGCCCCGCCGAGGTTGTCGGCGTCGATGTAGTAGGGCGCCGGCTGGGTCGACCCGTCGCCGAGCATGGGCCGACCGCCGAAGACCACCGGCAGGTCGGGGTCGAGGCCGGTGAGGAAGTGGTCGCCGGTGTGGTGCGAGACGACGATGGCCCCGTCGACGTTGCCGCCCCGCAGGTAGTTGCGAGTCTTCTCCGACGGCGAGGAGGGGTGTGTCAGCTGGAGGTTGAGCACGTACTCGCTGTCGTCGAGCCGGTCGCTGATCCCCTGCACGACGTCGGCGAAGTAGGGGTCCCCGAAGACGCGGTGCGCGTCCTCGGGGACCACCAGGGCGATCGCCATGGTGTGCCGTGCCGCCAGCGAGCGGGCCGCCCGGTTGGGCACGTAGCCCAACCGCTCGATGGCCTCGTTGACAGCAGCGAGCACCTGCGGGCTGACCTTCGGCGAGCCGTTGACGACGCGGGAGACGGTGGCGCGGGAGACCCCGGCCGCGGTCGCGACCTCCTCGAGGGTCGGCCGCGCCGGCACGGTGGCCTCGGCGCGGCTCACCCTTCCCCGGGCAGGTCGAGGGCCCGCGCGGCGATGACGCGGGCGTACAGGTGGCCGCTGTCCTTGATGGTCCGCTCCTGGGTCTGGTAGTCGACTCGGACGATACCGAACCGCTGGGAGTAGCCCCAGGACCACTCGTAGTTGTCCATGAGCGACCAGTAGAAGTAGCCCTTGACCGGCACGCCCCGGTCGACCGCGTCGAGCACGGCGCCGAGGTGGTCGCGCAGGTAGGCAGCCCGGGCGTGGTCGTGGACGGCCCCGTCCGGCGACACCACGTCGTCGAAGGCGGCGCCGTTCTCGGTGACGTAGAGGTCGGTACCGGCGGGCCCGGCATACTCCTCGTGCAGCCGCACGAGCAGGCGGGTGAGGCCCTCGGGCTGGACCTCCCAGCCCATGGCGGTGTTCGCCAGCGGGCGGGGGTGGCGGTACACGTCGTCGGCGGCAGGGAAGGGCGAGCGGGTCGGGCGGCCGGTGTCGGCCTCGGTGGCCACGGCCTGCTCCGGCGGCCGGCAGCTGACGAGCTCGCCCTGGTAGTAGTTGACCCCCAGGACGTCGATCGGGGTCGAGATCACCTCGAGGTCGCCCTCCTGCACGACGTCCTCGAGGCCCAGGCCGGCCACGTCGTCGAGCAGGTCCTTCGGGTAGGCGCCGCGGAAGATGGGGTCGAGGAAGACGCGGTTCATCTGAGCGTCGAGCCTGCGCGCGGCATCGACGTCGCCGGGGTCCTGGGGGTCGAGCGGGTCGGGCACGGTGTGGTTGAGCGTGAGGCCGAGGCTCAGCTGCGGGTCGCGCTCGCGCAGCGCCCGGGTGGCCAGGCCGTGGGCGAGCATGAGGTGGTGCGCCGCAGCCAGGCCGGCGCGCACCTCCGTGCGTCCGGGAGCGTGGACGCCGGCGGTGTAGCTCAGGAACGAGGAGCACCACGGCTCGTTCAGCGTGGTCCACGTCGTGACCCGGTCTCCGAGGCGGTCGTGCACGGCGAGGGCGTAGTCGACGAAGCGCTCGGCCGTCTCGCGGCTGGTCCAGCCGCCGCGGTCCTCCAGGGCCTGCGGCAGGTCCCAGTGGTAGAGGGTTAGCCACGGCGCGATGCCCTGTGCGAGCAGCTCGTCGACGAGGCGCTCGTAGAAGTCGAGGCCGCGCGCGTTGACCGGGCCGCCGTCCGGGCAGACCCGGGCCCAGCTCGTGGAGAACCGGTAGGAGTCCAGGCCCAGCCGCGCCATGAGCGCGACGTCCTCACGGTAGCGGTGGTAGTGGTCGCAGGCGACATCGCCGTTGTCGGCGCCGAGGACCGCGCCCGGGACGCGGCTGAAGGTGTCCCAGATCGAGGCGGTGCGTCCGTCCTCGAAGGCGGCGCCTTCGATCTGGTATGCCGCGGTGGCGGCTCCCAGCACGAAGCCGGCGGGCAGCGCACGGGTGCTGGTGGCGGGTGCGGGGGCTGTGGTGGTCATCCTTTGACGGCTCCTTGCATGATGCCGGCCACGAGCTGACGGCCCGCGACGACGAAGAGGGCGATGAGGGGAAGGGCGGCCAGCACGACGCCGGCCAGGACGAGCGAGTAGTCGACGTAGTAGGCGGCCTGGAGCTGCTGCAGCGCGACGGGAAGCGTCGGGTTGCCGGGCTCGAGGACGATGAAGGGCCAGAAGAAGTTGGTCCACGTCGCGATGAAGGTGAACAGGCCGAGCATCGCGGCGCCGGGCCGGCTCGCCGGCAGGGCGACGTGCCAGAAGGTGCGGATCATGGAGCAGCCGTCGACCCGGGCCGCCTCGACCAGCTCGTCGGGCAGCGACTCGCGCAGGTACTGCGTCATCCAGAACACGCCGAAGGCGTTGACCATGGCGGGGACGATCACCGCGCCGAGGCTGCCGATCCAGCCGAGCTTGGCCATGAGGATGAACAGCGGCACGACGCCGAGCTGGGTCGGCACGGCCATCGTGGCGACCACGAAGGCGAGCAGCCCCTTCTGGCCGCGGAACCGCAGCTTGGCGAACGCGAAGCCGGCGAGCGTCGAGAAGGCCACGACCGAGAACGAGACGACTCCCGAGACGATGACGCTGTTCCGGAAGGCGGTCCAGAACGGCACCGTGTCGAGCACCGTCTTGGCGTTGGCGAAGAAGTTGCCGCCGGGGAGCAGCGGCACCTGCCCGGCGTTGATGGCGGAGGCGTCCTTGCTGCCGATGAGGAAGGACCACCACAGCGGGAACACCGAGGCGAGCAGCACGACGAGGAGGAAGGCGTAGACCATGGGGGTCGCCCTGCTGGTGCCCTGGGCGTGCCCTCGGCGTGTCCTCGGCCCGGAGCCTCGGGCTCGGCGAGGAGCGAGGACGCTCTGGGGGACGATGGGGGGAGCGCTCATCGCCGGCCTCCTGATTCGGTGGCCGCGATGCGGCGGGTGATGAGGAAGTTCACGAGGCTGATCAGCACGATCAGCAGGAAGAGCAGCCAGGCGACGGCCGCGGCCCGCCCGAAGTTCTGCTGGCCCCAGCCGGTCTGCCAGAGGAAGAGCGTGAGGGTCTGCCACTGCCGGTCCGCGCCGCCCTGGCCCGCCTGGTCGAACATGCGCGCCTCGTCGAAGATCTGCAGGCCGCCGATCGTCGAGGTGATGACGACGAAGATGATCGTGTTGCGCAGCAGCGGCACGGTGAGCGAGAAGAACGTGCGCACCCGCCCGGCCCCGTCGATGAGGGCCGCCTCGTAGTAGTCGCGGGGGATCGCCTGCATCGCCGCGAGGAAGATCAGGGCGTTGTAGCCGGTCCAGCGGAAGTTGACCATCGTGGCGATGGCCAGGTGGCTGGGGATGACGTCGACGTGCCAGCGGACGGGGTCGATGCCCACCAGGCCGAGGGCCTGGTTGATGAGGCCGAACCGGTCGCCGAAGAGGTCGTTGAAGATCAGGGCGACGGCCACGGGGGCGACGACGTAGGGCAGCAGCACGCCCATCCGCCAGAACGTGCGGCCCCGCAGGCTGGTGTCGAGGGCGGCGGCGATGAGGATGGCGAGGACGACCTGCGGCACGCTCGAGAGCAGGAAGATGCTCAGGGTGTTGCGCAGGCTGCGCCAGAAGTACTCCTGCTGGAGCACGGTGGCGTAGTTCTCGATCCCGACGAACTCGCCCCTGCCGCCGATGAGGTTCCAGTCGTGCAGCGACACGTAGGCGGTGTAGAGCAGCGGGAACAGCCCGACGAGGGCGAAGAGCAGGAAGAACGGGGAGATGTAGAGGTAGGGGGCGACGCGCGCGTCCCAGCGGCTCAGGCGCTGGCGCGCGGCCGACCGCCTCCGCGTCGCGAGGGGCAGGGCGTGGTCTGTCACGGGGGGTCTCCTTCGGTGGCGCCCGGGCGGCCGGTGTCTCACCGGCCGCCCGGGGCTGCCAGCCGGCTCAGCAGGTCAGCCGGAGCCGACCGCTCAGCCGAGGGCCTTGACGTCGGCCACGAAGCGGTCCCACGACTGGGCCGGCGTCATCGAGCCGTCCTCGACACGCGTCAGCGCCTGCTGCATCGCGTCGTTGATGGGGAAGTACTTCGCGCCCTTGTAGGGGGTCACGGTCACGGCCTTGGCGCGCTCGGCGAACAGCTGACCGGTCGGCGCGTTGTTGAAGAACGCGTTCTTGACGTTCGTGAGGTCAGCGCTCTCGAGCGCCTTGGTCTGGCTCGGGAAGGCGCCGACCTTGACGAAGGCCTTGATCTGCTGCTCCGGCGCGGTGAGCCAGGCCGCCAGCTTCTGTGCCTCGGCCTGGTTCTTGCTCTGGGTCGGCACGGTCAGGTAGGAGCCGCCCCAGTTGCCGCCGCCACCGGGGAAGGTGTTGGCGACGTCCCAGCCCTTGACGCCCTTGGCGTTGCCCTCGATGACACCGAGCATCCAGCCCGGGCAGAGCATCGTGGCGAAGCCGTCCTTCTGGAAGCTGGCCACCCAGTCGTCGCTCCACTGCTGCAGGCCGGCCGAGAGGCCCTCCTCCTTGCCGGCCTTGACGACGGCGTCGAAGGTCTTGCGGACCTCGGGGTTCGTCGTCGCGATGATCGAGCCGTCGTCCTTCTTCTCGTAGGTCGACTCGACCTGGTTGATCATGCCCTGGTAGGTCGCGCCCATGGAGTCGAACCAGGGCACGTCGGTCTTGGCCTTGAACTGGCGGCCGGCGGCGAAGTAGCTGTCCCACGAGTCGCCGAGCAGCTGCGCGACGGCCTCGCGGTCACTGGGGAGCCCGGCCTTGGCGAAGAGGTCCGACCGGTAGCAGATCGCCTCCGGGCCGCTGTCGGTGCCGTAGCCGATGAGGCGGCCCTTGGCGTCGGTGGCGGCAGCGGTCTTCCAGTCGAGCCAGCGACCCTGCACGTCGTCGGACTTGAGGTCCTTGAACTTCGAGGAGTACTGCATGAGCTCGGGCAGCCAGTCGACCTCGACGGCCTCGATGTCGCTCAGCCCGCTGCCCGCGGCGAGGCGGGTGTTGAGGTTGTCGCGGGCCTCGTTGGTCGTGGCCGCCTTCTTGTGCTTGATGGTGACGTTGGGGTTGAGCTTCTGGTACTCGGTGAGGAGGTCCTCGTAGCCGAACTGGTTGAAGGTGGCCACGGTCAGGGTGACCTTCTTGGTGCCGGTCTGGGCTTCGGCGGAGGAGTCCTCCGTGCCGCACGCGCTGAGCGTGGCCAGCAGGCCGGCGGCGGTCACGGCGGCCAGCGGGGCGATTCGACGGTTGGGCATGAGAACTCCTTTGTCCTGACTCTGCGAGAGGCTTTGGGAGCGCTCTCATGTGTGAGAGCGCTCTCACGACGCACAGAGTGGAGCCTGAGGTGCCGTCCCGTCAAGAGCGCCCGCCGGATCCGGTGCGCAAGCGCGCATCGATCCCACCGGATGAGATCAGCGCACGACGAGGGCCAGCGCGGAGACCACCGTCGCGGCCAGCACGGCCTGGTCGAACCGGGCCTGGCTCAGCCGGCGCGCGGTGTGCAGGCCGGCCCATGCGCCCAGCAGCACCAGGGGCGCGAGCGCCAGCGTGCGCAGGAGTGTCTGGCTCGAGAAGAGCCCGAGCCCCGCGCTGAAGGGCACCTTGCAGAGGTTGACCCCGAAGAAGAACAGCGCGCCGGTGCCGAGGAAGCGCCGCTTCTCCACGCCCTGGGCGACGAGGTAGAGCGTCATGACCGCGCCGGCCGCGTTGGCGGTCATCGTGGCGAAGCCGGCGCCCAGGCCGGTGCCGATGGCCGCCGTGCGCGAGGAGCCGACGGTGTCGGTGTCGGGGGGTCTGCGCCGCACGAGGAGCTGCAGGCCGGCCATGACCAGCAGCAGCACGCCGATGGAGCGGCGCAGCACGGTGTCGTCGACGACGGCGAGGAAGGCGGCGCCGAGCACCAGGCCGGGGAGGACCGCGGGGATGAGCCGGCGCAGCAGCCTCCGGTCGGCGTCGTGCCGGTAGTGCCAGACGGCCACGAGGTCGCCCACGATGAGCAGCAGGAGGATCGCCGCGGTCGACTCGCGCGCGGGCATGACGCTGGCGAAGATCGCGATCGCGATGCTGGCCAGGCCCCCGATCGCGGTCTTGGCGTAGCCGATCAGCAGGGCGGCCACCCCCAGCAGCAGTGCGGCCGTCAGCGTCATCGTGACGGCACCGATGTGCTGGCCCGGACCACCAGCTCGGCCGCCTCGACGAGCTCTCTGGTGACCTGCGGGGTCGTCACGGCGGCGAGTCTAACGAGGGGTCCTCCGGGCGCCGGTCAGGCCACGAGGAGGCCGAGGCCCAGGGTCGTCAGGCTCACTGCGAGCAGGGCCGCGCCGGCGAAGACCAGGGCGATCAGCCGGTTGGGTCTGGTGCGCCCGGCGCCCATGGAGGAGAAGAAGAAGCCGCCCGGCATGAGCAGGGCGGCCACGGCCACCCCGGAGCGCGCCAGCCAGCCGAGGGCGCCGTCGAGCCCGCTCGCGTCGACGAAGGGTTGGCAGGCCAGGGCGAGAAGGAGCAGCACCCCCGCGTGGGCGTGGCCGGCGCGGGCGAACTTCTCCTGGAAGGGCGTCACCTCGGCCCGGCCGCGCACGATGCTGAGCAGGTAGAGGCCGCCGGTCTCGACCGTCACGAGGGACAGCAGGAGGATCCCGGCCAGGATGCGGCTCTCGTCGGACAGCATGACGTCTCCCTGGGATGCGGCATTGGATAGTGAACTCACCAACATTGGATAACCAACTATCCAATGTGTCAAGATCGGCCCATGTGGATGTCCGAGCTCTCCGAGCGCAGCGGCGTGCCGGTGGCGACGGTGAAGTTCTACCTGCGCGAGGGCCTGCTGCGGCCGGGCGAGGCGACCGGCGCAACCCGGGCGCGCTACGAGGAGCGGCACGTGGAGCGCCTGCGGCTCATCCGGGCGCTGGTCACCGTGGCCGGCATGAGCCTGGCCCGGGTGCGAGAGGTGCTCGAGGCCGTCGACGACGAGACCCGCCCGCTCGACGCAGCCATCGGCAGCGCCCACACCGCGCTCTCCCAGGAGCCGTCGGTCGAGCCGTCGGCCGGGTCGACGCAGCGGGTGGCGCGCCTCATCCGGAGCCGGCGCTGGCGGGTGGAGCCCGACGGGCGCCACGCCCGCGCCCTCGCCGCCGCGCTCGACGCCATGGACGCCGCCGGCCAGCCCCTGGGCGAGGAGGTGCTCGAGACCTACGTGCGCGCGGCTTCGGACATCGCCCGCGCCGACCTCGGTGGGCTGCGCGGCCTGGGCCGGGAGGAGGCGACGACGTTCGCCGTCCTCGGCACGTTGCTCACCGAGCCGGTGATCACCTCGCTGCGCCGGATGGCCCAGGAGGACCTCGCCCGCCGCAACCTCGGCCGCCACAGTCCTTCGCGCGGCTGAACCACAGCGCTCCCGCCCGACGGGGCACGGGTGGGTCCTCCGCCGTCCCGGCCTCACCCGAACCGGTGGACCTTGCCGCGTTCGGGAGTCAGCCGGACCCGGCGGCGGCTACTGTCCCCGGCAGTTCACGCAGGGGGAGCAGGGGGAGCAATGGAACAGGTTGTCGTGCCCGGCGTCGTCGAGGCGCCCGGGCAGAAGCCGGCGAGCAGGGTCAAGACGCTGGCTCTCGTGGGAGGACTCGTCGCCATCGTGGGCGGCACGGCAGTCGTCGGCGGGGGCTGGCTCGCGTTCAGCAGGCTCAACGGCGGCGGGCCGCAGCCGGAGAGCGTCCTGCCCGCAGACACCGTGGCCTTCGTCAAGTTCGACATGAACCCGTCGGCCGGCCAGAAGGTGGCCGCGGTGCGGTTCGCGCTGCGGTTCCCCGAGGCCAAGGGGAAGGTGACCGAGAGCTCCGACCTGCGCAAGGTCGCCTTCGAGAAGCTCCAGGAGGACGGCGAGTTCAAGGACCTCGACTACGCCACCGAGGTGGCGCCCTGGCTGGGCGAGCGGTTCGCGGTCGGGGTGCTGCCCGGGGCCGGCGCGAAGGAGGAGCCCATCGCGGTGATGGTGCTCGCCGTGACCGACGAGGACAAGGCCCGGGCGTCGCTGCCCAGGCTGACCGGGAAGTCCGACACCGCCTGCGGCGTGCGCGACGGCTTCGCGATCTGCAGCGAGGACAAGACCACCGTCACCGTGCTGACCGAGGCCGAGCAGTCGACCAGTCTCGCCGAGGCGCCGGGCTTCTCCTCCGACATGGAGGCCCTCGGCGAAAACGGCGTGGCCGCCGCCTGGGTCGACCTGAAGCAGGTGAGCAGCCTGGCCGACGAGGCCCGCATCGCCACCGGTCTGCTCGGTGCCCCGGTGCCTGATGCGCCGGCCGGCGGGCGGCTCGCCGTGGCGCTGCGGTTCGCAGGTCCGCACCTCGAGCTCGCCGGCCGGGTCATCGACATGCCGCTGTCGTGGCCGGAGAAGCGCGGCGGGGGGACCGGCGTGGGTGACCTGCCATCGGGGACGCTGGCGGCGTTCGGCCTCGACAGCGCCGGAGAGCAGGTCGCCTCGAGCCTGACGAGCCGGGAGGAGCTCAGCAAGGACCTCGAGGCGGCGGGGGCCGAGCTCGGCGTGAAGCTCCCCGAGGACCTGAAGACGGCCCTGGGCGACCGCGCCACCGTCGCCTACGGCGGCATGGACGGTGACGTCGTGAAGGTCGCCCTGCGCACCGGTGGCGACCCGGCTGCCGTCGGCCGCATGGTGACCGCCATGAACAAGGGCGGCGCCATGAGCGAGCCGGACCTCCACCAGAGCACCGCCGGGGGTGACCCGCTCGTCGCCACCACCGAGGGCTACGCGCGACAGGTGGCCGGCGGCAGCGGGCTCGGTGAGCAGCAGTCCTTCCGCGACGCGGTTCCCGGTGCCAAGGATGCCCGGGCCGTGCTCTACCTCGACATCGCGAGCCTGCTGAAGGAGCACGGCGACCTCGCCGGCGCCGAGCTGCGCCAGAACCTCCAGCCGTTCTCGGCTCTCGGGGTCAGCACCCGCGGCGAGGGCAAAACGGCCGAGTTCACGGTGCGCCTGACCACCCGCTGACGCCCTCAGTGACCGCCCAACCCCGCGAAAGTTGGCGGGAGGCAGGGCAGGATGCTGACGTGACCAGACAGGTGGCCGTGGCGGCGACCGGCCCCGTGGCCGTGCAGGCGGGGCTCGCGGCGGCGCGGGCCGGGGGCAATGCGGTCGACGCCGCGATCGCCTCGATGGTTGCCGCCATGAGCACCGAGCCGGGCATCGTGAGCGCGCTCGGCGGCGCGTTCGTCACCATCTGGCCGGCTGGCGGCGAGCCCGAGGTGATCGACGGCAACGTCGAGATGCCCGGCCGCGGGCAGCCGGCCGAGCGATTCGGCCAGGGCCTGCGCGAGTTCGACGTCGCCTACGGCGGCGGGATCACGCTGTATGCCGGCCACGGCTCGGTCGCCACGCCCGGCGCCTTCGCCGCCCTCGGACTCGGGCACGAGCGTCACGGGGCGGCTGCGTGGCGTGACGTGCTGGCGCCGACGTCGTCCGCCCTGCGCGATGGCTTCCACATCGGCGCCGCGGCCGCGAGCTACCTCGACATCACGGCCGACAGCGTCTTCGGCTGGGACGAGCACACGCGCCCGCTGGTCACCAGGGCTGACGGGTCTGCACTGCGCGGGGGCGACCTCGTGCGCTCACCCGATCTTGCCGACACGCTCGACCTCATCGGCGAGCAGGGCGCCCAGACGGTCTACACCGGCGAGCTGGCCGCGCGGATCGCGGCGGACTCCGTCGCCCGAGGTGGGCTGCTCACCGCAGCCGACCTCGCGGCATACCGGGCCCTCCTGCGAGAGCCGGTCACCCTGCGGCTCGGCGACTGGGAGGTGGCCACGAACCCGCCGCCCTCCATCGGCGGCCCCATGCTCGCGGTCATGCTCGGCGAGCTCGCCGGCCGCGCCGGGAGGGACTGGGGCGACGTCATCGAGATCCAGCGGCACGTGCTGTCGTACCGGCATCACGTGCACGACCTCTCCGAGGACCTCGAGGAGGACGGCTACGCCCTCCTCGAGACCGTGCAGCGCCATGGCCTGCCGGGGCTGCCCACCTCGTCGTCGACGGCCCACGTCTCGGCAGTCGACAGCGACGGGCGGGCCTGCGCCATCACGGCATCCAGCGGCTACGGGGCCGGGGCGACGGTGCCCGGCACGGGCCTGATGCTCAACAACTGCCTCGGCGAGCCGGAGCTCAACCGGCGCGGCCTGCACGCGCTGTCCCCCGGCACCCGGCTGGCCTCGAACATGGCGCCCTCCGTGGGTCGCAGCAAGGACGGCGGCACGCTGGCCATCGGCACACCGGGCGCCGACCGCATCACCACTGCCCTCATGCAGGTCCTCGCGCGATACTGTCTCATGGGCATCGGGCTGCAGGAGGCCATCGACCGGCCCCGGCTGCACGTGAGGGTGCTCGAGGACGGCTCGCACCGGCTCGAGCACGAGGACGACCCCGCGATGACCGACGCCGCTGCCCGGTCCGGGATGGAGACGGTGCGGCACCCGAGGCACTCGATGTTCTTCGGCGGCGTGGGTGCTGCGCACCGCGCCCCCGGAGGTGCGCTCAGCGCCGCCGCCGACCCGCGACGTGAGGCGGCGACCGGGGTCGGGTAACGGTGGTGGGAGGTCTCGATGGGCTACCGGCTTCTCGCGGACGCGGTGATGCTCGTCCACTTCACCTTCCTCGCCTTCGTGGTGGCAGGCGGCCTGCTGGCGTGGCGGTGGCCCTGGGTCATCTGGCCCCACGTCATGCTCGCGCTGTGGGGCTTCTCCACGATCGCCTTCTCGATCCGCTGCCCGCTCACCGACGTCGAGGACTGGGCCCGCGAGCGTGGGGGCCGTGAACCGCTGTCGGGCACCGGGTTCATCGACCACTACCTCGAGAACGTCGTCTACCCGCAGCGCTACACCCGCGCGATTCAGGCGGTGGCCGCCGCTGTGGTGCTCTTCTCGTGGGCCGGCCTCGCCGTTCGGCGCCGACGGCGGGCGCGGCTTCGCGCTAGCGAGCCGCCCCGGTGACCGCCCACTCGTCGCTGCGCACCCGCCACCAGAACAGCGCCCCCCGGATCGCCATGAACCCGGTGAAGGCCACCCACAGCGCCGCCAGCGCACGGGCCTGGCCCTCCACGTCCCCGTCACCCAGCAGGGCGCTCGCGCCGGCGTGCACCGCGAGGACCAGGGGCAGGTACAGCAGCAGCGTGGCGACCATGGCCTTGGCCAGCCAGCGGCCGTCCCCGGCGCCGATGAGCACTCCGTCGACGACGAACACGTAGCCCGACAGCGGTTGCCCGAGAGACACCACGACCAGCGCGGCGGCGAGCACCGAGCGCACCGCCTCGTCGTCGGTGAACAGCGCCGGCACGAGGGTGTGCACGGCCAGCAGGCCCGCGCCGAGCACCGCTCCGCCCCAGGTGCCCCACCGCACCATGGTCTCGGTTGCCGAGCGCGCGGCGTGCACGTCGCCCGCGCCCAGCGCCTTGCCGGTCAGCGCCTGCGCGGCGATCGCCAGCGCGTCGAGGGCGAAGACGAGGAAGGACCACACGGTCACCGCCACCTGGTGGGCCGCCAGCGGCACGTCGCCGAGGCCCGCGGCCACCCAGGTGGTGACCAGCAGGATGGTGCGCAGCGCCAAGGTGCGCACGAGCAGCGGTATGCCGGTCACGGCCGCACGCAGGACCCGTCCCGGATGGGGGTGCAGGTGCGCGTCGGCCCGCCTGGCATGGTGCACCAGCACCGCGACCAGCCCGGCCGCCATGCCGGTCTGCGCGATGACCGTTCCCCAGGCGGAGCCCGCGATGCCCCAGCCGAGGCCGTAGACCAGGAGGACGTTGAGGACGATGTTCGACGTGAAACCGGCCACGGACGCCACCAGCGGCGTGCGGGTGTCCTGCAGGCCGCGCAGCACCCCGGTCGCCGCGAGGGCGACGAGCATGGCGGGAATGCCCGCCGCCGAGACCCGCAGGTAGGTCGTGGCGTAGCCGAGGGCCGTGGGCGAGGCGCCGAAGAGCCGGCACAGGGGCTCGGCCGCGAGCGCGACGGCCACTGCCACGACGCCGCCGAGCAGCACCGCCAGCCAGGTGCCGTCGATGCCGGCCTCGACCGCCTCGCGCTGCGACCCCGCCCCGACCCGGCGCGCGACGATCGAGGTCGTGCCGTAGGCCAGGAACACGAACAGGTTTGCCGCGGTGAGCAGGGTGGCGCTGGCGACGCCGAGGCCGGCGAGCTGTCCGGTGCCGAGGTGGCCGATGATCGCCGAGTCGGCGAGCAGGAAGAGCGGCTCGGCGACGAGGGCCAGGAAGGCCGGCACGGCGAGCCGGATGATCTCGCGGCTCTGGTCACCGGCCCGCCACCTCAGCACCGGCCCACCGTAGCCGCGGCGTGGGTCGCCGCGACGGTGGGGACCGGACGCCGCACCGCGCCTCGGTCCCCTTCGGATGCGCCTACGCCCGGTTCGCCGCCCCGTTCAGTGCGGTGTCTCCCCCAGTGGTGCCCCAGCGCTCGCGCACGGTGCGCACGAAGGCGGTGAAGTCGCCGGCCATGTCGACCCCCTCGGGGTCCATCAACCACTGGATCTGCAGGCCGTCCATCGCGGCAACGGTCAGCCGGGCGATGTGCTCGACGGGGGCTTGCGGGTCGCAGGCGCCGTCGGCCTGGGCCTGCCGCAGCCCCGTGGTGATCAGGTCGACTGCGCTGCGGTGGTGCTCGCGCAGCCAGTCGTGCCCCGGGTGCTCCGCGTCGATGGCCTCCCCGGCCATGGCGGTGAACAGCCGCACGAACGGCTCGCGGTGGGTGTTGTGCTCGACCAGCGCGGCGATCCGCTCGAGCACCTCCCAGCCGCGCGCGTCGGCGCCGAGGTCGAGCGCGGCCATGTCCTGCTCGTCGCGCCGCTGCAGCACGCCGGCGAGCAGCAGCTCCTTGGACGGGAAGTGGTGCAGCAGCCCGGTCTGGCTCAGCCCGGCGGACTCGGCGACCGCGACCATCGAGGTGGCCCGGTAGCCGCGGTCGGCGAACAGCGTCGCCGCGGCGGCGAGGATCCGTTCCCGGGTGTCGGCGCCGTCGCCGCCGCGCGGGCGGCCGGGACGGCGGCGAGGGGCGCGGGGGGCGTTGCGCGTGGTCATGGTGGTGACTGTATGCCGCGTGTCCCCGCCGGCCTCCCGCGTCCCTTCGCCAGTGGTCAGAGCGCCAGCCGGTGACGGATGTCGCCGAGCCCGCGGGCGACCAGCAGCTCGCCGCCGTCGGCCAGGACCGACCACTGGCCGGCCGCGGTGTCCCAGCGGCGCCAGAGCCGGGCGTCGCAGTCGACCGTCACCGTGGCCGTGCCCCCGGCGGCCACCTCGGCGGCCGCCCAGCCCACCAGGCGCACCGGCTGGTCGGTCTCGGCCGGCTGCAGGTAGACCTGCACGACCTCGCGGGAGTCGCGCTCGCCGGTGTTGCCGACCGTCACCTCGACTCGAGGGGCACCGGCCGTCGTGGTGCCGGAGACCCGGGCCGTGGGGTAGTCCCAGGAGGCGTAGCCGAGGCCGTGCCCGAACCACCAGGCGGGCGCCTCGACGTGGCCGGCGGCGAAGCCGCGGTAGCCGACGAACGTCCCGTCGGTGTACTCGAGCCGCAGGTCCGTCGGCACGACCTCCCACGCCGGCGCGTCCTTGTCGGCCACCGGGTAGCTCGTGACCAGCCGCCCGGCCGGCTCGCGCACACCGAGCAGGGCGTCGGCCACCGCGTGGCCGCCCTCCTGGCCGGGCAGGCCGACCACGACGACGGCGTCGACGGCGTCGGCCCACGGCATGAGCACGGGGGTGGCGGCATTGACCACCACGACCGTGCGGTTGGCGACCTCGGCCACGGCCGCCACGAGTGCGTCCTGCGCACCGGGCAGGGCGAGAGTGTGCTTGTCGAGCGCCTCGGTCTCCTGCTCCTCGGTCAGCCCGACCACCACGACCGCCACGTCGGCGGCTCGGGCGGCCTCGACGGCTTTGGCGATGGTCTCCTCGGGAGGCGCCGGCACCAGCCGGGCCACCAGCGACTTCAGGCCCATGCCCGAGGCGATGATGTGGGAGAGCTGGTTGACCTCGCCGGTGGGTGCCGGCTGGGGCTCCGAGCGCACCAGGGTCACGGTGGCCTCGACGAGGGCACCCTCGGCCAGCTCGACCTCCTCGGTCCACGCGGGCGGCTTGAGCATCGACTCGCCGGGGTCGTAGCCCTCGGCGACGAGGGTGGTCGCGGCGATGTCGGCGCCGTCCACCCTCAGGGTCCAGGCGCCGACGCCGAGCGCGCCGAGCTGCGCGCGGCCGGCCTGGCTGACCCGGGCCGCGATGGTCACGGTCTCGACGGGCCGGGGGAACGAGTCGTCCCAGCCGACGCTGACGCTCGCGATGTCGCTGTGCGCGTCGCCGAGCAGTGCGCCGTCGGCGTCGTAGTGGCGCACCCGCACGCCGGCTCCGCCGGTCTCCGGGTCACGCAGCCACCCGGGGTCGGCGGCGACGGGGCGCTCGCGGACCTCGACCCCGTCGACGACGGTGAGGCGGTCGCCGATCGCGGCGCGGAGCCCCTCGGCGATGGAGACCTGGTAGGGCGGGTTGACCTGGGCCGAGCCGCCCCCCATGCAGACGGTCTCGACCCCGTGCCGGCCGACGAGGGCGAGGGTGCCCGCGCCCTCGGCGTCGAGGGGCAGCACGCCGCTGTTCTGCAGGACGACCATGCCGTCGGTGGCCAGGCGGCGCAGCTGGGCCCTGCGCTCCGGGGCGTCCGGGGCGGTCGACTGCGCCGGCCACTGGCGGTGCTGCCTAGGTCCGCCGAGTGCTCCGACCCGCTCCGCCAGGCGCAGCAGCCGGGTGACGTGCTCGTCGACGACCGACTCGGGCACCGCGCCGGACTCGACGTCGGCCACGAGAGCCTCGCCCCACGGACCGTCCGGTCCGGGCATGACCAGGTCGAGGCCGCCCAGCGCTGCGGGGGCGGAGGTCTTGGTGGCGAACCAGTCGCTCATGAGGAGGCCGTCCCAGCCCCACTCGTCCTTGACCACCTCGTTGTTGACGTGGTCCTGCTCGGTGGCTGCCACACCGTTGACGTCGTTGTAGGCCGCCATGATCGACCAGGGGTTCGACTCCTCGACGGCGATCTCGAACGGGAGGAGGTAGACCTCGCGCAGCGCCTCCTCCGAGACGACCGAGTTCATGTAGTTGCGCAGCGTCTCGGACTCGTTGGCCACGAGGTGCTTCAGGCAGGCGCCGATCCCCTTGTCCTGCAGGCCCTTCACATAGGCAGCGGCGAGCCTGCCCGTCAGCAAGGGGTCCTCGGAGTACTGCTCGAAGAGCCGTCCCCCGAGCGGCGAGCGGTGCAGGTTGATGGTCGGGCCGAGCACGACGTGGATGCGCTGGCGCTCGGCCTCCTCGGCGAGCATCTCGCCGACCTCGCGGGCGGTCTGCTCGTTCCAGGCCGAGGCGAGCACCGTGGCGTTGGGGAAGAGCGCGACCTTCTCGCCGCCGGTGAACTTCAGGCCGCGGACGCCGGTGGGGCCGTCGGAGAAGGCCATGGGCGCCAGGCCGATGCCCTCCTCGCCCCAGAGCGTGAACGCGGTCTCGCCGGTGAGCAGGCGCACCTTGGTGCGCAGGTCGAGCTTCGCCAGCAGCGCGGCATACGGGTTGTCGGTGGTCATGTCAGGTCACCTTCTGGAGGGGGCGCGGTGTCTGGCTACAGGACACCATCCACCATCCGATTTACAAATAGGCACTATTAACTATTTACTGCCTCGCGACCTGACCGGATCAGCGCCCGTGGGGTGGCGGTGCATCATGGCGGGGTGTCGACCATCGTCTTCGTCCACGCCCACCCCGACGACGAGGCGTCGCAGACGTCCGGCTCGATGGCCCGGGCGGTGGCCGAGGGGCACCGGGTCGTGGTCGTCTTCGCCACCCACGGCGACCACGGCGAGGTGGCGGACGACCTGGCTGACGGTGAGACCGTCGTCGACCGCCGGCGCCGGGAGGCGGCCGCCTCGGCGGAGGTGCTGGGCCTCCACCGCGTCGCCTGGCTCGGCTACGCCGACTCCGGGATGACCGGCTGGGAGCAGAACCACCACGACGGCTCCTTCTTCCTCGCCGACCTCGACGAGGCCGCCGGTCGCCTCGCCGCCCTGCTGGACGAGGAAGCCGCCGACGTCGTGGTCGGCTACGACTGGCACGGCGGCTACGGCCACCCCGACCACGTCAAGGTCCACCGCGTCGTGCACCGGGGAGCCGAGCTGGCGGCGGTGCGGCCGCGGGTGCTCGAGTCGACGATGAACCGAGACGTGCTGCGCCGGATGTTCGTGGCAGCGAAG
The DNA here is from genome assembly GCF_029222705.1 of Knoellia sp. p5-6-4. Taxonomy (NCBI): domain Bacteria; kingdom Bacillati; phylum Actinomycetota; class Actinomycetes; order Micrococcales; family Intrasporangiaceae; genus Knoellia; species Knoellia sp. p5-6-4. Next base: position 1,899,528 of record NZ_JARGZF010000001.1, read on the forward strand.
GGGTCCGGAGCCGCGGACGAGGCGTGGAACCCGGACGCACCCATGGACGACGGCAACCCGTTCGGCACCCCGGAGGCGGAGATCCACTGGCAGGTCGACGTCAGCGACTACCTGCAGCACCGCAGGGCCGCGCTGGCCGCCCATGCGAGCCAGGCGACCGACGTGGGCTGGATGCTGGGCATGCCCGAGGAGGCGTTCGTGCTCATGTTCGGCACGGAGCACTACATCGAGCCCGGCCGCGGGCCTGGCCTGCGCTCAGGCTGGTTCCTCGACGGCTGACCCGCCGCGGTGCAGCGCCACGTGCTGGGCCGCCGTGACGGGGTCGCCGGCGAGCAGCTCGGCCCCGACGGCCTCGGCGAAGTGCCAGGTGGCGCCCTCGCCGGCGACCGCGAGGGGCGCGGCTTGAGCGAGCCTGGTCAGCTCCCAGCGGCGCGAGGCGAAGCGGTGGGGCGCGGTGGCAGCCAGCACCACGAGCTCCGGGGGGGACACGCGAGCGACCGCGATGAGGTCGTGCACCGGGGTGTGCGCCCCGAAGAAGCGGATCCGCCAGCCGCGTTGGTGCAGCACGATGCCGAACGCGAACAGGGGCAGGTCGTGCAGCTCCCCGGGTGGGCAGGCCAGCCACGCCACCGGGCCCTCGCCTCGGCTCCAGCCGCGGCTGAGCACCGTCAGGCGGCCCCGCACGACCTGGGTGGCGAAGTGCTCCTGCGCGACGCTGAGGGCGCCGCTGGCCCAGTCCTCACCGACTCCGTGCATGAGCGGGACGACCACGTCGCGCAGGGCTTCCTCGAGGGCGAGACCGGCGAAGCACCGGTCGAGCACCTCCTCGGCCCGCTCCTCGTCGAGGTCGCGGAAGGCGGTGGCGAGCTCCTGGCGCAGGCCGAGCACGTCGGCCGGTGCCCCCGGCGAGGGCGTGGCGAGAGTCCCCATTGGCGCAGCATACGTGTCGCCCGCCTCCTGGGCCGAGGCTCAGAGGTGCTTGAGGGCCTCCCGCCGCGACAGGCCCGACAGGCGTGGCCCCCAGCGATCGGCCTCGGAACGGACCCAGACCGGGTCCGTGCGGGCGTACTGCCGCAGCGCCCAGCCGATCGCCTTGCGGATCCAGAAGCTCGGGTCGTCGAGGTTGGGCTCGATGCACTCGCGCAGCAGGGCGGTGTCGGTGCGCTCACGGGCCTTGAGCTGGCAGATCACAGCGGCACGCCTCAGCCACACGTCGTCGGAGACGGCCCAGCCGCGCACCAGGGGCGACACGTCCCCCGGGTCGCGCAGCAGGATCGGACCCACCCGGTCGGAGGCCACGGGGTCCACGAGGTCCCACCACGCACCGGTCGTGACGAGGTGCTCGTAGAGCGGCAGGGCGCTCGCGTCCTGCCGGGTGCGGTAGGCCCGGTGCCCCGTCAGCGCGAGCGCGGCATACCTCTCCTCGCGGTGCGTGGCGTCGTCCCAGAGCTCGCGCACGGTCGCCTCCCACTCCTCCCGGCTGGCCATGCGGTATGCCGGGTCGGCCAGGATCGGGCGCAGCAGCGCCTTCAGGGCCGGGGAGCCGATGCCGTGGAAGGGCATCGAGGACTTCATGTAGGCCTGCTGGGCCCGGGCGCGCTCGGGGTCGCCCACCGCGGCGAGCACTTGGCGGATCTCGGTGACGAGATCGTGTCGGACCACCGCAACAGCATCGCGCAGCGGCCGCTGTCGGCCACACTGGGCCCGGTGCCCGCACGAGGCGGGTCGAGCGGGGAGGGGACCGACGTGGCCGAACCGGTGAGCCCGGGCGCGAGTGGGTCGACGCCGATGACCGAGCGCGTGTTCGGCCCGGACCGGCCGCCGGGCCCCATCGTGCGGCTGCCCACGTGGGTCAACGTGGTGCTCGTGCTGATCCTGCTCGCGTCGTGCGGCGGAGCGGGTGCCGCGTCGTCGTTCGAGTCCGACGCGGCCACCAAGGAGGACGTGCGCGACATGTGCCGGCTGCTGGGCGCGCTGGCGCAGAAGCAGGGGGTCGACCCCTATGCGGTGGTGGAGACCTCGGGGGGCTGGACCGCCTGCCGCGAGGGGCTGCAGCAGTAGGCAGGGCTACTCGACCGTGGCCGTGTCGGGTTCGAGGGCCAGGGCGATGGTCAGGTCGAGCACGGTGGCCGGGTCGTCGAGGGCGTCGCCGAACGCGTCGCGCACCTGACCCATGCGGTAGCGCACCGTCTGCGGGTGCACGTGCAGGTGGGCCGCGACCTGGTCGCGCCGGCCGTGGTGCAGCAGCCACGAGCGCAGTGTCTCCTCCAGGCGGGCACGGGGGCCGGGCTTCAACCCGTCGAGGGGGCGCAGCGCGGCCGCACGCAGGTCGGCCAGGGACTGGGGGTCGGCGGTGAGGACGAGCTCGGACAGGCGTGCCTCGGTGTCGAGCACGTCGGCGGTGTGCGGCAGGCGCCGCGCGCGCACGGCGCGTTGGTAGGACAGCCGGGCGTGTGCCCACGGCCGGGCCGGGCCGAGCACGGCCTGGCGCTGGTCGAGCAGCCGCGCGAGCCGCACCCGGTCGGGCCCGGCGCCGGCGGGCACCAGCAGCACGCTGAGGTCGTCCTCCTCCACGCCGGGGAGGTCGGTCGACACGTGGAGGGTGTGGGGGCCGAGGTGGCTGAGCACCGCGGCGGCGTGCCGCTGGGGCAGCAGCACCGCGGTGAGCGAATCGGGCGGCTGCCACGCGGCCTGCTCGGCAGCGGCCTCGAGAGTGGGCTCGTCCTCGCCCTGCAGGAGCATGGTGGCCAGGCGCTCGAGGTAGCGCTCGCGGACCCGGCCGGTCGTGGCGGTCTCGTCGCCGTGCCCGGCGACGCTGGCGGCCGAGAGCTCGTCGATGTAGGCGAACACCAGCTCGGCGAAGCGGCCCACGGTGGCCGCCGGCACGTCGCAGGCGACCGCGACCTCGGAGAAGTGCCGCCACGAGACCCGGGCGCCGATCCGGTAGGCGGCCAGCAGCGCGTCGACGGACCGGCCGCTGCGGGCCTCGCCGCGCCCGAGGTCGTAGGCGGCGGCCGTGCTCTTGGCGATGGGCACCGCCGGGTCGGTGACGTCCCCGCGGGCCGCCATGCTGAGGAAGTTGGCCAGGGCCAGCTGCACCGCTCGACGGATGGTCTGGCCCATGGTGCCGGTGAGGGCGCCGGCGTAGCTGGGCACCTCCACCATGATCGTCTCGACGGCCTCGTCGGCGGCCGCGGCCACCGCTGCGGTGAGCTGCAGCCGGGTCGCGTCGTCGAGGTCGAGCAGGGCGGCCTGCCCCACCACGCGGTCGGCGGCTTCGCTCATTTCACACTCCAAGAACAAAAAAGACGCGCGGATTCACATCGTGTGGTCAGGATTCTAGCGCTGGACGAGCGGATAGTAGGTGGGGTGAGTACTCCCACCGCAGCCCCCCAGCGAGCGACCCTCGCCTCTCGGGCCCTGCGGGTCGCCGAGATGGTGACGACCCCGCTGCTGCCCGCCGACTACCTCGACCTCATCAACCCGCTGCGCGCCGGCGCCGACCTGCGCGGTCGCATCGTCGCCGTGCGCCGCGAGACGGCCGACGCGGTCACCCTGGTGATCCGCCCCGGCCGTGGCTGGCGCGGGCACGTCCCGGGTCAGTACATCCGCATCGGCGTCGACGTCGACGGTGTGCGCCAGTGGCGCGCCTACTCGCTGACCTGCCCGGCGTCCGCCCCCGAGGGCCTGATCTCCGTCACGGTCAAGGCGATCCCCGACGGGAAGGTCAGCACCCACCTCGTCCGCCGCACGCAGCCCGGCACGATGATCATGCTCGACCAGGCCAAGGGCGACTTCGTGCTGCCGGACACCCGCCCCGAGCGCGTCCTCTTCCTCACCGCGGGCAGTGGCATCACGCCCGTGATGGGCATGCTGCGCAACCACCTCGACGAGCTCGCCGACGTCGTCGTCCTGCACTCCGCGCCCACCCCGGCCGACGTCGTGTTCGGCGCCGAGCTGCGCGAGCTGGCCGCCCAGGGGCGGATCACGCTCATCGAGCAGCACACCGACGCCCACGGCCTCCTCGACCTCGCCGCGCTGGCGAGCCGCGTGCCCGACTGGGCCGACCGGCACACCTGGGCCTGTGGTCCCACCGGGATGCTCGACGCCGCCCAGGAGCACTGGGCCGCCGCCGGCATCGGCGACCGACTCCACACCGAGCGCTTCCGCCCCACCGTGGTCGCCGCCGGCGAGGGCGGCACGGTCGCCTTCGCCCAGCAGGGCCACGTCGTCGAGGCCGACGGCGCCACCCCGATCCTCGACGCGGGCGAGGAGGCCGGCGTCCTCATGCCGTCGGGCTGCCGCATGGGCATCTGCTTCGGCTGCGTCGTGCCGCTGCGCGACGGCGCCGTCCGCGACCTGCGCAACGGCGAGCTCACCACCGCCACCCCCGAAACCCCTGTCCCCATCCAGACCTGCGTGTCGGCCGCGGCCGGCCCCTGCGAGATCGAGCTCTGAGGAGAGACATGACCGCCACCGCTGAGACCTACGACCTCACCATCGACGGCTCCGCCGCCGGCACCCCCCAGGCGCCCGCATCGACCACGCCCCGCAGGACCAACAGCCGCCTCTCGGTCGTCACCACCGAGCGCCGCCACGCGCCCAAGCCCTCGGGCAAGCCCGACCCGGTCGCCCACCTGAGCGCCGAGGACGTCGAGGAGCTCGGCCGCGAGCTGGACGCCCTCCGCCAGGAGGTGCTCGGTTCGCGCGGAGCCAGCGACGCGGCATACATCCGCAAGGTCATCAAGACGCAGCGCTGGCTCGAGATGGGCAGCCGCGGGGTGCTGCTCTTCTCGATCTTCCCGCCGGCCTGGCTGGTGGGCACCGCCGGCCTGTCGGTCGCCAAGATCCTCGAGAACATGGAGATCGGGCACAACGTCATGCACGGCCAGTGGGACTGGATGCGTGACCCGAAGATCCACTCGACGACGTGGGAGTGGGACAACGCCTCCCCGTCGGAGTTCTGGAAGCACAGCCACAACGAGCTGCACCACACCTACACCAACGTCATCGGCCGCGACAACGACCTCGGCTACGGCATCATGCGCGTCGACGAGGACCAGAAGTGGGTGCCGGCCTACCTCGGGCAGCCGCTCTACAACTTCCTCAACATGCTGGTTTTCGAGTACGGCATCGCCGCCTACGACCTCGAGCTCGGCGCCTACGTCAAGGGCCGCGGCAAGGACAGGGAGACCTTCCGCCGCGACGCCAAGAAGGTGCTGCGTAAGATCGGTCGCCAGGCCCGGCGCGACTACGTCCTGCACCCGCTGCTGTCGGGCCCGTCGTTCCTGCACACGATCGCGGCGAACGCGGTGGCCAACCTCGTGCGCAACGTGTGGACCCACTCGGTGATCATGTGCGGCCACTTCCCCGAGGGCGTCGAGACCTTCGCCAAGGCCTCGATCGAGGGGGAGACCCGTGGCGAGTGGTACCTGCGCCAGATGCTCGGCTCGGCCAACATCAGCGGCTCCAAGGCCATGCACGTCATGACCGGCAACCTCTCGCACCAGATCGAGCACCACCTCTTCCCCGACCTGCCGAGCAACCGGTACGGCGAGATCGCGCCGAGGATCCGCGAGATCAGCGAGCGCTACGGCATCAGCTACACGACCGGCTCGCTGCCCCGCCAGGTCGCCTCGGCGTGGAAGCAGGTCGTCGTGCTGTCGCTGCCAAACCCGCAGCCGGGCCGCACCCGGGTCGGCATCGCCGCCGAGGCGGTGGGCAAGCGGGTGCGGCGCCGCCTGCGCGGCGTGACCGGTATGCCGCGGGCCCGCCAGGGGGCTCGCGGCTGACCCTCCGTGCCCGGCGGTCCTGGATCCAGGGGGGTCAGGCCACGCCGTAGCGCTCCCGGGCTCGGGCGCGCGCCTTGGCGGCCTCGTCCTCGCGGTTCTTGGGCGGGGCCGCCGTCGTGAGGTGCTCGAGCAGGTGCTGGGTCGCGTGGGCGACCGCATCGACGGCCTCGTCGAAGGCCGTCTGGTTGGCCTGCGACGGCCGCGTGCTCCCGCTCACCTTCCGGACGTACTGCAGGGCTGCGGCCCGCACCTCGTCGTCGGTGGCCGGCGGCTCGAAGTTGTGGAGCTGGCGGATGTTGCGGCACATGCCGTCAGGCTACGCCCGAGCGGTCGACCGCCTGCCCGGAAACTGTGGATGCTAACCGATCGAGCTCATGCAAAAGACGTAGTTCGGCCAAACCCCGCCGAAGAACGAGACTTGTGGACAACCCCGCCCGGGCGACTGGCCAACTTCTTTTGATCCACAGCCAGTGGACGGCGTTTTCGCAGGTCAGAGTGGGTGGATCCGATCCGCCCCCCAGAAATCCACAGGACTTTCCCGAGGCTGTGCACAAGCGGCGTCGGCGTGGTGCACAGGTTGTCCACCGGATGTCCACAGGACGTGTTTGGGTCCGCCCCCTGCAGGGCCGTACCGTGACGCGATCACAGGTGTGTCGGGGGCTGTCTCGGGCCTGTCAGCGGCCAGTGGTTCACTGACTGCACGTGACCGTTCGACCAGGTATGTAGGGGATTCACCAGTGTCCATCGCGGAGTTGAGCACCAGCGCCTTCGGGTCGGCCCACGACGGCCCACCCGACGAGCGGGTGCCCCCGCAGGACCTCCACGCCGAGCAGTCCGTGCTCGGCGGCATGCTGCTGTCGAAGGACGCCATCGCCGACTGCGTCGAGTCGCTCAGGGGTGCCGACTTCTACCGTCCCGCCCACGAGCTGATCTACGACGCGATCCTCGACCTCTACGGACGCGGCGAACCGGCTGACGCGATCACCGTCTCCGACGAGCTGAGCAAGCGCGGCGACCTGCAGCGGATCGGCGGGCAGGCCTACCTCCACCAGCTCATCCAGGCGGTCCCCACCGCGGCCAACGCCGGCTACTACGCCCAGATCGTCGCCGAGCGCGCGGTCCTCCGCCGCCTCGTGGAGGCCGGCACCCGAATCGTGCAGCTCGGCTACCAGCAGGGTGGCGGCGACGTCGAGGAGATCGTCAACGCCGCGCAGGCCGAGGTCTACGCCGTCGCCGACAAGCGCGGTGGCGAGGACTACGCGGCGCTCGGCGACGTGCTCGAGCAGACCCTCAACGAGATCGAGGTCGCCTCGGGTCGCACCGACGAGATGATCGGCGTGCCCACCGGGTTCATCGAGCTCGACGAGCTGACCCACGGCCTGCACCCCGGCCAGATGATCGTCATCGCGGCGAGACCAGCCGTCGGCAAGAGCACGATCGGAATGGACATCGCGCGGGCCGCAGCGATCCGCCACAAGCAGGCGACCGCCATCTTCTCCCTGGAGATGAGCCGCACCGAGATCACCATGCGAGTCCTCTCGGCTGAGGCCCAGATCCAGCTGCAGGACCTCCGCAAGGGCACCTTGGGCGATGCCGGCTGGCAGAAGCTCGCGCGCATCATGGGCCAGATCTCCGAGTCACCCCTCTTCATCGACGACTCGCCCAACATGTCGCTGATGGAGATCCGGGCCAAGTGCCGTCGCCTGAAGCAGCAGCACAACCTCAAGCTCGTCGTGATCGACTACCTCCAGCTGATGTCCTCCGGCAAGAAGGTCGAGTCGCGCCAGCAGGAGGTCTCGGAGTTCTCTCGAGCCCTCAAACTGCTTGCCAAGGAGCTCGAGGTGCCCGTCATCGCGATCTCGCAGCTGAACCGTGGCCCGGAGCAGCGAACCGACAAGCGCCCGCAGATGTCCGACCTTCGTGAAAGTGGCAGCATCGAGCAGGACGCCGACATGGTGATCCTGCTGCACCGCGACAAGTCGGACCCCTCACGCGAGGGCGAGGCCGACGTCATCGTGGCCAAGCACCGTAACGGCCCCACCAAGGACATCGTCCTGGCCTTCCAGGGGCACTACAGCCGCTTCGCGAACATGGCGAACGACTTCGGCTGATTCCTGTCGGCCTGCCGAGGCTCGTTCCTGACCACGACCGGTCGACGATCTCCTAGGCAGGCGGAGCAACCGTGGCGTCGGCCTGGCCTGCACGACGCAGGGAGTCGGAGACGAAACCGCTGGCCTTGAGGTCCTCGACGACCTCGCGGAGAAACGCGATGGTCTCGGCCCGGCGGGTCTTCGTGGTGCCCACGGCCTGCTGGATCTGCATGAAGCGCTCGTCGACCAGGCGCAGGTCGGGGTGCGTGTTGACGAAAGCCGTCATGGGTTGGCGAATCCCTGCCGCCAGGTCCAGCCCCTCGTCGAGGAACACGTCGACGCCCTCCTCGCCCCGGACCACGGTGGCGTGCCGGAGCGTGCGGGACAGGAAGAGGTCGGGGCAGCCGCACCGCGAGCTTTCGCGACCCGGGCGGCCACATCTGGGAGATCGCGCAGTCCGCCTGACGGCCTGCCGCTGAGCGGGTCAGTTCCCCGACGCGCCAGATCGTCAAGACGCTGCCGTGATCACCGCCAGGGCTGCTCCGGCGAACGAGACGACCGCGCCGAGAGCTCGCAGCCGGTCGGCGCGCAGCAGGCGGACCACCATGGCCTGGTCGCGTTCGTGAGCCAGGCGCCGGTGCAGGGGAGCGGCCGTGCTCGCGGTGGTCAGCCCCGAGACGAGGGCACCGGTGACCGACACGAGCACCCAGGCGCCGCCGCGCCCGGTCGGCACCGTGAGCAGAGCCCACGCTCCGGAGAGCACGAGGGCGCCGTAGGTCAGCACCACGAGCGGCGTGATGCCCCGGCTGTGCCGGCTGTGCGCGAGCTTCCAGCCCGCGTCGTCCACCTGCGCGAGGGCCGGGTAGACGACCATGGTCACCGTCAGCTGGAACCCCAGGTGCAGGGCGCTCGCCACCAGGAGGGCGACGAGGGCCGCGTCCGAGCCGGTCATGCTGGGCAGGCTAGGGACCAACGGAGAGGAGCGCGCGTGCAGACGGTCGAGCTGCTCCTCGACGAGGCCACCGACCTGGCCGTGAGGGCCGAGTGGCAGCGGCTCGCCGACGTCGGGCTGCCCAGCCAGGCGCTCCACACCGGCAGCACGAATGCCCCCCACATCACCCTGGCCGTCGCCCGCGCCATCCCCGCGGAAGTGGAGCAGGGCGTCGCCCTGTTGGTGCAGCACCTGCCGGTGCCGGTGGAGCTCGGCGCCCTCGTCGTCTTCGGCAGCCGACGGCTCGCCCTCGCCCGGCTGGTCGTCGCGCAGTCCGACCTCCTCGGCCTCCACGCGGCGACCGCCGCCGCGGTGCGGGAGTGTCCCGGTGTCCCGCACTACCTCACGGCCGGGCACTGGACGCCTCACGTCACCCTTGCCCGAGGCCTCAGCACTGCCCAGGTGGGCACCGCCCTCGAGACGCTGGGCCAGGTGGACGGCCTCGCCGGCAGGATCGAGCGGATGCGCCGCTGGGACAGCGAGCGACGCCGGGCCTGGCTCCTCTGAGGCCACGAGCCAGGCCGCGGCGACGCCTCATGGCGTCGAGGTCGCCGGCCGCTGCCCACTCGAGGCCCTGACCCGCATCTGGCGCGGCGAGCTGTCCTGGCCCGGTGCGGTGCGCACAGGCCGGGTCGAGCTCGAGGGCCCGGAGGAGGTGCGTCGCGCGGCGGTGCCGTCGTGGCTCGGCCGCTCGAGGCTCGCCGACGCCCTCGCCGCGGCTGCGGAGCCCGCCCCGCACCCGGCCGGCGGGGGCAGGCAGCCGGCCAGCGCCTGAGGTCACGGCACGACGAAGGCCCCCGATCCGCCGGTGCGGAGCGGGGGCCTCGTCAGGGCCTCAACGGCTCAGGCGCGACGGTTTAGGCGCGGCGGCTCAGCCGCAGTGCGCCGGCGCCGGCGGCGACAAGCGCGAGGGCGATCGCGGTCAGCGGCCCGTTCTCGGAGCCGGTGTTGGCCAGCTCACGACGCGCGGTCGTGGTGTCGACCGGGACCGCGGAGCGGGCGACCGCCGGGGTGATGGTGAACTCCGCGAAGCCCATCGCCGTCGGCAGCTGGTCGGCGTCCGCGAGCGCCTCCAGGCCGGAGTCCTCCAGCACCGACAACTCGAGGTCGCTGCTGCCGCACAGCACGAGGGCGGCCGCGTCACCCGTCGAGGGGGTGGAGGAGCCGGACGTGGCGATCGGCACGTCGACCGACACGCGGCCGTCCGCGGCGAGGGTCACCTCGCGGGTGAAGAACGGCTCGTCGGCTTCCTCGTTGCCGGCCATGACCACGGCCTTGGCCGAGCCCTTCGGGCAGGTGGCCGACACCCTCAGGTTCCCGCCGAGCGCCACGGTGCGGGCGGACAGGGCGACCTCGATCACCTCGAAGTCGAAGTCGAAGTCGACGTCGGAGACGAAGATGTCGAGGCTGGCGCTCGCGAGTGGGTCGGGCTGGCTGTAGATGACGCAGTCGACGGTCACGGTCGCCGGGCCCGCGGCAGCCCCGGTGAGGTCGAGCACCACGTCGTAGGCGCCGTCGGCGTCGACGTCGGAGGCGCCGCCACCCACCATCTTGCCGTCCTGGGTCAGGGTGACCACGGCCTCCTCCGCCGTGGTAGGGCAGTCGCCGAAGGCGCCGAGCGGCTCGTCGATGTAGGCGAAGTCGGTCTCGACCTCGATGGTCGCGCCGGGCGCGGCGTGGGCAGGCGCCACCGTGGCGGCCAGCGTGCCGCCCGTGGCGAGCAGCGTGGCCAGCGCCAGGGCGCGGGTGCGGGCAGACAGCATGCGATCACCTATCGGTCGTGGGGTCCCCTCCGGGGCGGACCCTACTGCCCGGGTTGGCCCCAAAAGTGACGAGTGCCGCGAATGCCCGAAGGACTGCCCGAACGGATGATCCCCGCTGGGGCCAGCCACCCGCCGCCGGCGTCAGCGGCCTCGGCAGGACCCGGTGCGGAAGGGCTCGATGGCGGCTTCGGTGCCCGAGGTCGGGAAGGCCACCGGCACCCGCGTGGTGGTCTGGCGCACCGGGACCGTGCTCACGCGGTTGGCCGCGAGGGCCGCACGCAGGTGACGGGCGAGGGACGCCACCTCGGCCACGCCGAGGTCCGCGTCGCGGCGCACCCGCGGTGCCACCGCCCACGCCGCCCGCTGGGCCGCGAGCGGGTCAGCCAGCCCGTCGGCCGCCTGCCCGATGACCTCGACCGCGTGGGCAGTGCGCGTGCGGTCCGCATCGGTCACCGGCACCCAGCGGCCGTCGCGCAGTGCCTCGGGCCGGCGCGAGCGCACCCACGCCAGGGCCTGCGTGCCGTCCAGCACCTGGGTCCCCGCACGCGGCAGCCGGAGCCCCGACTTGTTGTCGCGCAGGGGTTCCCAGGTGGTGACGGTCACGCCACCGGTGGCGTCGACGAGGTCGATCAGGCCCCGGAAGTCCAGGATCGCCACGTGGTCGACGCCCACGCCGAGGTCGCGGCACAGACTGTCCACCATGGCCTGCGGCCCGTCGACCAGCGCCAGCCCCAGGCGGTGCGGCCTGCCCGAGCCGGCACCCACGTAGAGGTCGCGGGGGATCGACAGCAGCTGCGCCCCACCTCCGCCGCGCGTGCGCAGCACCATGACCAGGTCGGCCCGCTCACTGCTCGCCTGGTGCCGGTCGGCATACCGCTCGCGGTCCGCCTCGGGGAGCCGGCCGCGCGAGTCCGAGCCCAGGAGCAGGTATGCCGTGCCGTCTCCCGAACCGGGCGTGGTCACCGCGACGGTCGGGGCGCGGTGCAGGATCAGCGCCACGTCCGCGGCAGCCACCGTGACCACCAGGGCAAGGGCCACCAGCACAGCTCGGGCCGCACGGCGTGCCCGCGCCGGCCGGCGACGCGGCAGGCGGGACGGGGCGGCGGACGTGGGCACGGGGAGCAGTGTCCCCCACCGGCCACGTCACCCGTGCCGCACCGGCGACGCGTCGTTCGGAGGTCGCCCGGCTACCGCCGGCCGCGGCGCACCCGGAGGTAGTCGGCGACGACGTACTCGCCCAACCGGTACACCGACGGGGTGAAGACGCGGCCGCCGGCCCGTCGCGCCACGGCGTCGACGAACCTCGCCAGCCCCGGGTCGTCACCCAGCATGAAGACGTTCAGGGCAGCTCCGCTGCGCCGCAGCTCGTCGACCTGCGCGACCGTCGCCCGCACCGTCTCGGCAGTGGGCGGCCACCTGAACTGCGGCTCGCCGTCCGCGCCGAGGTGGGCCGTCGGCTCGCCGTCGGTCACGACCAGCACCACCGGCTCGGCGTCCGGGTGCCGGCGCAGGTGCCGGCCCGCAAGCATGAGCGCGTGCTGGAGGTTGGTGCCCTGCACCCACTCCGGCTCCGCCTCGACCAGCTGCACGGGGGTGAGCCGTCGCGCGGCGATGTTGAAGCCGATGATTTGCAGCGCGTCGTGGCGGAACCGGGTCTGCACCAGGTGCGACAGCGCCAGCGCGGTCTGCTTCATGGGGCCCCAACGACCCTCCTGGAGCATCGAGAACGACATGTCGACGCACAGTGCGACCGCGGCCGTCGTGCGCCGCTCCGTCTCGACGACTTCGAAGTCCTCGACGAGCAGGCTCACGGCGGAGGTTGCGGAGTCCTCGGTGCCCGCGCCGCGCGGCATACCGCCGTCAGGGGACAGGCCGGCGGCAGCGGTGCGACGCAACGCGTTCGAGACCGTGCGCACCGTGTCGAGTGGCAGCTCGTCACCGAACTCCCACGCCCGGCTCAGGCCCGTGGGCTCGTCGGCCTGGCCCGGCTGGCGGTCGTCGTGGTCGCCGCGGCCCGTGGCGGACAGGTGGTCGAAGACCCGCCGCAGGGCCGTCTCGCCGAGCCGGCGCACCGCGCGGGGGGTGAGCCGCAGGCCGTCGTCCCCTCGCGACAGGTAGCCCTGCCGCTCCAGCTCGCGCTCGAGCTGGCGCAGCGCCTCGAAGTCGCGGGCGGCGGCAGGGCCGAGGCGTTGCTCGAGCCGCTCCACGTCGACGTCGTCGAGGCTGGCCCCGGCATACCCTTGGGCAAGCTGGTCCGAGAGTGCCTCGAGGTCGGCGAGCTCGGCCACCGCCTCCACCGCGTCGCCGTAGCCCAGCGGCTCTCCGCCCTGCATGCGCACCGGACTCCCACGGTCCAGGCCCGGGCGCAGGGCGCGCAGGTTGTCCGACAGCTGCGCCATCTGCGCGGCCAGGTCGGGGTCGCCCAGCGCGTCGGCCACGAGCTGCGAGAGCTGCGCGCGCTGCTCCGGGCTGAGCGAGGCCATCATCCGGGCTGCGGCGGCCTGCCGGCGGGCCAGGGCGTCGATGAGCTCGTCGACGTCCTTCGGCTGCTCGGGGAAGAGGTCGCCGTGGCGGTCCATGAACTCGCGGAACCGGTCGGTGGTGTCCTCGCCCCGGGCGTGCGCGGCGAGCAGCGCGTTGAGGTCGGCGAGCATGTCCTTCACCGCCTGCATCGCCTCCGGGTCCTGCCCCGACAGGGCCTGCTCGAGCCCGGTGAACTGTGCGTCGAGCACCTCCCGTCGCAGCATCTGCTGGATCTGGTCGTAGATCTCCTTGGCCTCGGGGGAGTGCCACTCGTGGTCGGCCAGCGCCCGCACGGCGCCGGCCACGTCGTCGGGCAGCGTCGCGAGGTCCATCTCGGCGAGGCGGGCCGCGTCGGTCTGCTCGGCGGCGAGGGTGTCGCGCTCGGCAGCCAGCGCCTGGTCGAGCATCGCCCGCACCTGGTCGAGGGTGCCGCCGAGGTCACCACGGCGTCGGGCCGCCTCCCGCATCCGGCGGATCCGGTCGGCCAGCTGGTCGAGCCCGCCCCGGCCGTCCAGCCCTCGGCGAAGCAGGTCCTGCAGCGCCTCGCGAGCGCTGCCTCCGGCGAGGACCTCCCGCCCTACCTCGTCGAGCGCGGCCCGCACGTCGTAGGGCGGCGCGAGCGGGTCTGGGCCGCCGCGCCACGGCCCGTAGCGGAAGCGGCCGTGGTGGGCCGGGTCCGGGCGGCCGGGGAAACCGGACGAGGAGGAGCCGGACGAGCCGGGCACCGGGTGCCCCTACGCCCCGTACACGGTGCGCCCGGCGACCGTGTCCTTGTCGATGCGGCGGGTCAGGTGCAGGCCCTCGAGCACGAACTCGACGGCCGCAGCGACCTCCCCGGGTGAGGCGTCGTCGCCGTGGCCGAGCCGGTCGAGCACCTTCGACAGGCCGGGCACCGTGCCGATCTGACCCAGCAGCTCGGCGGCAGGCACGAGCTCTCCGGTCTCGACGACGGCGCCCTCGGCGAACAGGTCGGTGAAGCCGGAGAGGTCGAGGCCGACGAGCCGGTCGCGGAAGGTCTCGGCGACCGCCACCCGCAGCAGGTGGTCGAGCACCTCGCGCTCGCGTCCCTCCTCGCCCATCTCGAACTCGACCTTGCCCAGCAGGGTCGGTACCGCGGTGGGCACGTCGCAGACCCGCGCGACCGCGTCGGCCTCGCCCGAGCGAGCCGCGCGACGCATCGAGGAGGCGGCGACGCTCTCGGCCCCGGCGATCGCGAAGCGCGCCGAGACACCGGACCGGTGGTCCACGGCGGCCGACTCGCGCAGGCCGCGCGTGAAGCGGGCCACCACCTCGACGAGGTGCTCCGGCACCTCGGCGACCAGGTCCGCCTCCTGCGAGATCAGCGCCACCTCGTCGGAGACCTCGAAGGGGTAGTGGGTGCGGATCTCCGCCCCGAACCGGTCCTTCAGCGGCGTGATGATGCGACCGCGGTTGGTGTAGTCCTCCGGGTTGGCGGTGGCGACGAGCAGCAGGTCGAGCGGCAGCCGCAGCGAGTAACCGCGGATCTGGATGTCCCGCTCCTCGAGCACGTTGAACAGGGCCACCTGGATCCGCTCGGCCAGGTCGGGTAGCTCGTTGAGGCCGAAGACCCCGCGATTGGAGCGGGGCACCAGGCCGTAGTGGACCGTCTCGGGGTCGCCTAGCGTGCGGCCCTGGGCCACCTTGACGGGGTCGACGTCACCGACGAGGTCGCCGACGCTCGTGTCCGGGGTGGCGAGCTTCTCGGCATACCGCTCGCTGCGGTGACGCCACCGGAGGGGCAGGTCGTCGCCCAGCTCGCCGCGCAGCCGCAGGCAGCGCCCGCACACCGGCTCGAGCGGGTCGTCGTTGACCTCGCAGCCCTGCACGGCCGGGCTCCACTCGTCGAGCAGGCCGCCGATCGTGCGCATCAGCCGGGTCTTGCCCTGCCCGCGCTCGCCGAGCATGACAAGGTCGTGCCCGGCCAGCAGCGCGCTCTCGAGCTCGGGCAGCACCGTGTCGTCGAAGCCGACGATGCCGGGGAAGGCCGTCTCGCCGGACCGCAGCCGGGACAGCAGGTTGTCGCGGATCTCCTGCTTCACCGTCCGGCGTTGGTGGCCCTGTGCCACCAGCGCGCCGAGAGTGGTCACCGAGGGTCGGTCGCTCATTGGCCCACGCTACGTCCGGTGTCTCGACGGCACCACCAACGGTGTCCAGCAGGTGGCCGCGCCCGGCGCCGAGCGGGTGGGTCAGGTCTTCACCAAACGCCCGGCACCGGACGACCCGCCCTGCCACCATGCCTGACACCGATCGAGGTCAGGGGGAAGGGTGCGGGCAGCAACGGCAGGCCGGCGCGTCGGCGTGGTGGCCGCGGTGCTGGCGGTGCTCGCGACCGCGAGCGGCGGCTGCGGCCTCCGGGCTCCCCAGCCCCCGGCGAACGGTGTGGCCGGCACGATCGTCAGCACCGACGACACCGGCCTGCCCGACTCCCCGGCCGGCGGGGGCTGGATCGTCGCCATTCCCGCCGAGCACATCGAGGACGTGGTCACCCTGGCCCGGAAGGGGCGCAAGGGCTTCACGTCCCGCGACCTGCCCTACTCCGGCTTCGTCCTCGACCAGAAGACCGCGCGGAAGTGGGGGGCGGTGCTCGCCGAGGTCGACGACAAGGGTCGTTTCACCCTCGAGGCGACCGGACCCCACCTGCTCTGCCGCGTGGAGGCGACCCGCACCGGCAAGCGCCTGACCGGCGGGTGCGACGACGTCTCGCTCCCAGCGGGCGGCACGGTGCGGGCCACCGTGGGGGAGGCCGGCTTCCGCGCGGGGCTGGCCTGACGCGCGAGCCTGACGCGTGAGCCTGACGCCCGACCGGCCCAGCGAGCTGGTCAGGAGCCGTCGGCGGCGCGCTCGAGCTCGGCGATGTCGAACCGCTGCATCCTCAGCATCGCCTCCGTCGCCCGAGCCGCCCGGTCGGGGTCGGGGTCGGACAGGAGGGCCCCGAGGCGGTTCGGCACGACCTGCCAGGAGAGCCCGAACTGGTCCTTGAGCCACCCACACGGCCCCTCCTCGCCGCCCTTGGAGAGCGAGTACCAGTAGTGGTCGACCTCCTCCTGGTCGGCGCAGTGGATCTGGAACGAGATGGCCTCGTTGAAGGTGAACTGGGGCCCACCGTTGAGGGCCACGTACGGCTGGCCGTCGAGCACGAACTCGACCGTCATCGTCTCTCCCTCCGGACGCATGCCCGCCTTGCCGTAGCGGGTGACGTTGGTGATCCTCGAGTTGGGGAAGACCGAGCAGTAGAACGTGGCGGCCTCCTCCCCCTGGGTGTCGAACCACAGGCACGGCGTGGTCTTCGGCATGGCTGGCTCCTTCGTCGACGGGCGTGTGGGGCGGGTGTTGTGGCGGGTGCCTTCTTCCAGTGAAGGGCCACACCACGACAGACGTCTCGGCGTCGGCGGAATCATCGCTCCGGCGAGGTCGGCGCGACGCTGCGAGACTGGACCCGTGACTGACACGAGCTCCCTGCCGACCCTGCCGGACCTGCCGGCGGGTTCGACAGCCCGCACGCCCACGCTGACCGACCACGCGGCCCTGGTCGACCTCCTTGCGGCGCACCAGAGCTCGGTGCGCGGCTCCAGCTCGGTCGACCCCGAGGCGGTTGCCTCCGCGGCGACCGGCACCGCCTCGTGGACGCGCCGGCAGCTCCTCGTCGAGGACGCCGCGGGGGCTGTCGTCGCCTGGGTGAGCGTGCACGACCGCGCCGCCGGGCGCAGCGTCGTCGAGCTCACGGTGGCACCCGGGGCGGCGGAGGCCGAGGAGCTGGCCACCGCCCTCTTCCGGTGGGCGGAGGCCACGGCGCTGGAGGTGGCGCGCCAGCGCGCGCTGCCCGGCACCCAGCTCGACGCCAGCGCGTATGCCGCCGACGAGCGGCAGCGCGGCTGGCTCACCAGGGCGGGGTACCGGCACACCCGCACGTGGCTGCAGATGAGCCGCCCGGTGGCGGCAGCCGAGGGGGAGCCGGGCGCGCTGCCGGGGCCGCGCGAGGGGGTGGCGGTGCGCCGGGTCGCCAAGCACGACGACGGGCTGCCCGTCGCCGCCGACCTGCAGACGGTGCACCACATGCTGGAGGAGTCCTTCGCGGACCACTTCAACTCCTACCGGGAGAGCTTTCCCGAGTTCGTCCAGCGGCTGCGCGAGGACCCGGGGCACCGCTGGGACCACTGGTGGATCGCCACCCTCGACGAGGGCGGCGAGCAGGTGCCCGGCGGTGCGCTCGTCAGCTCCGTCCTCGCGCCGGACGAGGCCGGGGTCGAGGGCAGCTACGTCGACTACATCGGCGTGCACCGCCGGTCGCGGGGGCGCGGCGTCGCCAAGGCCCTGCTCCACACGGTCATCGCCGACGCGGCCCGCCGGGGCCGCAACCGGGTGGGCCTCGAGGTCGACGCCGACAGCCCGACCGGGGCCGACGGGCTCTACCGGTCGATGGGGTGGGAGACGAAGTACGAGACCGAGTCGTGGCACCGCGACGTGACCGTGGAGGACGACGCCTGATGCCCCGCGCGGAGCAGCGCACCGACCCCGTCGCCCACCACGGCGAGGGACCGGTCTGGTGGGAGGCCTGGGGAGGGCTGCGCTACGTCGACATGCTGGCCGGCGACGTCCTCCAGCTCCGGGCCGACGGCTCGGTGGGCCGCACCCGGGTCGGCACCGTCGCCGCGGCGCTGCGACCACGTGCCGGTGGAGGTGCCGTCGTCGCCACCGAGCGGGCGTTCGCGGTCACGGACAGCGACGACCTCGCCGACCTGCGCGCGCTGCCCGACGTGTGGGACGACCCGGCGATCCGGTTCAACGACGGCGGCTGCGACCCCGACGGCCGCTTCTGGTGCGGCACGATGGCCTACGCCGAAACCCCCGGCGCCGGCGCGATGTTCCGCCTCGAGTCGGCGGAACCGTATGCCGCGCAGCGCGTCTGGGGCGACGTGACCATCAGCAACGGGCTGGGCTTCAGCCCTGACGGCCGGCTGGCTTACTACAACGACACCCCGACCCGCACGGTCAGCGTGTTCGACTACGAGCACGGCGAGCTGCTGAACCGTCGCGGCTTCGTCTCGCTGCGCGACGAGGACGAGGGCGCCGGCTCCCCCGACGGTCTCTGCGTCGACGCCGCGGGCGGGGTGTGGGTGGCCCTGTTCGGCGGCTCGGCCGTGCGGCACTACACGGCCGACGGCCGCCTGGCGGAGGTGGTCGAGCTGCCGGTGAGCCAGGTGACGGCCTGCACCTTCGGCGGTCCGGGGCTGCGCGAGCTGTTCATCACGACGTCGGCCGAGGGGCTGAGCCGCGAGGACGAGCCGCTGGCGGGTGCCCTGTTCTCCTGCACCCCGGGCGTGGTCGGGCTCCCCATCCTGCCGTTCAGGGGCTGAGGTGCCGGGGCGCGGCGACACGACGGGCGACGCAGCACTCCTGGCCGCCCTCTCCGAGCTGTATGCCGTGGCGCCCGACGGCTTCGTCGGCACCAGGACCGCGCTGGTCCAGGACGCGAAGGCGCGTGGCGACGCCGCGCTCGCCGGGGAGGTCGGGCGGCTGAGGCGGCCCACCGTGGCGGCGTGGGCCGTGAACCAGGTGGTGCGCCGACGGCCGTCCCTGGTCGGGCGGCTGCACGACGTCGGTGGCCGGTTGCGAGCGGCGCAGGCCGGGCTCGACGCGTCGGCGATGCGCGACCTCCGCTCGGAGAGGGACGGCCTGCTCGCCGAGTGGGCGGAGGCGGCGGCCGAGGTGGCCGCAGACGCCGGCCGCCCGTTGGCTCCCGCCGCCCTCGAGGAGGTGCGGGGCACCGTCATCGCCGCGCTGGCGAGCGGGGAGGCCACCGAGGCCGCGGTCTCTGGCCACCTCACGCGGGCGCTCAGCTACTCGGGATTCGGTGAGGTCGACCTCTCCGAAGCAGTGGTCCGCACCTCCTCCGGCGCCGTCCTCACCGTGGTCGACGGCGTGGAGGGGGAGCGAGCGCCGAAGGCCGCGATTTCCGAGGCGACCGCCTCCAACGCGGCCACCTCCGAGGCGGCCATCGAGCACCCGGAGGCCGCACACCGGCGGTCCGGCGATCGGCAGGCCGAGCGGGAGGCCGAGCGGGAGGAGCGGGCGCGTCGGGTGGCCGGGGCCGCCGAGGCCCATGCGGCGGCGGCCGCGGCTGCCGAGGAGGCCGCCCTCGCCGTTGCCTCGGCACGCGACCGGGCCGACGAGGTCCGTTGGCGGGTGGAGGAGCTCGAGGAGCAGCTGCGCCGGGCCCGTCAGGAGCACCGGGACGCCGAGCAGTCGGCCACGGCTGCGGCCAGGAGCCGCCGGGCCGCCGTGGTGGCGCTCGCGGCGGCCGAGCGCGCGCTGCGGGCCGCGGAGGCGGACTCCCCGTCCTGACCCTCCGTAGCGGGCGGTGACGAAGGGGCCGAACGGCCCGCTCCGGGCCGGGTGCCCGCGCGGGACACTTCAGGTATGGCCCCCCCGCTCAGGTCGAGCGAGCCGCCGCTGCCGGGCGCCGCGGGGGAGCACGGGTCTGGGATCCCCCCGGGGTCGCGGCCGGTGGAACAGGCACGTCTGCAGAGCCGGGCGCCACGCCCGCCGCGCTGGGACCCCTGGCGGGTGGCCGAGGCCATCGCCTCGGCGGCCCTCGGCGTGGCGCTGCTCGTGTGGGGGCTTCCCGCTGTGGCGGGGGCCGACTGGTCCGACATCGCTGCGGTGCTCGGCGAGCTGAGCACGTGGCAGGTGCTCGCGCTGGGCGTGGTGTGGCAGCTGGGGCTCTGGGTGCACACCATCGCCCTGTGCGCCGCGATGCCCGGGCTGAGCAGCCCGCGAGCGTGGTTCCTCAACCAGACGGGCAGCGCGGTCTCCAACATCCTCCCGCTGGGCGGCGCGGCCGGGACGGCCCTGAACTACTCGACCTGCCGGGTGTGGGGCTTCGGCACGGCCACCTTCCTGCGGTGGGCCCTGGTCACCAACATCTGGGACACGCTCGGCAAGCTGGTCGTGCCCGTGGTGGCGGTGCTGTGGCTGGTGCTCGCAGGCACCACCTCGCCACAGGCGCTGGTGAGCGCGGCCATCGCGGGCGTCGTCGGGATGGGCCTGCTCGTGGCCTTCACGTGGTTCATGCTGCACCGGGACGCCGGCGCCCGGGCCGTGGGGCGGCTGCTCGACGTGGTGGTGCGCTGGCTGCGGGTCAGGCGGCTGCGCACGAAGCGCTTTGCCGACCTGGCGGTGGTGTTCCGCCGCGACGTCGCAGGCCTGGTGTCGCGCGCCTGGGGTCGCCTGACGGTCGGCAAGACGGCCTACGCGGTGAGCCAGGCCTTGCTGCTGTGGCTGTGCGTCACCTGGCTCGGGGGCGAGGCGTCGGCTGCCGTGGTGTTCGCCGCCTTCGCCGCCGAGCGCGTGCTGTCGCTGGCCGTGATCACCCCGGGCGGGACGGGCGTGGTGGAGGTCGGGGTGACGGGGATGCTCGTCCTGTTCGGGGTCGAGCCGGCCACGGCGGCGGCGAGCGTGCTGCTCTACCGGGCGTTCATCATCGGCCTCGAGATCCCCGTCGGGGGCACTGCGCTGTTGTGGTGGCTGATCCGTGGTCGGCGCGCGCGTCGAGCCGACCGGAGCCCTGAGGCAGCCCTGAGACATCCCTGAGGGATCCGTCAGGGGGCCGGGGTCGATCTAGGTACAAGTCCCGATGTCGCGCGGGGCCCGGTTGCGCACACTCGAGGCCATGGTCCTCGCCGCCCGCCTGAGCCGCCTCTCGAAGGGCGCCCTCTCCCTCGGTCTCGCGGCTGTCATCGTCCGCTGGGCCGTCCCCCGTGCAGGCGGGGTGGGCTGGAGTCAGATCGGGCAGGCGGTCACCGCCCTCAGCATGACCGAGGTGGGGGTGCTCGCCGCGGTCTGGCTGGCCGGGCTGTGGGCGCACACCCTGGCGCTGACGGCCGCGATGCCGGGCCTGAGCTCCCGCCGGGCGCTGTTCCTCAACCTCACGGGCAGTGCGGTGTCCAACGTGCTGCCGCTCGGTGGCGCTGCCGGCACGCTCGCGAACTACACGATGAGCCGCGCGTGGGGTTTCAGCCCGAGCACGTTCGCCCGGTGGGCCCTGGTCACCAACATCTGGGACACCCTGGCCAAGCTGGTGCTGCCGGGTGTGGCGCTGTGCTGGCTGGCCGTGGCCGGCGTCGACACGGGGGGCGCGCTCGGCCAGGCCGCGGCGGTCGGTGCCGCCCTGCTCGTGGTGGCCCTGCTCGTGGTCCGCGGCCTGAGTGCCGGCGACCGGGGCGCGCAGGTGCTGGGGGCGCTCGCCGACCGTGTGGCGGGTGCGGTGGGGCGTGCCAACCCGATGCCCGGCGGGTATGCCGCGTGGGCGGTTCACCTGCGCCGCGACAGTGCCGACCTCATCGCCGCGGCCTGGGGCAGGCTGACCCTAGGCAAGGCGTCCTACGCGCTCCTGCAGGCGGCGCTGCTGTGGCTGTGCCTTGCCTCTCTGGGCACCCCGCCCGGGCTCTCGGTCGTCTTCGCCGCCTTCGCCCTCGAACGCATCCTGTCCATGGTGGTGATCACCCCCGGGGCCACCGGCATCGTGGAGGTGGGCATGACCGGCCTGTTAGTGGGGCTCGGGGCCGAGCCGGTGACCGCCACCGCAGGGGTGATCGTCTACCGGGCGATCACGGTCGGCCTGGAGGTTCCCGTGGGCGGGTTGGGTCTGGTGTGGTGGTGGGCACTGCGCCGGCAGGCCCGTCGTCCGGCGGAGGTGCCCGTCGTCGGTGTCGCGGTGGGGGCACGTTCTTCCTGACACCCACCACGCGGTGCGGTCCGGAGGTCCGGCTGCACGGGGCGGCCGGACCTCCGGTTGGTCTGGTGCGGCGGCTCAGGCGAGCGACATGAACAGCCGCCGCAGTTCGTCGAGGTCGAGCCGGCGCTCGGGGTCCGGATCGGCGAGGCACTCGCGCATGTTGAGCGCGATGACGTCGAAGCCGGCGCGTCCGAGGGCCCGGTGGACGGCGGAGAGCTGGGTGACGACGTCGGAGCAGTCGCGGCCCTCCTCGATCATCCGCACGATCCCGCCGAGCTGGCCCTGGGCGCGCTTGAGCCGGTTGACCACCGCATGCATCTCAGCAGTGCTGACGGTGTCCATGGGGCCTCCTCGGGTCGGGGTCTGCGGTGGGCTGGTCGGGCTCGGGTGGTGTGCAGCGGGGCCGCGAGGGGGGACGGCGGGCCGCGCTGCACCATCAGGGGTCAGCTGGCCTGGGCGGCAGCGACCTGCTTGCGGACCTCGTCCATGTCGAGGGCGCGCACCTGGCGGATCACGTCGGCCAGTGCGGCGGCCGGCAGGGCGCCGGGCTGGGCGAAGACGAGGATTCCGTCACGGAACGCCATGAGCGTCGGGATCGAGGTGATCTGCAGGGCGCCGGCGAGCTCGGGCTCGGCCTCGGTGTCGACCTTCCCGAACACGACGTCGTCGTGCTCCTCGGAGGCCTTCTCGAAGACGGGGGCGAACATGCGGCAGGGGCCGCACCAGGCCGCCCAGAAGTCGACGAGCACGATGCCGTCGCCCTGCACGGTGCTGGTGAAGGTGTCCTTGGTGAGGGCACGCGTGGCCATGGGTCGGTCCTTCCGGTCGGTGGTGCGCTGCGGGGCGCGTCACCCCTGTCAACAGAATACCCTGCGGGGTATATTCCCGCAGGGTATCCGGTTGCTCGCCGGGTCAGTCCTGCAGCTCGCGGAGCACCGACTGCAGGTCGCAGCCGGCGTTCTGGTTGTAGGGCAGCTTGGACAGCAGCTGGCCCATGAGGCACGAGTTGGTCGCCGCGGCGCCGACGAGGCCTCCACCGATGGCTCCGGAGAGCCACTTGGCCTTCGGGAAGAAGATGCTGGCGACGATGCCGGTGAGCACGAGGATGCCGGCCACGAGGCGCACCTGGCGCTCGAGGTCCCACTTCTGCGAGCCACGGCGCAGCGGTGCACCGGCCGTCTCCCATGCCATGACCCCGCCGTCGAGGACGTGCAGGTTCGGCAGCCCGGCCGCCGCGAGCAGCGCCTCGGCCTGGCTCGCCCGGTTGCCGGAACGGCATACGAGGACCACGTCCTCCTCGAGGTGCTGGCGCAGCTCGTCGCGGTGCTCCTTGAGCAGGTCGAGCGGCACGTTGTAGGAGCCGGGGATGTGCGCCGTGCCGAACTCGGCCGGGGTGCGGACGTCGAGCAGGCGAGGTGAGTCGCTGCGGCCGAGCCATTCCCTCAGGGTCGCGACGTCGAGGCGTGCGGGCATGGTGGTTGCAGTGGTCATGCTGTCCTTTCGCTGTGCCGTGGGGCGGCACGGTGGGGCTTGTCCAGGGATGTCGGGTCCGCCCCGGGGCGGACGGAGGTCGGCTGGGTCAGGCGGCCTTGACCAGGGGCAGGCCGGAGGAGGCGGCGTGCTCGTCGAAGGAGTCGTCGACCGCGACCACCCGGTGGCCGTTGGCCGCGAGGATGCTGGCGACGACGGAGGCGCGGTAGCCGCCGGCGCAGTGCACCCAGACCTCACCGGAGGGGACCTCGTCGAGGCGGTTCAGGATCTCGTGGATCGGCACGTTGACCGCTCCCTCGATGTGCGACTCCTCGAACTCCGGGCCGCGGCGCACGTCGAGGATCTGGACCGGGCGGTGGTGGCGCACCTGGGCGAGGTCGGCGAAGGTCGCGCGCTCGAAGCTGCTCAGCGGCTCGTCGGTCCACTCCTCGGGCTTGCCGGTGGCGGCGGCAGCGGGGTGGTCGATGCCGATCCGCACCATCTCACGTTGCGCCTCGGCCACCTGCTCGGCGCTCTCGCCGAGGAGGGTCACCGGCGTGCCCCAGGGAATGAGCCAGCCGAGGTAGGTCGCGAACTGGCCGTCGATGCCGAAGTTCAGCGTGCCGGGCGCGTGGCCGGCGGCGAAGGCGGTGCGCTTGCGCAGGTCGACGAGCCACTCGCCGGCCTCGAGGCGCTTGCGCAGCTCCTCCTTGTCGGCGAGCTCGGGTGCCGACAGGTCGGCTCCCGACGGGCCCTGTGCGTTGGCCGGGCCCATGTGCGCGTAGTAGGCGGGGTAGGCGTCGAGTCCCTCGAGGGTCTCGGCGACGTAGGCCTCCTCGTCCTTGGTCAGGGCGGGGTTGCTCCTGCGCTCCTGGCCGATGGTCGACGAGGTCGAGTCGGACTGGGTGGCCGAGCAGAACGAGCCGAACCCGTGGGTCGGCATGACCTGGGTGTCGTCCGTCAGCTGGTCGGCCAGCTTGTGGGCGGAGGCGTGCTGGTGGCGGGCCAGGGCGTCGGTGTGGTCCGGCCCCAGCAGGTCGGGGCGGCCGGTGGAACCGAAGAGCAGCGAGCCACCGGAAAAGACGGCCGGGGTCGGGCCCTCCAGCGCGTAGGACAGGTGGGTGAAGGTGTGGCCGGGGGTGTGGATGACGCGCACCTTCAGGGTGTCGCTCACCTCGACGACGTCGCCGTCGCGCACCGGGTCGTGCTCGAAGGAGACCTTGTCGTCGGCGTTGACGTGGTATGCCGCGCCGGTCTCCTTCGCGAGGGCGAAGCCACCGGTGACGTAGTCGTTGTGGATGTGCGTCTCGAAGACGTGGGTGATGCGCACGCCGCAGCTCTTCGCCAGGTCGAGCATGCGGTCGATGTCGCGCTGCGGGTCGACCACGAAGGCCACCTCGCCGTCATGGACGAGGTAGCTGCGGTCGCCCAGCGAGGGCGTCTCGACGGGGAGGATTGTCACGGCCATGAGGGTTCCTTTCCTGGAACTGTACGTCTGGGGCGAGTCGGGTGCGGGGCGAGTCAGGGGTGGAGGCGTCAGCGGGGGTCGCGGCCGGTCACGAGCGGCCGGCCCGAGCTGGCCCAGGCGGCGGTGCCGCCGGCGACATTCCAGGCGTCGACGCCGGCTCGCTCGAGGAACGAGGTCATCGACGCGCTGCGGTTGCCGCTGCGGCAGATCACGTGCACCGGGCGGTCGCGCGGAACCTCGGCGACGCGGGAGGCCAGCTGCGACATGGGGATGAGAACGGCTCCCGGCACGTGGCCCTGGACGTACTCCATCACCTCGCGGACGTCGAGGATGAAGGCCTTCGCGTCCTGCTGGGCGGCAGCGAACTGCTCGAGGGTGATCTCCTGCATGGCTCTCCTTGTCCGGCTCGCGGGGCTGATGTCTCTCCGAACATCGCATACCCCCTCCGGTATTTCAAATCGGAAGGAAGGCCTTGCCAGATACCCTAGGGGGTATTAGTGTGAGCGCAAGAGGTTCCCGTCCCGAGGAGAGCAGACCATGTGTCGTCCCGCCACCTGCCGCGCCTGCGGCAAGACCACCTGGGCCGGCTGCGGCCAGCACGTCGACCAGGTCATGGCCGGTGTGCCGCGCCAGCAGCAGTGCACGTGCGCCCCGGAGCAGAAGGCGTCGTCCGGCCGCTCCTTCTGGCAGAGCCTGACCGGTCGCTGACGGCCACCCCTTCGCGCGACGGAGCCCCCGCACCCCTGTCAGGGTGCGGGGCTCCGTCGTCGTCTCAAGTGCCCCCGGGTGGGGACCGGTGTGGCTCAGCGGGCCTGGGCATCACGCTGCTCGGCGTCGAGGAATGCCTCCAGGGCGTCCCGCCCGCCCTCGTGGTAGGCGCGCCAGGCCGACGTGGGCGACGCGGACAGGCTGTTGGCACGGTGGGTCCAACCCGCCAGTGCCTCCTCCACGAGGGGCAGGGCGTCGACGGGCCCGGACGAGGCCACGATGCGCATCGCCTCGGTGAGCGCGGCCACCTCACCCTCGTGGTACTTGGCCGGGTCCCGCTGGCCACCGGCACGGTCCACCGTGCACGGGGCGGCTCCTCCTGTGGCCGACGCCCAACGCTGCGCAGCCGAACTGCGGCGGGCCTTGAGGTCGTCGTGGTGGCCGGAGCGGTGCTCCGTGAACATGTCTTCAGCCTACGCCCGGGCCCCTGCGGGCCAGGGGCTGTGTGACGCGGTAGACGTCCGGCAGCATCCTCTGCAGGGGCGCGCCGGGGAGTGGCGTCAGCGCAGCGGGTCGAACGGCGCGAGCTGGGGGATGCTCCTCCCGGTCACCAGCTGCTCGGCGAGCAGGCGGCCGGTGACCGGCCCGAGGGTGATGCCCCACATCCCGTGGCCGCCGGCGGCGAAGACCCGGCTCGAGCTCGTGGCGCCGATGAGCGGGAGCCCGTCGACGGTGCAGGGCCGCGACCCGACCCACTCGTCCTGGCGCCGGTCGAGGTCCGCCCCGCGCAGCAGCGGGCGGGCGGCCTCGGCGATGGCCCGGATGCGGCGCGGGTCCAGGGCCGCCTCGGGTCGGCGGAACTCCATCATCCCCGCGACGCGGAGCCGGTCGCCGATCGGCGTGCAGGCCACCCGCTGGGCGGGGAAGTAGACCGGGCCCTCGGGCAGGTGGTCGACGGCCACGCTGAAGCTGTAGCCGCGGCCGGCCTGCACGACCCGCCGGACGCCGAAGCGCCGGGCGAGCCGGCCCAGCCAGGCGCCGGTGGCCAGCACGACGGAGTCGAACGACTCGCGGCTGCCCTCGGCGGTCACGACGTCGACGCCCGAGCCGGTCTCGACGAGGTCGCCGACGGTGGCGCCGGAGAGGATCTTGCCGCCGCGGTCGCGCACCGAGTCGGCGAGGGCGTGCACGTAGGCTCCCGGGTCGATGAAGCGCTGGTCGCGCAGCCGGATCGCGGCGCCGACCTCCTCGGAGAGGGTCGGCTCGATCTCACGGGCCTGCGCCCCGGTGAGCACGTCGAACTCGATCGACTGGCCGGCCGAGTGGATGTGCTCGATCTCCTCGAGCAGCGTGCGGCGCTCGTCCTCGGTCCGGTAGGCGGCGAGGAAGGAGTCGGTCTCCCGCGTCTCGGCGCGCACACCGCCGTCGCGGAGCAGGTCGAAGCTCTCGAGCGAGAGGTCGTTGACCGGCACGAGGGCGCCCATGGCCTTCTTCCAGGCCTTCATCGTGCTGTGACGCGTGAAGCCGGTGACGAAGCGCAGGAAGTCGGGGTTGGCGCTCGGCGGGACATAGACCGGCGAGGACGGGCTCAGCACCGCGCGGATGCCGTACTTCAGCACTGCGGGCTCGGGCAGCGGCGTGGCGATGCCGGGGGTGAGCCACCCCGCGTTGCCCCACGACGACCCCGCGGCGACGCCTTCGCGGTCGAGGACGGTGACCTCGACGCCGTGCTCCTGCAGGAACCAGGCGGTGGACAGGCCCACCATGCCGGCGCCGACGACGGCGACACGGCGGGGGGCGGGCAGACCGGAGGGGGTGACGGGTGCGGAGGCCATGCGTCCCATGGTGGGGTGAGGCCACCGGGACGCCGTTGTCGTCCCAGGCCAAGGTTCTCCCCACCTGTTGTGCATGAAGCACAACAGGTGGGGCACCATGGCGGTGTGATCACCGTGGCCGACCTTGCCGCCTCGCTTGGCGGCGGGCTGCTCTCGCTGGCCGTCGACGTGTCAGGAGCCGAGGTCGACGACCTCACCCTCGCCGAGCCCGGGCAGGGGGTGGTCGGGCAGCCGGGTGACCTCGTCCTCGGGGTGGGCGTCGACCGCGTCGAGGCTGCCACCGACCTGCTCCGCATGGCGGCGGACGCCGGAGCCGGTGGCGTGGTGCTGCGGCGGACCCTGGCCCGGCGGCGGACGGTGCGCGACCTCGCGCGGCGTCGCCAGGTCGCCCTCGTCGAGCTCGCCGACCACGCGTCCTGGGCCCACACGGTGTGGCTGCTGCGGGGCGTGCTGGACCGAGCCGCGACGCCGGGGGTGCCCGGTCGCGTCGAGGCGCCGGTGCACGACGACCTGTTCGCGCTCGCCGACGCCATCGCCGCCGTCGTCGACGCCCCCGTGACGATCGAGGACCCGCACTCCCGCGTGCTCGCCTACTCCTCGCGGCAGGACGTGACCGACCCGGCCCGGGTGTCCACCATCGTCGGGCGCCGGGTGCCGGAGGAGGTGCTGGCCAGCCTGCGGGCACGCGGCGTCTTCCGGCGCCTGGCCCGCTCGGCGGAGCCGGTCTTCGTGCCTGCCGACCCCAGCGGCACCCTGCCGCGCCTCGTCGTGCCAGTGCGCGCGGGCGGGGAGTGGCTGGGCTCCATCTGGGCGCTCGTGGAGGAGCGGCCCGATCCGGCGGTGGTACGCGAGGTCAGCCACACCGCCTCGGTCGTCGCCCTCCACCTGCTGCGGCTGCGGGCGCACGCCGACCTCGGCCGTCGGCTTGCCGCCGACCGGGTGCGCATGGCCCTCGGCGGCACCACCACCGGCGCCGAGGAGTGGCTCCCCGACGGCCCGTGGCGGGTCGCCTGCCTCGGAGGTCCGTCCGACGCGTCGCCCGAGAACCTGCTCGACCTGTGGGAGTCGGTGTGCCGGCGCCACTCGTGGCACCAGCCGCTGCTCGCGACCCTCGACGGACGCGTGTATGCCGTGCTGGGCGCCGACGGTGCCGTGCCCGGCACCTGGGAGTGGCTGCGCGAGGTGGTGGAGGCCACGGCCACCGAGGACCTGGCGCTGACGGCGGCGGCCGGCCGCCCGGCATACGGGACAGGTGAGCTGGGGAGGGCGCGGGCCGAGGCGGCGGAGGCCGAGCGCTGCCGCGGACACCAGGCGGTGGTGGGGATCGAGGAGGTCTGGGCGGCGGTGACGGTGGAACGGGCCGCCGTCGCGTTGCGGGACGCGCCCCTCCCGGGTCCGGTCGAGGCGCTGCGCCGCCACGACGCCGACCGCGGCACCGACTACCTGGGCACCCTGACCGCGTGGCTGGACCACCCGGGGGAGCCGGCGCTCGCCGCGCGCTCGCTGCACGTGCACCCCAACACCCTGCGCTACCGGATGGGCCGGCTGGCCGCCCTTCCGGAGCTGGGCGGCGTCGACCTCGGGGACCCGCACACCAGGCTGGCCCTGCGCCTGCAGCTCGCCTCCCTGCCACCGTCGGCGCCGCAGACCCGCTGACGCCTCCGGCGTGCTGGCACAGCGCTGGCGGCGGTGTCGGCGGTTTCGGGAAAAAGTCGGCACGAGGGCTTGCGCGTTTCGGACAGATGGGGGCACACTCGACGAAGCACGACTTGTAAGCGCTTTCAACGAGGAAGGCGGACCGATGGGTTCCACGCACCGCGCTGGGCAGGGGGCGACGATCTACTCCGTCGCCGAGCTCGCCGGCGTCTCCATCGCCTCCGTCTCCCGCGTGCTCCAGGGCTCTACGGCGGTCTCCGACGTCACCCGGGCCAAGGTGCTCGCGGCGGTCGACGAGCTCAACTACGTGCCGCTCGGGGCGGCGCGCAGCCTGGCCGTGCGGCACCACGAGGCCCACGGCCTGGTGCTGCCCGAGCTCACCGGTCCCTACTACGCCGAGCTGCTCCTCGGGTTCGAGACCCGCGCGGCCGAGCTCGGGCAGAGCGTGGTGCTCGTGCTCACCGAGGGCAAGCGCGACCTCGCCCGCACCGTGCGCCAGCTGGCCACCCGGGTGGACGGCATCGCGGTGCTCGGTGCCGATGCCCTGCCCGAGCGCCTGGTCCGCGCCCTGCACGGGTCGAAGCCGCTGATCCTCATCGCGGGTGACGCCCAGCCCGACGTCGAGGCGGTCGGCGCCGAGAACGAGCAGAGCGCCCAGGAGCTCACCACCCACCTGTTCGGCCACGGCCGCAGGCGGCTGCTCTTCGTGGGCGACCCCGACACCGCGCCCGACGTGCGCGACCGCTACCGCGGGTTCGTTGCCGCGCACCGCGCCAAGCGACGCACGGCCGCCGAACCCGTGCGCACCGCCTTCCGTGAGGAGGACGGTGCGGCCTTCGCCGAACGCGTGCTCGCCGGCTCGGTCGACGCCGACGCCCTCTTCTGCGCCAACGACGAGCTCGCGCTCTCGGTCATGCACACCCTCCAGGACGGCGGCATGGACGTGCCGGGTGACATCGCGGTCGTCGGCTGGGACGACGTGATGACGGCCCGCTACGTACGCCCCGGCCTGACCACCGTGCGCCAGCCGGTCCGCGAGCTCGGCGCCCTCGTCGCCGAGCGCCTGCACGAGCGCATCACCGGCCTCCCCGCCCGCGCGGAGCGCGTGGTGCTGCCCACGCAGGTCGTCCTGCGGTCCTCCTGCGGGTGCCCCGCAACCTAGCCCTCCGCCCCTGGACACCCCCAACCACCGACCTCCACGCACCGTTCCCCCGACCCCTGCAAGGCCCGTCCCTTCCGAAAGAGAGTGAGAACCTCATGAGACGCACCTCCGCGATCGTGGTCGCCACCCTGGCCACCACCGCCCTGGCCCTGTCCGCCTGCGGGCGCGACAGCGGCACCCCGGCCTCCGGCGAGAGCCAGGGCAAGGCCGTCAGCGAGGGCAAGGCCACCGGCACCATCACCGTCTGGGCGATGGGCGCCGAGGGTGAGAAGCTTCCGGCGCTGGCCAAGGACTTCGAGGCGGCCAACCCCGGTGCGAAGGTGAACGTCACGGCGATTCCGTGGGACTCCGCCCACGACAAGTTCGCCACCGCCATCACGGCGGGCAAGACCCCCGACGCCGCGATGGTCGGCACCACCTGGATGGGCGAGTTCGCCGGCCAGGACGCCCTCGACCCGCTCCCGTCCTCGATCGACACCTCGAAGTTCTTCCCCGGGGCGCAAAAGACCACCGAGGTGGGCGGGACCTCCTACGGCATCCCCTGGTACGTCGAGACCCGCCTGCTCTACTACCGCACCGACCTGGCGAAGAAGGCCGGCTTCACCGAGGCCCCCAAGACCTGGGAGGAGCTCAAGGCGATGGCCAAGGCCATGCAGGACAAGGCCGGCGCGAAGTGGGGCATCGGCCTCCAGGCCGGCGGGCAGGGGTCCTGGCAGACCCTCATGCCGTTCGCGTGGAGCAACGGCGCCGAGCTGACCAAGGACGGCGGCAAGGCCTACAACTTCGACACCCCTGAGGTGAAGGAGGCCATGGAGTACTACCAGAGCTTCTTCACCGAGGGCATCTCCGACAAGGCGGCCCCGGCCACCCCGACGACCGAGCCCGACTTCGCCAGCGGCAAGGTGCCGATGTTCATCTCCGGCCCGTGGATGATGTCGGCGGTCGAGAAGGTCGGCGGCGAGGGCTTCAAGGACAAGTACTCCGTGGCCAAGATGCCCGAGAAGAAGACGTCCTCCTCCTTCGTCGGCGGCTCGGACTTCGTGGTCTTCAAGAACTCCAAGCAGCGTGACACCGCGTGGAAGTTCGTCCAGTTCCTCGCCGACCCCAAGACGCAGGCCAAGTGGTACCAGCAGTCGACGGACCTGCCGTCGGTGCAGTCGGCCTGGGAGGACCCGGCCATCGCCTCCGACACAAAGCTGGCCACCTTCGGTGAGCAGCTGAAGACCGCCCAGGCCCCGCCGTCGTTCCCGACCTGGGAGCAGGTCATCACCGCGCTCGACACCGAGCTCGAGAAGGTGACCAAGCAGGGCGCCGACCCGGGCGCCGCGCTGAAGACGGTGCAGCAGCAGGCCGAGTCCATCGGCACCGGGCAGTAGCGATGACCGCCACGACCGAGCGCGCCGCGGCAGAGCGCGCTGCCTCCCGCCGGCCGGCCCACGGGTCGCGCCGGCGGGAGGGGCGGGCGGCCTGGATCCTCGCGCTTCCGTTCTGCCTGCTCTTCCTCACCTTCACGGTGTGGCCGGTGGTCCAGTCGCTCTTCATGAGCTTCACGGACACCCGCTCCCGTGACCTGCGCACCCCCTTCGCCGTCAACGTCGTCGGGCTGGAGAACTTCGCCAAGGCCCTGTCGGACCCGCTCTTCCTCCAGGCGGCCCGCAACACCGCCTACTTCGTGCTCGTCGGTGTGCCCCTGACCATGGGGCTGGCGCTGCTCGCGGCGGTCGCCCTCGACCGCGGCATCACCAGGTTCCGCTCGGCGTTCCGGTTGGGCTTCTACCTCCCGGTGATCACCTCGATCGTGGCGGTGGCCGTGGTCTGGCGGTTCCTGCTCGAGCGCGAGAGCGGCCTGATCAACACCGTGCTCGGCTGGGTCGGCATCGACGGGCCCAACTGGCTCGGTGACCCCACCTGGTCGATGCCGTCGATCATCCTCATGGCGGCCTGGCGCAACTTCGGCACGGCGATGATCATCTTCCTCGCCGGCCTGCAGTCGGTGCCGTGGAGCCTGCACGAGGCTGCCGCCATCGACGGTGCCGGCGCCTGGAAGCGGTTCCGCTACGTGACCCTGCCCCTCCTGCGCCCCACGATCCTGTTCGTGTCGGTGACCACGGCCATCGGCTACCTCCAGTTCTTCGAGGAGCCGTTCATCATGACCAACGGCGGGCCACTCAACAGCACGCTCTCGCTGTCGATGTACACCTACCGCCAGTTCGGGTTCGGCAACTACGGCTACGCCGCTGCCATCAGCTACATCATCTTCGTCGTGATCGTGGTCGTCACCGCGATCCAGTTCCGCATCCTCCGCGAAAAGGACTGAGGGACAGTCATGCTCACGAAAAGTACTGGACGCCCGTGGCTCTACGCCGTGCTCAGCGTCTGTCTCGTCGCGGTCATCGCGCCCTTCGTCTGGATGGTGCTCGGCAGCTTCAAGACCGAGGGCGAGCTGCGGCAGTCGCCCCCGACCTGGTGGCCCGAGACAACGACGCTCGACAACTACACCCAGCTGTTCTCCCGCCTCGACTTCGGCACCTACTTCACCAACTCGCTCGTCGTCGCGGCGGTCGTGACGGCCGGCAACCTGCTCTTCTGCTCGATGCTGGGCTACGCGCTGGCGATGCTCGAGTTCCCCGGCAAGAGAGCGCTGTTCGTCGTCGTCATGGCGACGCTGATGATCCCCGGTGTCGTCACGTTCGTGCCGCTGTTCGTGCTCGTGGCCAACGTCGGGCTCATCAACAGCCTGCCCGGGCTCATCCTGCCGTTCCTGGTCACCCCCTTCGGGGTGTTCCTCATGCGGCAGTTCATCCTCGGCCTGCCCAAGGACCTGCTCGACGCGGGCCGGGTCGACGGCGCCGGCGAGCTGCGCATCTTCGCCCGCATCATCCTGCCGCTGTGCGGTCCGGCCCTGGCGACGCTGGGGATCCTGACCTTCCTCGGCAGCTGGAACAACTTCCTGTGGCCGCTCGTGGTGGCGCAGACCGAGGACACCTACACCCTGCCCGTCGCCCTGGCGCTCTACTCCAAGGGCCAGAACAGCACGAACTACGGCCTGCTCCTCGCCGGGGCGACGGTGGTGCTGCTGCCGGTCCTCGCGGTCTTCCTCGGCTTCCAGCGCCGCGTGATCGAAGGCATCGCCACCACGGGCATCAAGTAGTCCGCGGGCGGTGCGACCAGGTCCGCCCACCCACTGACCTTCCTCTCTCGAACGGAGCCTGACCATGGCCAGCGACACCCTGCTCGTCCCCTCCCGTCGCCAGCTCCTCCTCGGCGGTGCCGCCGGCGCCGCCGCCACCCTCCTGACCGCGCCGGGCGCCACCGCGCAGCCCCTGACCCGGAAGGCGCCCGCCCTCGTGCGCTCCAGCACAGCCCCGTATGCCGTCGATGCCACCCGGGTGCGCCAGTGGGCCGCCGACACGTGGCACTCGCTGGTGCGGATGACCGACGAGGAGACCGGCCTGCCGGCCGACAACATCTCGGGCGACCTGGCCACGCGCAGCGGCTACACCTCTCCCACCAACATCGGCGGCTACCTGTGGTCGGCCGTGGTGGCCCGCGAGCTGGGCCTCCTCTCGCCCCAGGAGTGTCAGCGCCGTGTGCAGCAGACGCTGCGCACGCTGCTCACGATGGAGCACCACGAGCCGAGCGGGATGTACGCCAACTGGTACGACGAGGGCACGGGGGCGATGCTCCGCACGTTCCCGGGCTCCGGTGACCCGATTGCGCCGTTCATGTCGAGCGTGGACAACGGCTGGCTGGGTGCGGCCCTGCGGGTCGTGCAGAGCGCGGTGCCCGGCTGCGCCGCACTGGCGGAGCGGATCTTCACGCGGATGCGGTGGGACGCCTTCTACAACCCCGGTGGCCAGGAGGGCCATCCCAGCGTCCGTCCCGGCGGTCTGATGCACGGCGGCTTCTTCCCGTGGGAGCACGACCGTCCCGGCGGCGTCTACCGCGGCAGCCACATCGACGCGCCCGACGTGTGGCTCACCAACCACCACTACGACACCACCGTGTCGGAGACCCGCATCACGACCTACCTCGGCATCATCACCGGCCAGGTGCCGGCCAGGCACTACTTCGCGATGTGGCGCACCTTCCCTGCCGCCTGCGACTGGTCGTGGCACGAGATGCAGCCGGTCGGCGAGACCCGCACCTACCTGGGCATCGAGGTCTTCGAGGGCGCCTACACCTACCGCGGCATGCACATCGTGCCCGGCTGGGGCGGCTCGATGTTCGAGGAGCTCATGCCCGACGTCTTCGTGCCCGAGGCCAGCTGGGCGCCCCGCTCGTGGGGCGTCAACCACCCGCTGCACGTGCGGGCCCAGCGTGAGCACGGCCTCGACGAAGCCGGCTACGGCTACTGGGGCTTCTCCCCGTCGAGCAACCCGGCCGGCGGCTACCGCGAGTACGGCGTCGACGCGCTCGGCCTCAACCCCGAGGGCTACTTCTCCGACCAGGAGAAGACCAACTACGACGCCGGGTTCGGCGACTGCCGTGAGGGCAGCAACCCCGACCCCCGCTACGGCGATGGCGTCGTGACCCCGCACGCCGCCTTCCTGGCGATGATGTACGAGCCCCAGCAGGCCTACACCAACCTCGCGAACCTCCAGTCGGACTTCGACTCCTACGGCAAGGGTGGCTTCTTCGACGCCGTCGCCGTGAAGTCCGGCACCGTGGCCCGTCGCTACCTCTCGCTCGACCAGGCCATGATCATGGGCGCTCTCGGAAACGTGCTGGGAGACAACGTGATCCGTCGTGCCTTCGCCACCCCTGCCGTCGAGCGGAGGCTGCGCCCCGTCATCGGCATGGAGGAGTTCGGGGCGGGGATCGCCTGATGGAGCCGGTCAAGCTCACCAGCCCCGAGGGCGTGGAGTTCCGCGACCTCAACAAGAACGGCCGGATGGATCCCTACGAGGACCCGCGCCTGCCCGTGGAGGAGCGCGTCGACGACCTGCTCTCGCGGCTGTCCCTGCCCGAGAAGGCCGGCCTGATGTTCCAGACCGTCATCGAGGCGGGTGAGGACGGCACGGTGCTCGAGCACCCGGGCAGGATCAGCAAGTCACCCACCTCGGTGGTGGTGCTCGACAAGCACCTGACGCATTTCAACGTCCACGCCCTAGAGGACCCGCGGATGGCCGCCCGGTGGCACAACGCCCTCCAGGCGCTCGCCGAGCAGACGCCGCACGGCATACCGGTCACGATCTCGACCGACCCGCGCCACGCGTTCATGGAGAACGCCGGGGCGTCGTTCGCCGCGCGCGCGTTCTCGCAGTGGCCGGAGCCCCTGGGCCTTGCCGCCCTGCGCGACACCGAGCTGGTGCACCGGTTCGCCGACGTCGCCCGCCAGGAGTACACCGCCGTCGGCATCCGCGCCGCGCTGCACCCGACCCTCGACCTCGCGACCGAGCCCCGCTGGGCGCGGCAGGCGCAGACCTTCGGCCAGGACCCCGACGTGGTCACCGAGCTGGGCGTCGCCTACCTCAAGGGGTTCCAGAAGGGTGAGCTCGGCCCGGACAGCGTGGCCTGCACCAGCAAGCACTTCCCCGGCGGCGGCCCGCAGAAGGACGGCGAGGACGCGCACTTCCCCTACGGCCGCGAGCAGGTCTACCCCGGCGGACGGTTCGGCGACCACCTCAAGCCGTTCCCCCCCATCATCGAGGCGGGCACGGCGGGGATCATGCCCTACTACGGCATGCCGGTCGGGCTCGAGATCGACGGCGAGAAGATCGAGGAGGTCGGCTTCGGCTACAACCGCCAGGTCGTCACCGGCCTGCTGCGCGAGAAGCTCGGCTACGACGGCGTCGTCGTCACCGACTGGGAGCTCGTCAACGACAACCACGTCGGCGACCAGGTGCTGCCGGCCCGTGCCTGGGGCGTCGAGCACCTGGACCCGCACGGTCGCATGGAGCTCATCCTGCACGCCGGCGCCGACCAGTTCGGCGGCGAGGAGTGCGTCGACATCCTGCTCGACCTCGTCGCGCAGGGCCGGGTCACCGAGGACCGCATCGACGCCTCGGCCCGGCGCATCCTCGCCGTGAAGTTCCGGCTGGGGCTGTTCGACAACCCCTACGTCGACGAGGACCTCGCGGCCGAGACCGTGGGACGACAGGACTTCCGCGACGAGGGGTATGCCGCCCAGGCGGCCTCCGTGACGGTCCTGCAGAACGGTGGCGATCACCTTCCGGTGCTGCCCCTCCAGCGCGGTCGGAAGGTCTACGCAGAGAACATCTCGCCCGAGGCGCTGGCCCGGCTCGGGACGCCGGTCGACCGCCCCGAGGGCGCGGACGTGGCGCTGGTGCGGCTGATGGCGCCGTTCGACCCGCGGTCCGACCTGTTCCTGGAGTCGTGGTTCCACCAGGGGTCGCTGGACTTCCCGCCCGGGCTGGTCGCGCGGCTCGGCCGGATCGCGGCCTGCTGCCCGCTGGTCCTCGACGTGGTGCTCGACCGTCCGGCGGTGCTCACACCACTGCTGCCCATCGCCTCGGCCGTCGTGGGCAGCTACGGCACCTGCGACGACGCTCTGGTCGACGCCCTCACCGGTGTGGTCGAGCCCCGCGGACGGCTCCCTTTCGACCTCCCGCGGTCGATGGAGCAGGTGCGCCGGCACGGGGAGGACGTGCCCGGCTACGACGACCCGCTGTTCCGCTGTGGTGACGGACAGGGCCTGCACCCCTCATGATGTGACCAGCACGCGCGCATACCCCTGGGTGTGTGCCCCCCGATCCACCAGGCCCCGGTTGATTCCCCCTGCTCGCCGGGGCCTGGTGTCGTGCCCGCGGTCCTCGTCGCCTGCGGCGTGGGCAACGCCGCCGGGGCGCCTGGCTCGGCGGTCCTCGCCATCACTGGGTGGCTGCACGACTCCGAGGAGGCGGCAGGGCTGGATCGAATCCGGTGCTGCCGACTCCTACCCAACCGTGCCACGAACCCTTATCTTTAGGCCGTGAACTCAGGGCAGCCGGCGCCGGGGTCGCAGGCGTCGCTGCGCGAGTCGAACCGCCTGCGGGTGCTCGACGCCCTGCGTCTCCAGGGGGCGATGACCCAGGTCGAGATCGCCGGTCAGACCGGGCTCAGTCCCGCGACAGTCAGCAACATGGTCAAGGAGCTCGACGCGGCGGGTGCCGTGGAGCTCTCTCCGAGCATCCGCAACGGCCGGCGCGCGGTACTCGTCTCGCTCGCCACGGGCAACACGCTGCTGGCCGGGATCGCGTTCGGCGACCGGGACGTGCGCGTCGCGATCGGCACCGGACCGCGCGACGTCCTGGGCAGCCAGCGCATGCCGTTGCCGGCGGACCACCCCGCCGACGAGGGGATGGAGCGAGCGGCACGCCTCGTGCACGACCTCGTCGAGAAGGCCGGGAAGACCATGCCCGACGTCAAGGCGGTCTGTGTCGGCCTGCCCGCCCCCGTCGACAGCGTCTCGGGGCAGGTGGGGTCGGAGGGCATCCTGCCCGGCTGGCGTGGCGTGGCCGTCGCCAGCGAGATGGAGGGACACCTCAAGGCACCCGTCGTGCTCGACAACACGGCCAACCTGGCTGCGCTCGGCGAGCTCAAGTGCGGTGCGCTGCAAGGGGTTCAGCACGGCGTCTACATCAAGATGTCCTACGGCGTCGGTGCCGGCCTGATCCTGGGGGGCGAGCTGTTCCGCGGCAGCGCGGGCACGGCCGGTGAGGTCGGCCACCTCACCATCGACGAGAACGGCCCGGTGTGCCGCTGCGGCAACCGGGGCTGCCTCGAGACCTTCGTCGGCTCCCGTGCCCTGCTCGATGCCCTCGCCCCGACCCACGGCAGCCTCAGCCTGCGGGAGGTCGTGGCGCGGGCGCTTGACGGCGACCCCGGCTGTCGGCGCGTGCTCGGCGACGCAGGGCGCCACCTCGGTGTGGCGGTCGCCGGGCTGGTGAACCTCGTCAACCCCGAGGTGCTCGTGCTGGGGGGCCTCCTCTCGCGGGTGGGTGACCTGATCACCGGACCGATGCTGGCCTCCCTCGAGCGCTGCGCGATCCCCAGCGCGGCGGCCTCGGTGAGCCTGCGCGAGGCCAAGCTCGACACCGACGCCGACGTGGTGGGGGCGCTCGCCGTCGCCGAGGAGCGGCACGCGGCCGCGGAGGGCCTCATCGCCGCCGTGGTGTAGCCGAGAGGACCAGAGTGTCCCGGAGCGCCCCGGACGCGCCGGGAACGTCCCGATTGTGTCAACTCCTTGAATTCAACTCTTGACGCCAAGAGTTCACTGGGGTCACACTCAGCAAAGCCGCACCAACGGGGTTGCCGGCGAAGACACTGAGGGAGCTCAGCATGAACACTCGTTTCACCCGTCTCGCCGGCGCCGCGCTCGTGGCCGGTCTCGGCATGGCCAGCC
This sequence comes from Knoellia sp. p5-6-4, assembly GCF_029222705.1. Classification (NCBI taxonomy): domain Bacteria; kingdom Bacillati; phylum Actinomycetota; class Actinomycetes; order Micrococcales; family Intrasporangiaceae; genus Knoellia; species Knoellia sp. p5-6-4. Next base: position 1,938,088 of record NZ_JARGZF010000001.1, read on the forward strand.
TCGCCGCCTGTGGCGACGACGGGGGCTCGGGCTCGGGCGGCACGGGCGACGGCAACGGCGGGGGCGGCAAGAAGATCGCCCTCCTGCTGCCGGAGTCCAAGACCACCCGCTACGAGACCTTCGACCGGCCGCTGTTCGAGGCGGCCATCAAGGCCGACTGCGCGGACTGCACGATCATCTACAGCAACGCCGACCAGGACCCTGCCAAGCAGCAGCAGCAGGCCGAGGCCGCTCTGACCCAGGGCGCCAACGTGCTCGTCCTCGACCCGGTCGACGGCAAGGCCGCCGCCGCCGTCGCCAACAGCGCCAAGGCGCAGGGCGTGCCCGTCGTCGCCTACGACCGCTTCATCGCGGGCGTCGACTACTACGTCTCGTTCGACAACGAGACCGTCGGCAAGACCCAGGCCCAGACTCTCGTCGACATCCTCAAGAAGAACGGCAAGACCTCCGGCGACATCGTGATGATCAACGGCTCGCCGACCGACCCCAACGCCGCCGACTTCAAGAAGGGCGCCCACAGCGTCCTCGACGGCAGCGGCTACAAGATCGCGGCCGAGTACGACACCCCCGACTGGAGCCCGGACAAGGCGCAGTCGTGGATGGAGGGCCAGATCTCGGCGGTCAAGGGCAACCTCGTCGGCGTCTACGCCGCCAACGACGGCACGGGCGGTGGCGCCATCGCGGCCCTCAAGGGTGGCGGTGTCACCCCCCTTCCGCCGGTGACCGGCCAGGACGCCGAGCTCGCCGCGATCCAGCGCATCCTCGCCGGCGACCAGGCCATGACGATCTACAAGCCCATCAAGCCGGAGGCCGAGGCCGCAGCGAAGGCCGCCCTCGCCCTCGCGAACAAGCAGAAGCCGGAGTCCACCACCGACTTCAAGGGCGTTCCCTCGACGATCCTCGACCCCATCGCGGTGACCAAGGAGAACGTGAAGGACACCGTCGTCAAGGACGGCATCTACAAGGTGGAAGACATCTGCACTCCCACTTTCGCCGAGGCGTGCGCCGCTGCAGGCTTGAGCTGACAGCTGACGCCGATGCCCTGGCGGGTGGGAGACCCCCACCCGCCGGGGCCCCGGCACACCGGATCCCACCCAGAGGACTGACATGACCACGACCACTGCCCCGGCGACCACCGCCGTGCTGTCGATGCAGGGTGTCTCCAAGCGCTTCGGCGCCGTCCAAGCGCTCAAGGACATCGACTTCGACGTCCGATCCGGCGAGGTGGTGGCGCTGGTCGGAGACAACGGCGCCGGCAAGTCCACCCTCGTCAAGGCCATCGCCGGGGTCTACACCCCCGACGAGGGCACCATGTACTTCGACGGCAAGCCGGCCACCGTGAACTCACCCGCGGAGGCGCAGCAGCTCGGCATCGCCACCGTCTTCCAGGACCTCGCCCTCTGCGACAACCTCGACGTCGTCGCCAACCTCTTCCTCGGGCGCGAGCTCTACCACGGCCGCGCCCTCGACGAGGTGACCATGGAGAAGGAGTCCTGGCGGCTGCTGCGCCAGCTCAGCGCCAAGATCCCGTCGGTGCGCATCCCCGTCGCCAGCCTGTCCGGAGGCCAGCGGCAGACGGTCGCCATCGCCCGCTCCCTGCTCGGCGACCCCAAGGTGGTCATGCTCGACGAGCCGACCGCTGCCCTCGGCGTCGCCCAGACGGCGGAGGTCCTCAACCTCGTGGAGCGGCTGCGCGAGAACGGCCACGGGGTCATCCTCATCAGCCACAACATGTCCGACGTGATGGCCGTCGCCGACCGCGTGACCGTGCTGCGGCTCGGCCGCAACAACGGCACCTTCAACGTCAGCGAGACCACCAGCCAGGACATCATCGCGGCCATCACCGGGGCCACGACCAACGCCGTCTCCGAGCGGGCCCACCGCCGCGCCACGAAGGAAGAGCAGTCATGAGCATCCCGACCGAGCCGAAGGCCGCCCCCGCCTCCGAGGCCGTCGACACCACCGCTGCGCTGCCCAGTGACCTCCAGGACGAGCGGCTCATCGCCTCGCAGGGGGTCGGTGGCTGGGTGCGGGTCTTCCTCTCCCGTCTGCGCTCCGGCGACCTCGGCTCCCTGCCCGTGGTCATCGGGCTCATCGTCATCTGGGCGGTCTTCCAGAGCCAGAACGATGCCTTCCTGTCCAGCCGCAACCTCGTCAACCTGGCCCTGCAGAGCGCGGCCACCGGCACCATCGCACTGGGCATCGTGCTCGTGCTGCTGCTGGGCGAGATCGACCTGTCGGTCGGGTCGGTGAGCGGCCTGGCGTCGGCCATCCTCGCGGTGGGCATGGTGAGCAACGGCTGGCCCGCCCTCGTCGCGATCGCGGCGGCGGTGCTCGCCGGCGCCGTCATCGGCCTCTCCTACGGCGCCCTCTTCACGCGGTTCGGCGTTCCCAGCTTCGTCATCACCCTCGCCGGTCTGTTGGGCTTCCTCGGCCTCCAGCTCAAGGTGCTCGGAGCCGAGGGTTCGATCAACATCCCGTTCGAGTCGGGGGTGGTGGCCTTCGCGCAGCGCACCTTCCTCCCCGACGCCGTGGCGTATGCCGTCGCCGTCGCCGTCGTCGCGGTCTACCTCCTCCTGAGGCTGCGGTCCAACAGCCGTCGCGCGGCTGCCGGCCTGTCCACGTCTCCCGTCGTCAACATCGCCGTGCGCTCGGCGTTCCTGCTGCTCGTGCTGGTCATCCCCGTCGCCGTGCTCAACCAGGACCGCGGCGTGCCGGTGATGTTCCTGCTGTTCGTCGCCCTCGTCGTGATCATGGACTACGCGATCCGCAAGACGCGCTGGGGCCGCTCGGTCATGGCCGTCGGTGGCAACGTCGAGGCGGCCCGCCGCGCCGGCATCAACGTCAGGCGGATCTACATCACCGTCTTCGTGCTCTGCTCCTCGCTGGCGGCCGTCGGTGGTCTGCTCGCGTCGGCGCGCCTCGCGGCCGCCAACCAGAGCAGTGGCGGCACCGACACCAACCTCAACGCGATCGCGGCCGCGGTCATCGGCGGCACCAGCCTCTTCGGCGGCCGAGGCTCGGCCTACTCGGCGCTGCTCGGCATCATCGTGATCCAGTCGATCTCCAACGGCCTCAGCCTGATCAACCTCGGCTCCCCGGAGCGCTACATGATCACCGGCGCAGTCCTGCTGCTCGCGGTCATCGTCGACTCCCTGAGCCGCCGCAGCCGGGCCGCCCACGGGCGCGCCTGACCACATCCCTCTCCGGTTCGGGGTGTTGCCGAGCGCCATGGCGCTCGGCAACACCCCGAACTCGTGGTCGGTGGTCAGCGGCCGTGCACGGTCCGCAGCAGCCCGGCATACCGGCCCGTGATCTCCGAGCCCTCTGGGCCGGGGTGCGGCTCGAGCTCGGTCTCGGTGCCGACCTCCCAGCGGGGAGGGGTGTCCCCGCCGCGCAGGGCCCACGCGGCCTGGCGCGCGGCGCCCACGGCGACGTACTCGCCGGGGCTCGGCACCACGACCGGGACGCCGAAGAGCATGGGGGCGAGGGCGCGCACCGCAGCCGACGCCGAGGCGCCGCCGATGAGCAGCACCCGCTCCGCGCGGACCCCGAGGCGGGTGAGGGAGCCCACCCCCGCGACGAGGTTGCACAGCATGCCCTCCACCGCGGCTCGCGCGAGGTTCTCCGGCGTCGCGTTGGCCCGGGTCAGCCCGCCGAGGGTGCCGGTGGCGTCGGGCAGGTTCGGGGTGCGCTCGCCGTCGAGGTAGGGGAGCAGGGTCAGCCCGCCCGCCCCGGGCGCGGCCGCCAGGGCGAGCGTGTCGAGACCCGCGAGGTCGGTGCCGATCAGCTGGGCCGCGGCGGTCAGCACCCGCGCCGCGTTGAGTGTGCACATGAGCGGCAGGTGGTCGCCCGCGGCGCTGGCGAAGCTCGCGACGTCGCCCCCGGTGTCGAAGACCGGGGTGGAGTGCTCGCCGAAGACGGCCCCGCTCGTGCCCAGTGACACGACGACGTCGCCGGGCAGGATGCCCAGGCCCAGCGCCGCCGCCATGTTGTCGCCCGTGCCTGCGGCGACGAGCATGCCCGAGTCGGTCTCGCCGACGGCCTCGGCCGGCTCTGCCACCCGGGGTGTGCCCACGACCCGGCCGAACGCCCGCTCGAGCAGGTCCGGCCGGTACTCACCGGTGATGGGCGACCAGTACCCGGTGCCCGAGGCGTCACCACGGTCGGTGGTCCATCCGCGGAAACCGCTGCCCTGCTTGACGATCTGCCCGGTCAGCCAGTCGTGAGGCAGTACCACGTCGTGGACCCTGGTCGCGTTGACCGGCTCGTGCTCGGCCAGCCACCGCAGCTTCGTGATGGTGAAGCTGGCCACTGGCACCAGCCCGACCGCCTCCACCCACGCGGTGGGGCCGCCGAGCTCGGCCACCAGCTCGGCTGCGGCTCCGGCGGAGCGGGTGTCGTTCCACAGCAACGCGTCCCGCACGACGGCGCCGTGCTCGTCGAGGGCGCACATCCCGTGCTGCTGCCCACCGACGGCGATCGCCGAGACGCCGTCGAGCAACCCGTCGGCGGTCGCGGAGCGGTAGGCGTCCCACCAGCGGTCCGGGTGGGTCTGCGTGCCCTCTGGGTGCGGCGCCCGGCCGGTGCGCAGCACCTCGCCGGTGTCGGCGTCGCACACCACGACCTTGGTCGACTGGGTCGAGGAGTCCACCCCGGCCACCAGCGTGGTGCTCATCTCGGTTCTCCCGCCGTGCCGCCCCCTGTGGCCAGCGCCTCCAGCGTCGCCCGGGCGCCCCGGGTGTGCAACGCGTCCAGGGCAGCGGTGTAGGCGGCCGTGAAGCGCTCGTCGTCGGCCAGCCCGCCGAAGAGGTCTCGGTCGCGGATGAAGGCGAGCGGGTCGTCCTTCTGCCGCGCGGCCGCCGCCATGACCCGGTCCTTGAGGCGGTCGACGACCTCGATCGGCTCGCCGTTCTCGTCGACGCCCTCGGCGTAGCGGGCCCACGAGGCCACGACGAGCGCCGACCGCTCGATCTCGCCCCCGCTGCTGAGGTTCTCGCGGATCACGGGCCCGAGCCACTTGGGGATGCGGTCCGAGCTCTCGGCGCAGAGCCTGGCGAGGGTGTCGCGGATCTCGGGGTTCGCGAAGCGGCCGATGAGCTCGCGGCGGTAGCCGTCGAGGTCGACTCCCGGCACCGCGGGCAGCGTCGGAGACCCCTCCCGCTCCATGTAGGCGAGGAGGAAGTCGGCGAAGAGCGGGTCCTGGCAGACCTCGTGGGCGTAGCGGTAGCCCGACAGGTGGCCGAGGTAGCACAGCGCCTGGTGGCTGGCGTTGAGCAGCCGCAGCTTCATCAGCTCGTAGGGGACGACGTCGCCCACCATCTGCACGCCGGCGGCCTCGAAGGGCGGTCGGCCCTGGCCGAAGTGGTCCTCGAGCACCCACTGGGCGAACGGCTCGCACACCACGGGCCAGCCGTCCTCGACGCCGAACTCCTCGGTCAGCCGGGCGATGTCCTCGGGCGACGTCACCGGCGTGATGCGGTCGACCATGCAGTTGGGGAAGGCGACCTCGGCCTCCATCCAGTCGGCGAGACCCCGGTCCTTGAGACGGGCGAAGGCGCAGATCATGCGCTTGGCGACGTCGCCGTTGTCGGGCAGGTTGTCGCACGACATCACCGTGAACGGCGCCTCCCCCCGGTCACGCCGTCGGGCCAGCGCGGCACTGATGTAGCCGAAAACCGTCGAGGGAGCGGCGCCCTCGGCGAGGTCAGCCTGGATGGAGGGGTCGGAGACGTCGAACTCGCCGGTCACCTGGTTGACGAGGTAGCCGCCCTCGGTGATGGTGAGCGACACGATCCGCGTGACCGGGTCGGCCAGGCGCGCGACCACGGCCTCGGGGTCGTCGGGGGCGAACATGGTCTCGACGACCGAGCCGATCACGCGTGGCTCGCGCCGGCCGTCGGGGTGCTTGACGACCAGGGTGTACAGGCCGTCCTGGGAGCGGAGGGTGTCGATGATCCGGCGGTCGTGCGGCAGCGCGCCGACGCCGCAGATGCCCCACTCGAGGGCCTTGCCGTCGTTCATCAGGCGGTCGAGGTACATCGCCTCGTGGGCCCGGTGGAAGCCGCCCACCCCGAAGTGGACGATCGACGCGGTGACCTGCGAGCGGTCGTATGCCGGGCGCGCGACGCGCGCGTCCAGGTCACCGAGCGTGGAGTTGGAGAGGCGCATGGCGCCCATCGTGGCCTCCCCTTCCATCGCCGTCGACCGGGGAGCGGGGGCCCTGCCATCGCCCGGTCGGACCGTTGCGCACGCAAGGTGAGTGGAGCGCCCTGCGCTTAGGGTTTGCCCATGGGAGCGCGACCGTCCGTCATCGCCATCGTCCAGGCCGGTGGGCAGGGCAGCCGCATGGACGTCCTCACCCGTGAGCGGGCCAAGCCGGCACTGCCGTTCGCCGGTGCGTACCGCCTGGTCGACTTCGCGCTGTCGAGCCTGAGCAACAGCGCGATCGCCGACGTCTGGCTGTCGGTGCAGTACCAGGCGGCCTCGCTCGACCCGCACGTGGCGGGCGGGCGGCCCTGGGACCTCGACCGCACCCGCGGCGGCTTCCGGCGCGTGGTGCCCGAGGAGGGGGCCGGCAGCGGCGTCGAGAGCGGGTTCTCGCAGGGCAACGCCGACGACCTGCTGAGGATGCGGGACGAGATCGAGCGCTCCGGCTCGGACGTGGTGGTGGTGCTGAGCGCCGACCACGTCTTCGCCCTCGACCTCGCCGAGGTCGTGCAGGCCCACCGGGAGTCAGGGGCCGACTGCACGGTGGTCACCGCCGAGACGAGCAGGACCGAGGCCCGGCACAACGTCGTGGTCCACACCGCTGCCGACGGCCGGGTCACCGGCCTGGACGTCAAGCCCTCCTCCCCGTCGGGCACCACGGTGGCGACCGAGATCTTCGTCTACCGGACTGCGGCCCTCGTCGACGCCCTCGACAGCCTGCGCCGCGAGCTGGCGGGCGAGGCGGCCGGTGACGACAGCGGTCTCGGCGACTTCGGGGAGCACCTGCTCCCCTGGCTGGTCGAGAAGGGCGACGTGCGCGCCGTCCCGATCGGCCGCTACTGGAAGGACGTGGGCCGCCCGGAGGCCTACCTCGCCGCCCACCGCGACCTCATCGCCGGGCGCATCGACGCCCTCGACGACCTCGAGCACCCGGTGATGACCCGCTCACCCGACCGGGCGCCCGGTGTCGTGCGTGCGGGAGCCGAGGTGGAGGACAGCGTCGTGGGTGTGGGCTGCGACGTGCGCGGCCGCGTCGTGCGGTCGGTGCTCGGCCCGGGCGCCGTCGTCCGGGCCGGTGCGGTCGTCGAGGACAGCGTGCTCTTCGGCGACGTGGTGGTCGAGGCCGGCGCCGAGGTGCGCACGTGCATCGTGGACGACAACGTGCTCATCGGCCGGGGAGCCCGGGTCGGTGCCGTCGCGCCCTCGAACCGCCCGCGGGACAAGGACATCACGCTCATCGCCCGTGACAGCAGGATCGCCCGCAACGCCGTGGTCGAGGCGGGTGCCCGGCTCGAGCCGGGCACCCACGCCTGACGTTCCCCCTCAGCTCACCGGCTCGCCCACTCCTGCGCCTGGCGCTGCGACCACGCACGGTCGGCCGCGTCGATGCTGGCGCGGCTGGTGAGGTCGACCCCGGCAGCCCTCGCCGCGGCCCTGGCGCGCGGGCTGGTGAGGTCGGGCGCCACGAACTCCTTCGGCGTGACCGAGGCATCCATCGCGGCATACGAGCGCTGTTGGGCCGCAAGCGAGTCGGCGCTGGACACGGCCTTGGCCAGCGCTGCGCTGCCACCGGTGTACGAGGTGCCCACCAGCTTGGGGCTGACCACGACGGCGTAGCCGCTGGCGTGGCCGGGGCGGTTGGCGTGGTAGGACTCGCTGATGGGGCTCGACAGGCCGTTGACCCACTCCGGGTCGTCGCAGACGGCGTGGCCGACGAAGACCGACGTCGGGTTGGCGAAGGCGAACCCCTTGTTCGAGGCCTGCGTCGCGGTGCGGCTGTTGAGCAGGTCGGCGGTGGCGTTGAGGCGGGACTCCTCCGTGGGCGAGAACCAGGTCGCCGCGTTGCAGTCCTCGCCGTTGAAGATGCGCGGGTAGCCGACCACGGTGACCTTCGCGTTCGGGGCCTTGGCGCGGATCGAGGAGTAGAGCGTCGAGAGCCGGCCCGGCAGCACGTTGTCGATGATGCGCTGCGCGTCGTCGATGGCGCCGTTGCAGTCGCTCATCCACCCGGGCTGGGCGCATTCGGTGAGCACGTCGGCGAACCCGGCGTCGTTGCCGCCCACCGAGATGGTGACGTGCGTGGTGCCCGAGCCGAGCGCCCCGAGCTGGGTGTTGGTGACGTCGGCCACCGTGGCGCCGGAGCAGGCGCGGAAGTTCAGGGTCAGGCCCTTGCTCGACGCGAGCAGCGACGGGTACGCGTAGACGGAGCGCTGGCACGACGTGCCGTCGTCGATGTAGCTGCGGGTGCCTGTGCCCGACGAGTACGAGTCCCCCAGCGCCACATACGAGTTCGCTGCCTGTGCCGGTGCTGCGCTCGCCACGAGTGCGACGGCTGCGGCCGTCGCGGCGGCAGCGGTGAGTGCGCGGTCGATCCCCATTGGTTCCCCCTGCGTCGTGTGTGCGGTGGCTGGACTGTAGGGGCGTGGGGTGGCGACAGGGGGTTTGGCGGCAAACCCTTGCCAACTCCTTAAGAGGCGCTTGGTTGCCGACGTCCGTTGCTGTTCCGGTGGCGGGGCCCGGTGACCTGGCGTAGGAAGAGGGAGCGCGGCGCAGTGAGGCGCCCCGGTGCAGATGGGAGAACGACGATGAGCGAGACCCCCATGGACGAGATGGGCGAGGGCGTGGCCGACGGCGGCGCGAACCCGATGGGCCACGACGGTGGCGCGGATGGCGGCGCCGATGGTGGTGCTGACGGCGGCGCGGATGGTGGTGCCGATGGTGGCGCGGATGGTGGTGCCGATGGTGGCGCTGACGGTGGAGCCGATGGTGGTGCCGATGGCGGCGCTGACGGCGGTGCCGACTCCGGCGCCTAGGTGACCGCCACCGAGCCGCGCAGGGTGCCCGTGCAGCACGGGCACCCTGCGCTGTCGCGCCTGGTCTCCTGCCCGCCCGAGGAGTTCGCCGAGAGCTACTGGGGCACCGAGCCCCTGCTCTCCCGGGCGAGTGACCTGCCGGCGCCCTTCACGGACCTCTTCTCGAACGCTGCCGTCGACGAGCTGGTCTCCGAGCGGGGGCTGCGCACCCCGTTCCTGCGGATGGCCAAGGACGGCAGCACCCTGCCGGAGCGCTCCTTCACCAGCGGCGGGGGCATCGGCGCCGGCATCGCCGACCAGCTGAGCGACGACCGCCTGCTGCGCCAGTTCGCCGACGGCGCCACGATGGTGCTGCAGGGCCTGCACCGCACCTGGCAGCCGGTCGTGGCCTTCTCGCAGGACCTGGCGGCCGACCTGGGGCACCCGGTGCAGGTCAACGCCTACGTCACGCCGGCGCAGAACACCGGTTTCAGCGACCACTACGACGTGCACGACGTCTTCGTGCTCCAGGTCGAGGGCCGCAAGCACTGGCGCATCCGCCCGCCGGTGCACTCCCTCCCGCTGCGCGACCAGCCGTGGACCGACCGGCGAGCCGCCGTCGAGCAGGCCGCCCATCGCGAGCCGCTGGTCGACGCCACCCTCGAGCCCGGCGACTGCCTCTACCTGCCCCGTGGGTTCCTGCACTCGGCCACCGCCCTCGATGCCGTCAGCACCCACCTGACCATCGGCGTCCACCCGTGGACCCGGCACCACCTCGCCGACGAGGTGCTGCGGGTCGCCCTCGCGCGGGTCGCCGAGGACGTCGCGCTGCGCCGCTCCCTGCCGCTGGGCGTGGACGCCTCCGACCCCGGCGCGTGGGCCGGTGACCTCGAGCTGGTGCGCGCGGCCGTGCTGCGGACGGTCGGCGAGATCGACGCCTCCGAGCTGTCCGGCGCGCTCGCGCGGCGGGTCCGCGACGCCCAGCGCGCCGGCCCGGTGCGACCGCTGGCCCAGCTGCGCGCCGCCGAGACGCTGACCCCCGACGGGCAGCTGCGCGTGCGCCCCCACCTCGCTGCCCGGCTGGGCCCGGTGCGGGACGGGTATGCCGTGCTGGCCAGCCGCGCGGGCGAGGCCAGCCTCGCCGAGGCGGACGTGGAGCGGGTGCGGCGGTTCCTCGACGAGGGGAGCGCCCTGGTGTCCGACCTGGGGGAGGGCCTGGCTCGCCGACTCCTGCTGCAGGGCATCGCGGTCCCGGCATGAGCGCGATCGCGACCCGATGAACCCGGCGCACTGCGCGACCGCTGCCCGGGAGCGCGGTGACCCCATGGTGGGCACGGCCGCCCCGGCGCGGCGCTGGCTGCTCATCGAGTACCCCGCGCCCTGGGCCACCCACGCGCTGCAGAGCCGGCTCATCCCACCGCCCCTTGGTGCCCGGCTCGAGGGACTGGCCCGTTCCCGGGGAGCGCGCGTGCTCCTCGTCCGCCGGCACGGCCGCCGCCGGCTCGAGGGGCCGAAGGCGTGGGCGGTCGTCGACCACGACGCGGGCCAGCAGTGGGGCATCTGGGAGACGGGCGATGACCTCGCACCGGCTGCGGACGTCTTCGCCGGGGACGTCGTCGCGACCGGACCGCAGGAGCCGGTGCTGCTCGTGTGTGCCCACGGCCTCCACGACACCTGCTGCGCGGTGCGTGGCCGCCCGGTCGCCGCAGCGCTGGCCGACCGGTGGCCAGAGGCCACGTGGGAGTGCTCGCACATCGGTGGCGACCGCTTCGCTGCCAACCTGGTCGTCCTGCCCGACGGGGCCTGCTACGGCAACCTGACCGCTGCCTCGGCCGTCCCGGTCGTGGAGGCGCACCTGTCGGGGACCGTCATCGCCGGGCACCTGCGCGGGCTCAGCACCGAGCCACCGGTGGTCCAGGCGGCGATCGTGGCGGCGCACGCCGAGCTCGGGCCGGGGGCAGCCCGCGACCTGGTGGGTGACACCGTCACGGCCATCGGTCCCGATGCGTGGCGGGTGCGCCTGGCCGGGCACGGCTCGCTGCCCGCGGTGGTGGAGGCGACCGTCACACGTCACCGTCGCCCGCCCGCGAAGCTGACCTGCCGGGCGGCTGGTGAGGCCGCGGCATACACCTATGAGGTCAGCGACCTGCGGGTGCCCGGCGACGGGTGATGCTGCGCCACACCACGACGGTGCCCGCGCTGACGGCGGCGGCCAGGAACGCCCCCCAGGCCAGGTCGACCGGCACCAGCGCGGCGGGGAACCCCTCGAGCACGGCAAGGCTCGTCAGGTCCCAGGTCGCGTAGGTCACCAGGCCGAAGAAGGCGCCGTCGCGTCCTGCCAGCGCGAGGGAGTCCCGCTCCACGGCCGGCCGGATGACGAAGTGGGTGAGCCCGAGCAGGAAGAGGACGTAGAAGCCGACGGCCGCGGCTGCTTTCGGCTCCTCGGCCAGCAGGTCGCCGAGGAGCCGGTCGTAGAGGGAAGTCGCCACGACGGTGAGCCAGACCAGGTCGAGGACGACGAACAGCGCGGCCGCGACACCCAGCATCCCGAGCCAGCGCCGACCGGCCGTTCGCATGGGGGCAGGTCCCGGCTCAGCCGTGGAGGGCCACGGTCAGCAGCACGGCCGAGTCCTCGAGCGCGTCGAGTCCGTGGCGACGGGGTGGCACCGCCACCACCTGGCCGGCCCGCAGCACCCACTCCTCGTCGGTGGTCTTGAGGCGGACCCGCCCGGTGATGACGTGGAGCAGCGCGGCAGGGGGCGAGTCGTGCTCGCCCATCTCGGCGTCCGTGGTCAGCGCGATGACGGTGGAGCGCTGGACCGACCCGGACACGATGGTCTCGGCGGCCCGGCCGGAGGCGGCCCGTTGCGCCTCGCCCAGCAGTCGTCCCGCGACCTCGTGCAGGTCGGTCACCTGGGGTGTCGTCACGACAGCCTCCCGTGGCTGGTTGGCGCTGCTGGTCCGAGCGGCGGCAGCGGACCCTGGTGGGTCAAGGGCATTCAAGCAAAGTGGGTGGAGGCTTGCCTGCTGTGTCCGGCTGACCTGCGGTTATCGTGGCGACCTGGCCAGCACGGACCGGGGGGCCACCCCAGGCCGGCATCCCGCTTCAAGGGGCGGCGGTCGTCCCGCCGAGGAGGAGCACGACCATGACCGACCTCGCACCGATCCTTCCCCTCCATGCCGTCACGACCTACGAGTACGACACCGCCGAGGACGCGTGGTCGTGGTCGTCACCGGTCGCCGTCCTGCAGTACTCCCCGGACGGCCGGCCCCTGACGACCGAGCAGCTCCTGGCGTTCGTGCACCCGGACGACCGCGAGTCCACCCTCGGCCAGTTCCTCTCGCTGCTCCAGGACCACACGCCCTACTCGTGCATGTACCGCCTGGTCGACAGTGCGGGTCTCGTGCACCCCGTCGTCAACGTCGGGACCCCGGTGCACGACGGGCAGCGCCTGACCTCGCTGCGAGGGTTCGTCGTCGATCTCACCGCGCCGCTCGACCAGACGGCCCGCTCGGCCGTGGCTGCCGCGCTCCCGACGGGTGCAGTGGTCGACCAGGCGACTGGCGCACTCATGCTCGCCTTCGGCGTCGAGGCAGAGATCGGCAGACGGCTGCTGAGCGGCTACGCGACGCGGGCGGGACTGCCGGTGCACGGCCTCGCCGCCGACATCGTCGATGAGCTGGCATCCGTGCCGGTGACCGGCCCCGAGGTCGCCGAGGCCATCATCGACCTGCTCGAGCGCAGCGTCGCGCGGCAGGGCCCGCTGGAGGAGCCGACGATCGCCTAGCCCGCGCCCTGGGCCTGGGCCCTCGGAGCTGCCGGCACCTGCTCGCGGGAGGTCCCCGACAGCGAGGAGCACGTACGCGGCTGCTCGGCGCCCTCGCCGGTCTGGCCGGCCTGCTGGCCGCTCGCCGGTGCGGCGACGCGCTCGACGCGCGCGCCGTTGACCAGGGTGACGTCGTCGTAGGCCGGGCGACCCTCGATGACGTTGCGGAACTGGTACCGCGTCAGCGAGGTCAGCTGGCAGTCCTGGCCGAAGATCGCGATGTCGAAGGCGGACGGCTGCCCCGTCAGCTCCTCGCCCTCCGCGCCCTCGAGGAAGTGGCTGAACGGCCCGCCCCCGGTGAAGGTCCCGACCCCGATGACGTTGTCCTCCAGGGAGTCGCTGTGCATGTGCCCGTGCACCAGGATGTCGGCCCGCTCCACGTCCTTGACGGCGCCGGGCTCGTGGGAGACGACCAGGTCCGGCTGCGGCCGGTCGGCGAAGGAGGCCTCGAACGCCTCGCGGGCCGGCACCTGCTTGGCGGCGTTGTTGCGGTTGTCGTCGCCGAACCAGCGGGGGTCGTTGAACCCGGCGATGCGGACGCCGCCCACCGCCAGCTCGGTGTAGGTGTCGCGGTCGGGTTGCAGCAGCACGACGTTCGGCACCCGGGCCAGGCGCTCGAGCAGGGCGTCGTCGCTGGCGGTGTTGGCGTCGTGGTTGCCCCGCACGAAGACGTAGGGGACCCCGAGGGACTCGATGCCCTTGAACAGCCCGACCGTCTCCCCCTCGGTCACGCTGCCGAAGTTGAGCAGGTCGCCGGCGTCGACGACGGCGTCGATCTGCTCCTCCTCGACGATGGCCTTCATCAGCGGGTACTGCTGCGCGCCGTGGATGTCGGACACCAGCAGGATCCGCGCAGCGACCGGCTCGTTCAGCGACTGCGGCGCGTACTTGTCCTGCAGCGCAGCGGACAGCGCCAGCAGGTTCTTCAGGTACGGCGTGGTCTGCTGTGCCCGCGTTTCCACCCCGTCCAGCAGGTCCGCGTTGCGCTGCACCGCGCCCAGGATGCCGGTCGTGCGGAACGCGTCGAGGCGGTCCGGCTGGTAGGTCTGCCAGATGCTCACGCCCGTGAGGCCGCAGGCGAGCACCCAGCAGGCGCCGGCCACGCCCAGGAAGCGTGCCGATGGACGACGACGCCGCCACACGGCATACCCACCCACGGCGAGGACCGCCACGAAGAGGGAGCCGGCAGCGAACCGGCTGCCCATGGCGATGCTGGCGTCCCTGGCGGCGTTGGTGAGCTCGAGCGGGCCCGGCTGCAGGGCCTTGATCGAGACCTTGGGCTGCGCCAGCAGGTCGGTGATGTTCGGCTTCACCTGCACCCCGGCGAGCACCCCCGGGGCCATGACCGGGCCGTCGAAGTCGAGGTTGATGTCGCCGAAGACCGTCGGAGCGTGCAGGCGGGAGACGTCTTCGGGGTTCACCGACAGCCGCAGCTGTGCGCGGTAGTTGATCGTCTCGACCGTCGACGGGAAGAGGGTGGTGGCGGCGACGCCGCCGGCCACGCAGGCCGCGACCAGTGCCAGGGCAGCGAGCACCGCGCCGACCCACCGGGGTGGTCGCCGACGGCGCCCGGAGCTGCCTTGCGTGCTCACCCGACCACCGTAACGACAAGTGCCCGTGCCTACCCTTCTCGGTATGCCGTCACCGCTGGGCCCGCTGGACGGGCGCTCCTTCGCCGCCGTCGTCTTCGACATGGACGGCACGCTCATCGACTCGACGTCCGCGGTCGTGCGCAGCTGGGTTCGCTGGGCGCAGGAGCACGAGGTCGACCCGCGCCGCCTGCAGGGCTTCCACGGGGTGCCGGCCGCCGCCATCGTCGCCGAGCTGCTGCCGCATCACCGGCACGACGCCGCGGTGGCACGCATCACCGAGCTCGAGCTGGCCGACACCGACGGGATCGAGGTGCTGCCCGGGGCCGCCGAGGCGCTCGCGGCGCTGGCCCCCGACCACTCGGCCATCGCCACGTCGTGCACCGCTCCGCTGGCGGCAGCCCGCATCGAGGCGAGCGGGCTGGTGGCCCCGCGGGTGCTGGTGACGGCCGACGACGTCGAGCGCGGCAAGCCCCATCCCGACCCGTTCCTGCTCGCGGCGCAGCGCCTCGGCGTCGACCCGGCGCAGTGCCTCGTGGTCGAGGACGCACCGGGCGGTCTGGCCGCGGCGAGGGCGGCCGGCTGCGCCACCCTGGCCGTTATCACCACCACGGCGCGTGACGAGCTGGTGGGCGCCGCCGACGCGGTGGTCACCGACCTGAGCCACGTGGTCTTCACGCGCTCCGCCGTCGGCGTCCTCGTCTCGCCCGCCTGACCTCACCCCTCCCCGCCCTCCTCGCCGGTCTTTCCCGGCGTTTTCACATCGAACGGAATGCCGCGGCATACCTGCGTGTTATCGCCCACCTAACCAATGCTTATGATTCGTTGAGGCGTGCGACCGCGCGCCGACGACGACGGAAGGTCGAGGGGTACACCACCATGCGCACGAGGTTCACGCTGGCAGCACTGGTCACGGCACTGGCGGTGCTGCTGACGGCCTGCGGGGGAGGTGGCTCGGAGGAGTCGTCGGACCTGGCGCGGGTCAAGGAGGCCGGGGTGCTCAAGGTCGGCACCGAGGGCACCTACGCGCCCTTCAGCTACCACGACCCCAAGACCAACGACCTCGTCGGCTACGACGTCGAGGTCATCGCCGCGGTCGCCAAGAAGCTCGGCGTGAAGGTCGAGTACGTCGAGACGCCCTGGGACGCCATCTTCGCCGGCCTGACCTCGCAGCGCTTCGACGTGGTGGCCAACCAGGTCACGCGCAACCCCGAGCGCGAGGGGCTCTACGGGCTCTCCGACACCTACACGGTCTCCGAGGGCGTCGTTGCCACCCGCGCCGATGACTCCTCGATCACCTCGCTCGCCGACCTCAAGGGCAAGAAGTCGGCCCAGAGCCTGACCAGCAACTGGGCCCAGGTGGCCAAGGAGGCCGGCGCCGACGTCGAGTCCGTCGAGGGCTTCACCCAGGCCATCACCCTGCTCAAGCAGAAGCGCGTCGAGGCCACCGTCAACGACAACTTGGCCGTGCTCGACTACCAGAAGTCCACCGGCGACACCTCCGTGAAGATCGCCGCCAAGACCGGTGACATCTCCGAGCAGGTCGTCGCGACCCGCAAGGACTCCGACCTCGTCGCCGCCATCAACAAGGCGCTCGCGGACCTCAAGGCTGACGGCACCCTGAAGACCATCTCGGAGAAGTACTTCCAGGCTGACGTCTCCGTGAAGCAGTAGCCCGTGGACGAGCAGACCGTCGAGCTGGTCCTCGACAGCCTGTGGCCGTTGCTCAAGGGCACCGTCACCGGGACGATCCCGCTGACGGCGATCAGCTTCGTGCTCGGGCTCGGCGTCGCCCTCGTGGTGGCCCTCATGCGGCTCTCGCCGGTGCGGGCTGTCTCGGGGGCGGCGAGGGCCTACATCTCGCTCATCCGCGGCACGCCCCTGCTGCTGCAGCTGTTCATCATCTACTACGGCCTCCCGGCGATGGGGGTCCGCTTCGACCCGTTCCCGGCGGCCGTGATCGCGTTCACCCTCAACGTCGGCGGGTATGCCGCGGAGGTCATCCGGTCCGCGATCCTCGCCGTGCCGAAGGGGCAGTGGGAGGCGGCGTCGACGGTGGGCATGAACTACGTGACCACCCTGCGCCGGGTGGTGCTGCCCCAGGCGACCCGCACAGCGATCCCGCCGCTGTCGAACACCCTCATCTCCCTCGTGAAGGACACCTCGCTCGCCTCGACCATCCAGGTGACCGAGCTGCTGCGGGTGGCCCAGGAGCAGGCGGCCCCGACCTACCAGTTCTTCGCGATGTACAGCGTGGCCGCGGTCTACTACTGGGTGATCTGCCTCGGCCTCTCCGCCCTGCAGTCCCGCCTCGAGGAACGACAGAACAGGTACGTGGCGCGATGACCGACCCCACCCACCCCGCCCCGGTGCATGAGACACCCGGCCACCCGCTGCTGTCGGTGCAGCACCTGGCGAAGTCCTTCGGCGACCACCAGGTGCTCACAGCGATCGACTTCGAGGTGCACGCCGGGTCGGTGACCGTGCTCATCGGCCCGTCGGGGTCGGGCAAGACCACCGTGCTGCGCTCGCTCAACACGTTGGAGATCCCCGACCGCGGCACGGTGCGCATCGACGACGTCGAGGTCGACTTCTCCGGCTCGGACGCCGAGCCGGTCGGCAAGAAGCAACTGGCCGCGCTGCGGTCGCAGAGCGGCATGGTGTTCCAGGCGCACAACCTGTTCCCGCACATGACGGTGCTGCAGAACGTCATCGAGGGACCGACCGTCGTCCAGCGACGACCGCGGGCCGAAGCCGTGGCCGAGGCCCGGCGCCTGCTCGAGGTGGTGGGGCTCGCCGAGAAGGCCGAGCAGTACCCCTACCAGCTCTCCGGCGGCCAGCAGCAGCGGGTCGGCATCGCCCGGGCGCTCGCCCTGCGACCCAAGCTGATGCTCTTCGACGAGCCGACCTCGGCGCTCGACCCCGAGCTGGTAGGCGAGGTGCTGCACGTCATGAAGGACCTCGCCTCGCAGGGCTGGACGATGGTCGTGGTCACGCACGAGATCCGGTTCGCCCAGCAGGTCGCCGACCAGGTGCTCTTCATGGACGGTGGCGTCATCGTCGAGCGCGGCACGCCGGCGGAGGTGCTGACCCGGCCGCGCACCGACCGCGCGAAGCAGTTCCTGCACCGCATCCTCGACCCGCTCTGAGGGAGTCATCCGCCGGTTCGGCGGTATTCCCGCGCTCGAGAGCGCGCGGCAATACCCCGAACCGGGGAGGGGTGGGGGCCCTAGGGTCGGCACATGGACGCCGATGTCATCGTCGTGGGAGCCGGCCTGGCCGGCCTGGTGGCCGCCGCTGAGATCGCTGAGGCCGGCCGACGGGTGGTGGTGCTCGACCAGGAGAGCCCGGCCAACCTCGGCGGGCAGGCGCACTGGTCGTTCGGCGGGCTCTTCCTGGTCGACAGCCCCGAGCAGCGCCGGATGGGCATCCACGACTCGGTCGACCTCGCCCTGCAGGACTGGATGGGCAGCGCCGGGTTCGACCGGCCGGAGGACCACTGGCCCCGGCAGTGGGCCGAGGCCTACGTCGACTTCGCGGCCGGCGAGAAACGGCCGTGGCTGCACGCGCAGGGCATGCGCTTCTTCCCGGTCGTCGGCTGGGCCGAGCGCGGTGACGGCAGCGCCAGCGGCCACGGCAACTCGGTGCCGCGCTTCCACATCGCCTGGGGCACCGGCCCCGGGGTGCTCGAGCCGTTCCTGCGCCGGGTGCAGGCGGCCCGGGCGGCAGGGCGCCTCGAGCTGCGCTTCCGCCACCGCGTCGACGAGCTCGTGGTCGAGGGTGGCGTCGTCACCGGGGTGCGGGGAGCGGTCCTCGCTCGGGACGACGCCCCGCGCGGCCGGCCGACGAGCCGCGACGTGACGTCCGCATTCGACCTCACGGCCCAGGCGGTGCTGGTCAGCTCCGGCGGCATCGGCGGCAACCACGACCTCGTGCGCGCCAACTGGCCCGAGCGGCTCGGGACCCCGCCCGATCGGATGATCACCGGCGTCCCGGCCCACGTCGACGGACGCATGATGCAGGTCGCCCAGGACGCCGGGGGCCGGGTCATCAACCCCGACCGCATGTGGCACTACGTCGAGGGCATCCACAACTGGGAACCGGTCTGGCCGCAGCATGCCATCCGCATCCTCCCCGGCCCGAGCTCGCTGTGGTTCGACGCGCTCGGCAACCGGCTGCCGCCGCCGCTGTTCCCCGGCTTCGACACCCTCGGCACGCTGGCCCACCTGAGGAAGACCGGCCACGACCACTCGTGGTTCATCCTCACCCACACGATCATCGGCAAGGAGTTCGCGCTCTCCGGCTCGGAGCAGAACCCCGACCTGACCGGGAAGTCGGTGCGCGACGTGCTCGGCCGCGCGACCTCTGACATGCCGGCGCCAGTGCGCGCGTTCCTCGACAAGGGCGAGGACTTCGTCCAGGCCGACACGATCGGCGAGCTGGTCGAAAAGATGAATGCCCTCACCCCCGAGCCGCTGCTCGACGCCGCGCACGTCGAGCGCCAGGTCCTCGAGCGCGACCGCCAGCTCGACAACGCGTTCGGCAAGGACGCGCAGGTGACGGCCATCCGCGGCGCCCGGGCCTACCGCGGCGACAAGCTGATCCGCACGGCGAGCCCGCACCGCATCCTCGACGCCAAGGCCGGGCCGCTCATCGCCGTGCGCCTGTCCGTGCTGACCCGCAAGACCCTCGGCGGACTCGAGACCGACCTCACCGGGCGGGTGCTCGGCCACGACGGCCAGCCCGTGCAGGGCCTGTATGCCGCGGGCGAGGCCGCCGGGTTCGGCGGCGGTGGCCTGCACGGCTACCGCTCGCTCGAGGGCACCTTCCTCGGTGGCTGCATCTTCTCCGGACGCACCGCCGGGCGAGCCCTGGCCGCGGCGACTGCCTGACCCCGACGGGGTCGGACGGGCTTCACCCGACAAGGAGACCCTTCCCCCGACGTGCCA
This sequence comes from Knoellia sp. p5-6-4, assembly GCF_029222705.1. Classification (NCBI taxonomy): domain Bacteria; kingdom Bacillati; phylum Actinomycetota; class Actinomycetes; order Micrococcales; family Intrasporangiaceae; genus Knoellia; species Knoellia sp. p5-6-4. The sequence goes on from NZ_JARGZF010000001.1 coordinate 1,957,455, forward strand.
CCTCGGGGGAAGGGTCTCTTTATCGGGTCACCCGATAAAGGTGCAGGTCACGGGGTCAGGGCAGGCGGGCCTTGACGATGTCGTCGAGCACGGCGAGCGGCACGCTTCCCGAGTCGAGCACCGCGTTGTGGAACTGCGCCACGTCGAATGCCGCACCTTGGCGCTCCTGCGCCTCCCGCCGGATCCGCAGGATCTCCAGGCGCCCGACCATGTAGCCGCACGCCTGGCCCGGCAGCACGGCATACCGGTTGACCTCGGCCGTCACGCTCGCCAGCGACAGCGGGCTGTTGGCCACCATGTAGTCGATGGCGCGCTGGCGGCTCCAGCCGAGGGCGTGCAGGCCGGTGTCGACGACGAGGCGGCAGGCCCGCATGGAGTCCATGGTGAGCATGCCGAGCCGGTCGAGCGGGGTGGAGTAGAGGCCCATCTCATCGGCGAGGCGCTCGGTGTAGAGGCCCCAGCCCTCGGCGTAGGCGTTGAAGACCGTGTGGCGGCGCAGGGCCGGCAGGTCGGTGAGCTCGGAGGCGATGGCGAGCTGGAGGTGGTGGCCCGGGATGCCCTCGTGGTAGCTGAGGGCCTCGATCTCGAACCGTCCCCAGGCGCTCGGGTCGGACGTGTTGACGTAGAAGACGCCGCCGCGTGAGCCGTCCTCCGCAGGCGGGTAGTAGAAGCCGAGCGCTCCCTGGTCGGTCGTCCTGATCGCGCAGTCGGCCTGGGGGAGCCGGTCGAACCACGCCGGCATCGCCTCCCTCGCCCGCGCGAAGGCCGTCTCGCAGGCGGACAAGATCTCGGCGGCGTCGTCGTGGCGCAGGGCGGGGTCGGTGCGCAGCCGGTCGTAGAGGGACTCGAGGTCGTCGGTGCCGAACAGCTCCTTCCCGAGCCGGCGGTACTCCTCCTCGAGCTTCGCGACCTGCTCGAGCCCGAGCTCGTGGATCTGCTCGGCCGCCAAGGTGGTGGTCGTGTTGGCGACGAGCGCGGTCGCGTAGGCCTGCTCGCCGTCGGGAAGCCACCCCAGTCCGCAACGCTCGTCGGGGCGCACGTGCGGGGTCACCTCGTCGGCGAGCACGTCGCGGAACTCCTGCAGCCCCGGACGCACCGAGGTCTCGATCGCCTCCTGGAGCCGCTGGCGCCACGCGTCGACGTCGAGGCCCTCGGGTGGGGGCGAGGTCTGCAGCAGCGGGTCGTCGCTGATCGGCCTGGCCAGCCACGTGTCGAGCTGCGGCACGGTCGCGGCCACCGCGAAGGCTGCCGGGGTGCGACCCGAGGCCACGCCCTCGCGGTGTCGCTGGGCGACGTCACGCAGGTGCTGCCCGATGCCGTGGAACTTGGCCACCATCGCCTCGGCCACCTCGACGGTCGGCATCCCGAGGTTCGACACCGTGATGGGCGCGTCGACCTGGATGCCGAAGACCGGGTTGACGGCGAACGCGCCGAACCGGCACTCGCCGAGGTCGGCCCCGCTGGTCGCCTGGAACTCGACGACGGCCCGGGTGACGCGGTCCTGCAGCGAGAGGTCGTCGTCTCTGAGGGCGCCGGCACGGGCCGCGAACTCGCGGGACCGCGCGATCTCCGCGTCCTCCGCGGCCCGGCTCGCGTCCTCGTAGCGGTCGGCGAAGCGGTAGTCGCCGAGCATGTGGGCCCACGACGGGCTCACCGACATGGTGTGCTCGTGGTAGTCCTCGGCCAGCTGCCTCACGTCGTCGCTCATGCGGGTGCCCACCTCGTCGCTCATGGGGGCGAACGCTACCGGGGCGCCTCGACGGTGCGGCGGCGCTTTTCGGTATGCCGCGGTGCGGCGTCGCGGCATACCGCCTGCCAGGTCAGCCGGCGGACGACAGACGGCGTCTCCGCGCCGTCCGCACTGCCCACACGTCGGCGAACAGGAGCCCGCTCACGAGGCCGGAGAGCAGGGCGGGTCCCAGGGGGCCGTCCGCGGCGGCGATCAGGACCACGCCGGCAACCGCGCTGACGCCCGCGATCCCCGCGAGAGCGAGGGGAACGGTGCCGCCGTCGAGCCACCTGGTGATCCCGACAACGATGACGGTCGCACCGATAGCGATGCCGGCGAGGAGCACGAGGAGGGGGAGCAGCGATGCCTCTGATGCCTGGCCGGTCATCGAGAGCCCGATGAGGAGCGAGATGACGCCGACTGCCAGGGAGATGGGTGCCGCGCCGCGCGGCCAGGCGCTGTCGTCCCGGCGCGGTGGGCGAGCATTCGGGGCCATGGACGGAGAATGGCGGGAAAGTGGCTTTCGCGCCAGATGTCGCATCTCGCAGTATTGACCTGACATCGACAGGCTGTCACGACGCGTCGGGCCCCGGTCCCGCGTGACCTCCGGCACCTCGCCTCGTTGAGCAGCACAGACCCGCGACGACGCGGGCCCGGCCCCGGGAGGCACCCATGCGCACACCCCGCACGTCCACCGCCCGCGCGATCGTCGCGCTCACCGCCGTCGCGGCGCTCTCGTTCGCCGCGTCGCCCTCGGCCCTTGCGCACAGCGACCACGGCAAGGACGCCGAGCGGGCCGAGCGGCTCCGCGACGCCTACACCGACGGCACGAACGTGCCGCTGGTCAACAGCCCGAACGTGCGGCTGGCGGCGAGCTTCCCGGAGACGGCGGGCATCTCGGGGTGCTTCCTGAAGAGCGCGCCGCTGTTCGTCATGTCGAGCCTGGACTCGCTCAGCGTCTTCGACGTCAGCAACCCGGTGGCGCCCGAGCTCGTCGGCACGCTGCCCAACCTGGTCTTCGAGAACGAGGCGATCAACTGCGGCGAGCGCAAGACGAAGAACGGCACCGAGCGGTTCGCCCTCATCGGCGTCGACCTCTACGACGCGTCCACCGACATCGACCACACGGTGTCCTCGACGGGCGGCAACCGCCTCATCGTCGTGGACGTGACCGACCCGGCCAACCCGCGGATCCGCTCGAGCGCGCCGACGACCTCGAGCACCCACACCGTGGCGTGTGTCGCCGAGACGGACTGCCGCTACGCCTACTCGGCGGGCGAGCGCACCACCTTCTCGATGGTGAACCTCGACGACCTCGACAAGCCCTACGAGGTCGACGGCGACCCGGCTACCGACGGCGTCCAGCCCTTCGCCTCACCCTCGGGCGGTCACAAGTGGAACTTCGACGCCGCCGGCTACGGCACCCACACCGGCTACAACGGCTCGTCGATCTTCGACGTGCGCGACCCCGCCCGTCCGCGGCTCGTGACCACGACCGGAGCAGCGGGACGCGGCCTGAACGCCGACGGCACGAAGAACGGCTACAACGACTTCATCCACCACAACTCCTCGCGACCCAACGCCGCGGCGTTCCGTCCCGACGCCCCGCCGTCCTTCGCCAACGGCAACGTGCTGCTCGTGACGGAGGAGGACTACGAGGACGTCAACTGCTCGACGGCCGGCTCGTTCCAGACCTGGTGGGTCAAGCGGCTCGACGGCACCCCCGACGCGATCGTGCCGCTCGACAAGGTGGAGCTGTCCGACCTCGGCAGCTACCCGGCGCCGGTGGGGTCGTTCTGCTCGGCGCACTGGTTCGACCACCACCCCTCCGGCATCGTCACGGTCGGCTACTACGGCGGCGGCACCCAGCTCGTGGACGCCCGTGACCCGCGAGACCTCAAGCCCTACGGCCACGCCGTGTGGGGTGCCTCCGAGGTCTGGGACTCCTACTGGGTCCCCGTCTACAACCGCAAGGGGTCGATGACGAACCAGCGCACCAACATCGCCTACTCGGTCGACCTCGTGCGGGGCCTGGACGTCTACACCGTCGACCTGCCGGGCGACACCGGCGCCGTGCTCGAGCCGGCCGGCGGGCTCCCCGCGGTCGACGCCGGGCAGCTCTCCTGACGGCATCGGCCTGACGGCATCGGCCGAACGGCCGGAGGTTCCGGGCGCTCCGGAGACCGCGGCGTGCGGTGACCTACGCTCACCGCACGCCGGTCGCCACGAAGAGACCGGGAGGTCACCGAGCAGGGGGGACCCATGGCGGTCGTGCTGCGCGCACTGGGCCTGCAAGCCGCTTATGCCGTGCTGCAGACCTTCTCCCCGCGGGCGGCTCGCGCCGCCTCCCTGATGCTGCTGCTCACCGCCAACGCCATGCCCCTGCTGGCGCTGCTCAGCGGGCGGTGGGCGGCCGGTGACGTCCTCATCGCCTTCTGGCTGGAGAACGTCGCCATCGGCCTCTGGACGGCAGTGCGGATCGCCACGGCCTCGAGCCAGGTCCTCGACGCCGACCTCAGCCGGGGCCGAGGGCCCCAGCCGTTCGACGCGTGGACCACCGCGGTGCGCGCCGCACACCCCGGCAACCCCGAAACCGCACGGGTGGTCGGCCTCGTCGTGCGCCTCTTCCTCGTCGGGTTCTTCGCGGTCCACTACGGCGGGTTCACGCTGGTGCACGGAATCTTCACGTTCACTCTGGCGCGCGACGCCGGGACCACCGGGTCGGTCGGCGGCTACCTGCTCCTGCTGCTGGTGCTGGTGGGCAGCCACGGCCTGTCGACCGCGATCTGGTGGTTCGCCCGCGGCGAGCGGCACCAGGTCGGCCCGCAACGGGCGATGTTCGGCGTCTACTCCCGGGTCCTGGTCATGCACCTCTCGGTCATCGGCGCCGGGTGGTTCCTCGTCGGTGGCGGGGCTGACCTGCCCCTGCCGTGGCCGGGGCTGGCCGTGCTCGGGCCCGGTCTGCTGCTCATCGCGATCAAGGTGGTCGCCGACGTGACCGGCCACCTGCACCAGCACCACGGCACCCGACCGGTGCCGGTGCCCGAGGCGGTGCGGTGAGCCCGCTGCTGCGCGCCCTCGGGCTGCAGCTGGCCTACGGCGCCCTGCAGCGGGTCTCTCCTCGCGCCGCCCGGGGGGTCTCGCTCGGGCTCGTCCTCGCCGCCTGCGCCACCCCACTCGCCGCGCTGCTGCGCGGCGAGTGGGCGAGCGGCGACGTGCTGCTCGCCTCCCTCTTCGAGCTGTATGCCGTGCTCTTCTGGACCACGGTCCGCGTCGCCACCGCGCCGGGTCCGCTCCTGCGCGGCGGCACGGTGAGCACGAACGGCGGCCCGGCGAGGGCGATGACCCGCGAGGAGCTCGTCAGCATGACCTGGACGGTCGTGGGAGTGCTCGCGGCCTTCACCATCGTGCAGACGACCCTGGCGCTGCGGATCGCCGACAGCGCGGGTCTGCGCGGTGCTCCGGCCGCCCTCGCCCTCATGGCGGCGGGGTTCTTCGCCTGCCACGGCCTCGACGTCGCGCTCAACTGGTTCGCCCTCGGCGGCCGCCACCGCGAGACGGACCTGGCCTCCGACCCCCTCAAGCGGATCGTCATCCTGCACATCGCGCTGACGCTGGCGGCGGGCTGGACGTGGTCGACCCGGGCAGGTCTGGACCCCGAGACCGCCCGCAGCAGCGCCTGGCTGCTCCTGGTGCCCGGCCTGATCCTGGTCTTCGTCCGGGTCGCCCTCGAGCTCTACGCGGTCGTTCGGCCGCCGCTGTCGTGGGGCTCGGCGCGAGGTCGCGCGGCCTGATCGCGTCTCCCCTACAGGTACTGACCTGTGGGCCGCTCGCCGTCGTGGGCGGGGCCGTGGCCGTGGCCCGGCATGCCCGGCGCGTGACCGGCGCCGGGGTGGGCGGGGCCGTGGCCGGGCGGCAGGGCCCGGCGCATCTCGGCCAGCTGCGCCTGGGCGGCCATCTGCTGGGCGAAGAGCGCGGTCTGGATGCCGTGGAAGAGGCCCTCGAGCCAGCCCACCAGCTGCGCCTGGGCGATGCGGAGCTCGGCGTCGGTGGGGGCGTCCACGCCGAACGGGAGGGCGATCCGCTCGAGCTCCTCGATCAGCTCCGGGGCGAGGCCGTCCTTGAGCTCCTCGATGGACCGGCGGTGGATCTCGGCGAGGCGCACGCGGCCCGCCTGGTCGAGCGGCGCGTTGCGGACCTCCTCGAGCAGCTGCTTGATCATCGACCCGATGCGCATCACCTTGGCCGGCTGCTCCACGAGGTCGGCCGGGTTGGTCGGAGCCTCCTCGTCGTCCGGGTGCGGGGCCACGCCCATGCCGTCCTGCGTGACGACCACGACGCGCTGCTGCTGCTCGTCGTCGCTGCTCTGCTGGGGCTGCTGGGGCTGCTCCGTCATGGGCCCATCCTGCCCTACGGGTCGTGGGCCCGGCTCAGGCGTCTCGGGGGCTCAGCAGCCAGACGGTGATCTCCCGGCCCTGTGCCCAGCTGCGGTACTGGGCGTACCCGGCATACGAGCCCTCGGCCAGCGACCAGACCGACTCGGCGGCCTCGCGGCCGAGCCGCCGAGCGGTGGCCGCCACGGTGCGGCCGCGGTGCTCGACCTCGACCTCGGGGGTGGCCCGCAGGTTGTGCACCCAGCCGGGCGTCCGGTCGCTGCCGTAGTTGGACCCGATGACGGCGATGTTGCCGTCGAGGGGGAAGGCCACCAGCGGGGTGTGCCTGCGCTCGCCGGTGCGCGCGCCCACGGTCACCAGCGTGATGCAGGGCAGGCCGGCCAAGGGGCGGGTGGCGCTGGCGCGTCCTCCGGAGAGGCCGGCCACGGCCCGGTCGAGGGGGTGGTGGATCCGGCTCAGCATGCGGCTCACCGGCCGCTGGGCCGCGGCCGCCTGGACGGCGCGCTGGAAGACGTTGGGACTGGCGATCTCGCACTCGAGCTCGTCCCACAGTCCCATGGCTGTCGACTCTAGTCGTTACCGCACTGTTATCCCGGGAGATTTCTACAAGCGGCTCTCCGCGGCGTCCGAACCGCCGAGTCGCTGGGCCAGCCAGACGGGCAGGATCGACACGGCGATGAGCACCACGGCGACGACGTTGACCACCGGGGCCTGGTTGGGGCGGAACAGGTTGTTGAAGATCCAGATGGGCAGGGTCGGCGTGCCGGGACCCGCGGTGAAGGTCGTCACGACGATCTCGTCGAAGCTCAGGGCGAAGGCCAGCAGCGCCCCGGCGACGACCGCCGAGCGCAGCAGCGGGAAGGTGACGAGGCGGAACGTCGTGAACGGCCGGGCTCCGAGGTCGGCGGAGGCCGCTTCCAGGGAGCCGCCCATCCGGCGCATCCGGGCGGTGACGTTGTTGAACACCACGACGATGCAGAAGGTGGCGTGGCCGACGATGATCGTGAACAGGCCCGCGTTGATGCCGAAGACCGGGTTCAGGATGTTGGAGATCACCGACTGCAGGGCGATGCCGGTGACGATGCCGGGCAGCGCGATCGGCAGCACGACCAGGATCGAGATGGCGTGCTTGCCGAAGAAGTCGTAACGCGTCAGGGCCAGCGAGAGCAGCGAGCCCAGCACCAGGGCGATCGCCGTCGCGCCGAGCCCGGCCTTCACCGACGTCATGATCGCGTCGCGGGGGCCCTGGGCCTCCCACGCCAGCGACCACCACTGGGTGGTCAGGCCGGGAGGCGGCCACCCGAAGGTGCGGTCGCTGTTGAACGAGTTGAGGGTGACGACGCCGATCGGCACGTAGACGAACGCCAGCACCACCACGGCGAAGACGGTGAAGCCGATCCGGCTCCCGCGGCCGATTCTCATCGTGCTCCTCGTGGGTCGGATGGACAGGACGTCGCGCTGGTCGTCATGCCGGTCACAGGTTCTCCAGGGCGCCGGTCCGGCGGACCGCCAGCAGGTACGCAACCATGATCACGACCGACGCCGTGCCGAGGGCGGCCGCGAACGGCAGGTCGAGCGTGATGTTCTGCAGCACCGCCGTGCCGAGCACCTGCAGCTTGCCCCCGACGATCTGCACCGCGATGTAGTCGCCGAGGCTGAGCGAGAACGTGAAGATCGACCCCGCCGCGATCGAGGGGAGCAGCGACGGCAGCACCACCCGCCGGAAGGTCGTCAGGGGGTGGGCGCCGAGGTCCGCCGAGGCCTCGAGGTGCGAGCCCGGCAGGCGTTCGAAGCCGGCATACACCGGAAGGATCATGTACGGCAGCCACAGGTAGGTCAGCGTCAGCACCACGGCACTGAAGCCGTAGCCGGGCGTGCTGCCGAAGGCGTTCTCGAGCACTCCGCCCGGCTGAACCATCGTGCGCCAGGCGTAGGCCTTGACGAGGTAGGACGCCCAGAGGGGGACGAGCACCGCCGCCACCAGGAACGCGCGTGTTCTCGCCGGGGCCACCCGCGCCATGAAGAAGGCGAACGGGACGGCGATGACGATGCAGAGCACGGTGACGGTGACGGCGATGAACAGGGTCCGCCCGATGATGCGCAGGTAGGTGGGCTCGAACAGGGCCCGGATGTTCTCGGTCGTGAACTCCCGCACCACTTGGTTCGTGAACGGGTCGGTCGTCCAGAACGCCGTCGCGAAGATCGCGGCGAGGGCGCCGAGGTAGGCGACGAGGAGCCACAGCAGTGGTGGGGCCAGCAGCCCGGCCAGTGCCTTCTTCGAACTCATCGTCGCCTATCCCAGTCGTCGCGTCGGTTGCTCAGCGGTTCAGCTGTTGCGGATCTCGGTCCAGGCCTTGGTCCACTCGGCGTAGTCGGTGCACTTGACGTCGGTGCGTCCGTCGAGGCACGCCGAGATCGGGGTGTTCCAGTACTTGACCTTGGAGAAGTACTCCTCGTCCGCGGCGTGGAAGACGTCGCAGTGCTTCGGGTCGACCGTCTCGGCGCAGGCCTTCTCGTTGGCCGGGGCTTCGCCCCAGTACTCGGCGATGGCGGCGTTGACCTTCGGGGAGACGATGTGGTCGATGAACTTGTAGGCGCAGGTCTTGTGCTGCGACTTCGCTCCCACCATCCACGTGTCGGACCAGCCCGTCGAGCCCTCCTTGGGCAGCAGCACCTCGACGGGCGCCTTCTCACCCTTGGCGACGTTGGCGATGACCTGCCAGCTGGTGCCGACGGTGGAGGAGCCGTTCTTGAAGGCCTGGATCTCCTTGAGGTAGTCCGACCAGTACTCGCCGACGTTCTCCTTCTGCTTCTTCAGCAGGTCGACGGCCGCGGCGAGCTGGTCCTTGTCGAGGGCGTAGGGGTCCTTGATGCCGAGGTCGGGCTTGGTGGCCATGAGGTAGAGCGCGGCGTCGGCGATGTAGATGGGGGAGTCGTAGGCCGTGACCTTGCCCTTCTGCTCGGACCCCTTGTCGAAGACGACCGCCCAGGAGTCGGGTGCCGGCTTCACCAGGTCCGTCCGGTACATGAGCAGGTTGGCGCCCCGGCCGTGCGGGATGCCGTAGGGCACGTTGTTGACCGAGTTCCACGGCTTGTTCTTCAGCGCCTCGAAGATGTCGGGGTAGTTGGTGATGAGCGAGGTGTTCATTGGCTCCACGTCACCGGCCGCGATCAGGCGCAGCGTGGCGTCGCCGGAGGCCGACACCGTGTCGTACTGGCCGGTGCGCATCAGCTGAACGGCCTCGTCGGAGGTGCCGAACGACTTGACGGTGACCTGGCAGCCGCTGCTCTTCTCGAACTCGCTGACCCAGTCGACCTTCGGGTCGTTGCTGCCGTCCTCGACGTAGCCGGGCCACGCCAGCACGCTGACCTGGCCCTCCGGTTCGCCGAGCTTGTCGAGGGGCTTGAGGTCGGGCACCTTGAAGCTGCTGCCGCCCTCGGTGCCGCCTCCGCCTGCCGTGCCTCCGGTGTCGGAGTCGCCGCAGCCCGCGAGTGCGAGTGCGGCCACGGCGGCGAGGGCGCCGAGCCTGGTGGGGGAAGTCCTTCGCACGGTGAGCTCCTTCTCTAGGGTGCGGTGCGGGCCGGCACGGTGATGACGTGCTCGGGGTGCCAGAGGAGGTCGACGGCGGTGCCCCGCTCGAAGGCCTCCGCGACTGCGGCAGAACCGTTCTGCTGCAGGGCGATCAGGTTGGTCCCCTGTCCGGCTGCGTCGAGGCGCACGACGTAGCGGGTGACGGGACCGGCGTAGACGACCTCGGTCACGGTGCCCGGGGCGCGGATGAGGCCGTCACGCGGGGCGTGGCTGTCGCGCGTCGCCACCGACAGCTTCTCCGGCCGGATGCTGAACGAGCCGGTGCGTCCGAGGAGGGCCTCGGCGACCGCTCCGGTCAACAGGTTGGAGGTGCCGACGAAGCCGGCCACGAAGCTGGAGGCCGGCTGCTCGTAGACCTCGCGCGCGGTGCCCACCTGCTCGATGCGACCGGAGTTGAAGACCGCGATGCGGTCCGAGAGCGTCAGCGCCTCCTCCTGGTCGTGGGTGACGAAGAGGAAGGTGATGCCGACGTCACGCTGGATGGCCTTGAGCTCGACCTGCATCTGCTCCCGGAGCTTGAGGTCGAGGGCGCCGAGGGGCTCGTCGAGCAGGAGGACCTTGGGCCGGTTCACCAGCGCGCGGGCCAGGGCCACGCGCTGCCGCTGGCCGCCGGAGAGCGCCCCCGGTCGGCGCGCGGTGAAGTCCGCGAGCCGGACCTGCTCGAGGGCCTCCAGGACGCGGCGGCGTCGCTCTGCCTTGTCGACCTTCTTGACGCGCAGGCCGTACTCGACGTTCTCCAGCACGTTCATGTGGGGGAAGAGGGCGTAGTCCTGGAAGACGGTGTTGACGTCGCGGTCGTAGGGCTGGGCCGAGGTGACGTCGTGCCCGCCGAGCTCGATGCGCCCCGCCGTGGGGGTCTCGAACCCCGCGATCATGCGCAGCACCGTGGTCTTGCCCGAGCCCGAGGGCCCGAGCATCGAGAAGAACTCGCCGTCGGCGATCTGCAGGTCGGCGCCGTCCACGGCGACCACCGGCGGGTTGCCGGGGAACTCCTTGCGCAGGCCGCTCAGCACGATCGCCGGCCTCGTGGTCGGGTCGGTGCGCGGCTCGTCTCGCTGCGACTTCGGTGTCGACATACAATGAAACATATGGCTCCATAGGTTTTCAGGGCAAGGCCCTGCCGGAAATGCGGTAGACAGGTGGCCCGACACGATCGCTCCGTCGGGCTCACCGTCTGGGGAAGGAGGCGCTCGCGTGGCCGACTCGTCGCTGGCCCTGGGCGCCTATGCCGCGGTGTTCGCCCCGCTGGAGGCGGAGGGGCGGGCCGAGGCCGTGGCCCGTCGCCTCGGCGAGGCCATCACGCTCGGGCTGCTGCCCGACGGGAGCCCGTTGCCGTCCGAGAGCGACCTGGCCGACCGGTTTGGCGTCGCGACGGTGACTGTGCGCGAGGCGCTCGCGGAGCTGCGCGAGGACAACCTCATCCGCACCCGGCGCGGCCGAGGGGGAGGGTCCTTCGTGGTCACCCCGGCCGACGGTGGCCAGCAGGCGCTTGTGGCGCGCCTGCGTCGCATGGGCCTGGGCGAGCTGCGTGACCTGGCCGACCACTACACCGCGATCGCCGCCATGTGCGCCGAGCTCGCCGCGCTCCGGGCGGACCCCGATGACGTCGAGCGACTGCGGGGCCACGTCGCGGCCGGGCGGGCGTACGGGAACGGTGCAGGACGGTGGCGCGCCGAGGGCAACTTCCACCTCGAGCTCGCCGCGGCGGCCCAGTCGGCCCGCCTCACCCGCGAGGAGATGGCGTTGCAGAGCGAGGTCGGGATGCTGTTCTGGCTCTCCCACGCGCAGGCGGGCACGGGGAACGCGCGCCCGGGCGCGGAGCCGGCCGACCGGCATACCGAGCTCGTGGACTGCATCGCCACCGGCGATGCCGACGGGGCCCGCCGCGCGGCGGAAAGCCATGTGGCAGAGATGTTCCTGGCGGTGCGGACGTTGCACCGGCAGGTGTGGACCGGGAGGGTGCGATGACCTCGACAGCAGGAAGCCGGCTGGTCGGCGCGGACGTCGCCGACCTGGTGTTGCAGTGGTGTGCCGCCCTGTTCGCCGACCTCGACGAGGTGGCGGCACAGGTGGAGCAGCAGCTGGTGGTCGAGACCCCGCGCCGCGGCGACCTCGCCATCGAGGAGACGTGCCACCGGCTGCTCACCGACCCCGGGCGCAAGGTGGCCGGCGCTGGCCTGGTGCTCGCGCCCGACGTGCTGACCGACGCGGCCTACTGGCTGGAGTGGTGGACCGCCAACCCGGACGCCTCGCCGCCCGTGCCGCGCCGGCTGGCCGCCGAGACCGACCCTCGCGCGGTCGGGTTCCGCGACTACACCCACCTGCCCTGGTATGCCGTGCCGCTCGCCACCGGGACGGCCCACATCACCGGCCCGTACGTCGACTACCTCTGCACCGACCAGCAGACACTCACCTTCACCCGGCCCGTGTGGCGTCAGGGTGCCTTTGCCGGCGTCGTGGGCTTCGACCTGCTCGTGCGGACCTTCGAGGAGCGGATGTTCGGGCCGTTGGAGCGGGTCGAGGGGTCGTGCGCGGTGGTCAACACCGCCGGTCGGGTGGTGACGTCGTCGGACCTGCAGTGGGTCACCGGCGACCTCATCCGCGGGCTGCCGGTCCAGCGGTGGTGGGCCGGTGAGGCGGTGCAGCACGACGCCTGGGAGTTCTGGCCGTGCCCCGGTCTCCCTCTCGGGGTGATCACCTCACGCTGACTGCCGGGCCGGCCCGCCGGCACGCTCAGGGGATGTTCATGCGCGCCTTGAGGGTGTCGCGCTTGTCCTCGAAGCGGGAAGCCTGCTTGTCGAGGTCCTGCATGAAGGCATCGAGCTCGAGGCGGGCCTGCTCACCCTCCGCGCCCAGCCCCTCGATGTCGAAGAGCTTCCAGAACCGCAGCACCGGGGCGACGACCTCGTCACGGTGAAGCCGCAGGTCGTAGATGCCGGCCACGGCCATCTCGACGGCCTTGCGCTGGAATCCGGGGATGTCCGTGCCCGGCATCTGGAAGCCCTTGACCACGTCGCGGACCGCCATGACCGTCTGGTCGGGCGCGAGCTCGAGGGCCCCCTGGAGCAGGTTGCGGTAGAAGATCATGTGCAGGTTCTCGTCGGCCGCGACGCGGGCGAGCAGCTGGTCGCACATCGGGTCGTCGGTGAACCGGCCGGTGTTGCGGTGCGAGACCCGGGTCGCCAGCTCCTGGAAGCTGACGTAGGCGAGCGAGTGCAGCAGCTCGCCCGAGTGGGCCGACTCGTAGCCCTGCGACATGTGGGTCATTCGGAACCGTTCGAGCGCAACGGGATCGACCATGCGCTTGACGAGCATGTAGTCGCGCATGGCGATGCCGTGGCGGCCCTCCTCGGCGGTCCAGCGGTGCACCCACTCGCCCCAGGCGTCGTCGCGCCCGAAGATGATCGCGATCTCGTGGTGGTAGCTCGGCAGGTTGTCCTCGGTGAGCAGGTTGACGATCAGCGCCGAGCGGGCGACGTCGCTCAGCGGTGCGTCGCTCGGGCTCCACGGCTCCCCGCCCATGAGCCCGTCGAAGTTGCGCCCGTCGGACCACGGGATGAACTCGTGCGGGAACCACTCCTTGGCGACCTTCAGGTGGCGGTTGAGGTTCTCCTCGACCACCTGGTTCAGCTCACGCAGCAGGTCGGTCTGGCTCCACGTGGTCGCGGTCATGGCGCTCGTCCTCCGATGGGGGTGGCCGATGGGGGTCTCGACCTCCGTCCAACCTACGGGGGCGTAGGTGGAGGGGCTAGTTACCCGTGAGTGCTACCGGTGGGTCCGACCCGAGCGCCCTCGGCCCAGGGCTGGAGCGTCGGCGTCGGCGTTGGCCAACGGGCCTCACTCCGCCCGGCGTGCCACCGCCGGCGCCCTCCGGATGGCGACCGCCGAGAGCAGGCCCGCGAGCAGGGGCACCCCGAGGACGACGAGCACCAGGGGCAGCCAGGGGATGACGAGTGTGGGGTCGGTCTGCACCTCCTGACCGGTGACGTCGTCCCACGACGTGGCGGTCAGCGGGTAGGTGATGGCGACCCCGGGGAACAGCCCCACGACGACCCCGAGCACCGCACCGATGAGTCCCACGACAGTGGCCTGGGATCCGGCGAGGGCCCGTCGGGTGCGCCGGGTGGCGCCCACTGCGGCGAAGGTGCCCATGTCGGCCTGCTGCTCCGCCAGTGACAGCGCCGTGGAGATCAGCGTCACGGCGAGCAGCAGGGCGGCTGCCAGGCCGAACATGACCCGCAGGACGGCGATGTCGTCGCGCTGGAAGCCGCGCTCGACGTAGAGCCACCCCTCGTCGGCGATGCTCTCGTCGAGCCGCTTCTGGGTTTCGGCGCTGATCGCACCCTCGGGGTCGCGCAGCAGCCAGCCCTGGTCGACGACGGGCCAGCCCAGCCGCTGGGCCGTCTCGGTCGTGACCATCCCGCCCGAGTCCAGCGACAGGGTGCCGTCGGTGAGTGCGCTCGTGGGCAGCTCGACCAGCGGTAGCCGCCGTGTCTGGAGGTCGGAGAGGTTCTCGAGCTCGCCGGACCCCTGGTCGATCGACGCCTGGGCGGAGACCACCTCGACCGTGCCGTTCATGCCCATGTCACGGTGAGCGGTGAGCAGTCCGCCCTCGGCCATGGCCTGCTGCTGAGCGGGATCGAGAGCGAGCCGAGCCGCGATCTCGTCGGCCGGGACAACGAGGATCTGCCCCCGGTTCCACGCCCGCGAGCCGAGCCGCATGCAGCGCTCCGCCTCACGGGAGGCAGCCAGCTCCTGCCCCGCCCTCAGGCCAAGAGCGCTCTCCGGGCTGCAGCCCGGGGGAACGACGGCCACCATGCCCAAGCGCTCACCGACCACCCCGGTCTCGCGGAAGGTGACCGTGCCGTAGGGCGTCGCCACCAGCCCGGGACCCTCGGAGCGGAGCGCCTGCGTCACCGAGATGCGGGCGTCGGGCTCTCCGACCTGCACGAACCCCTGGCCCATCGCGGCCTGGGGGCGGTACTCCCGTTGACGCTGCTCGGTGTCGCTCGCCACGCCGATGCTCAAGGCGGTCAAGGCGGCCACGCCGGCGAGGATGGCCGCGACCGTCGGGGTCGACCGGGTGCGGTGCCGGGCGGCGTCGCGGGTGGCCATGCGGGGAGCGACCGGCAGTCGGGAGGCGAGCGCGCCGGCGAGGACGAGCAGGGCCGGCACGGTCAACAGGGCGCCGAGCACCAGCACCACGGCGCCACCGGCCATCGCGACCTCGCGACTCCCGTTCTTGACGCTGGCCACGAGGAAGAGCCCGCCGCCGACGGCCATGAGGGCCCCCACCACGGGTAGGACCCGGTTCGCGGGCGGCGAGACGCTCTGGCCGCGCATGACGCCGACGATGTCGAGCCGGCCGAGCCGGAGCGACGGGATCAGGGCGGCGGTGACCGCGCTGACCACGGCGCAGGGCACGATGATGGCCAGCGCGACCCACGGCAGGCCGAAGGTGCCGATGAGGGTCCCGGGGTGCGTGGCCCGCCAGACCGCCACGGCGGCCCGCAGCCCGAGGGCGCCCAAGACGGCTCCCCCGACGGCAGCGGCAGCGCCGAGAACGAGCGCCTGGGCCAGCACGGACCGGCGCAGCTGGCGGGTCTCGGCGCCGTTGCTCGCAGCGATGGCCAGGCTGCGCCGCTGGCGAGCCGCGCTCACCGCGAAGGCCGGGCCGACCAGCAGGGTGGTGACAATGAAGAGCATGACGCCGCCGACGAGGGCGGTGGTCGCGGCGCGGTTGGCCTCGTAGCCGGCTTGTCCCCGGATGCTCGGGTCGAGCTCGTGGTCGGCCGGCGGGTTCTCCAGGGCGGCAGCGCTGGTCAGCACGATGCCGTACTCGTTGAGGGCGCGGACCTCTGGCCAGAGGACCGGCCGGTCACGCTGGAGGATCCACGTCGCGCCGTACCTGTCGGCGATGTCGAACACCGCAGGGACGACGAAGTCGGGCTGGCCGCCCCAGGCGCTGAGGGCTTTGGCGGTGCCGACCACGTCGACGTCGCGCGGTTCGCCCGCGACGGAGAACCGGGCGGGCCCACTCGTCGGCAGGCCCTTGTCGACCCCGGCCGGCGTCACGACGACCTCGGTGTTGTCGGTCGGCCACCGACCGGAGGTCAGTTCTGCTTTCGGCCCGATGTCGCGGCGACCGTCGACGACCAGCCCGTGGATGCGGATGCGTCGGTCTCCGGAGAGGAACCGCGCGTCGGTCTCGGTGACAGGGACGAGTTCGCCCCCGAGGAGCCGCTCCATCGCGTCGGTGTTGTCCGCGCCGGCCACGAACCCCGGCACCGCCTTGGCCGGCGTGCCGTCGCTGGAATACGTGTCTGGCTGGGGGAACTGTGCGATCCGCTGCTCCTGGGGCGACTGGACCAGCGCCTGACCGCTGCCCATCGTCAGCGGGATGCGGTCCGCACCGCTGAGCGTGCCGGTGTCGGCCCAGCAGGCGGCCGCCACGAGCAGGGCGACGGGCAGGGACACCATGACGAGCACGAGGATGCTGCGGCCGCGGTGCCTCCGGACGTCGCGTCGGGCCATGCGCAGGGCGACCCGCCAGCTGGCCCGCCACCGCTGCAGGCGGGTCGCCCGGTGCGGGGCCTCGGGCCGCGGGGAGGTTTCGGGAAGGTCCGGGGCGGCCGGCTGCCCCGGGGCGAGGGTGGTCATGCCGCGGCCTCAGACGGTGCTGCCGAGCAGCGAGTCGGCCGTCGACGGCCGCCCGGTGCTGTCGACGACGAGACCGTCGCGCAGGAACACGACCCGGTCAGCCCAGGCGGCGTGCCGCGCCTCGTGGGTGACGAGGAGCCCCGCGGCTCCGTCGTCGCAGCGCTCGCGCAGCACCCGCAGGACCTCCTCGCCGGTGTGCGAGTCGAGTGCGCCGGTGGGCTCGTCGGCCAGCACGAGCTTGCGGTCGCCCACGAGGGCGCGGGCGATGGCCACCCGCTGCTGCTGCCCGCCCGACATCTGGTCGGGGTAGCGGTCGGCGAGCTCACGCACG
Organism: Knoellia sp. p5-6-4; assembly: GCF_029222705.1. Lineage (NCBI taxonomy): Bacteria > Bacillati > Actinomycetota > Actinomycetes > Micrococcales > Intrasporangiaceae > Knoellia > Knoellia sp. p5-6-4. The sequence continues at coordinate 1,974,161 of NZ_JARGZF010000001.1, forward strand.
GCGACGAGGTCGAGGGCCGCCAGGGCATGCCGGCGGGCCTTGCGGACCCGCTGGCCGTCGAGCTCGAGCGGCAGGGCGACGTTCTCGGCCGCGGTCAGCGACGGGATGAGGTTGAAGTCCTGGAAGACGAACCCGACCCGGCGACGGCGCAGGCGGGCGAGCCCGTCGCCCTTGAGGCTGCCGATGGCCTCGCCCTCGATGAAGACCTGGCCGCTGGTCGGCGCGTCCAGGCCCCCGGCGAGGTTGAGCAGAGTGGACTTGCCCGAGCCGCTCGGGCCCATGACGGCCACGAGCTCCCCTGCGTGCACCTCCATGCTCACCCCGGCCAGGGCCTGCACGGCGGTGGCGTCGCTGCCGTGCACGCGGCTGACCTCGGCCAGCCGCAGGATCGGTGTCGTGCCCATCTGTGCCCCCTCAGGCGGAAGTGCTGCTGTGGTCCTTGGTGATCTGCGGTGTGGGTGTGCCGTGCGCCCGCCTGCGCGGCCGCGTCGCCTCCCGGGCGAGCCGGGTCTCGACGTGGTCGAGCCAGCGGACCTCTGCCTCCGCGGCGAAGACGAGGTTCTCGAGCACCAGCAGCCAGGAGAGGTCGGTGTCGGTGTCGCCCGCGGTGGCGCGGTGCTTGAGACGGGTGAGGTCCTGCAGGTGCTTCAGGGTCGCGGTGCGCTGGGTCTGCACCACCCGGTGAACGTCGACGCCCTCCACCGTCACGGCGAGGGCGAGCTTGATGACGAGCTCGTCGCGGGGGGTCGAGTCGCGGTCGACCGGTGCGACCCACCATTGGGTCACCTCGGCACGGCCGGCGCTGGTGAGCCGGTAGGTGATGCGCCCCTCGGCGTCCTCGCCCACCGCCTCGACCAGGCCGTCGCGCTCCAGCCGGGCGAGGGTCGTGTAGACCTGCCCGACGTTGAGCGGCCAGGTCCCCCCGGTCCTGGCCTCGAACTCCGCCCGCAGCCGGGCGCCATACGTCGGCTCCTCGGCGAGCAGCGCCAACAGACCCAGCCGCACCGACATGCCGTCCCCTCTCGTTGTCCCCTGCACCGGTCGGGAGACGGGTCTATACCCGGTATTCCCGCTGGTGGAGAAGGTATACCGAGTATCAGGGTGCGGCGTCAAGCGCCGCGCCGACGGTCGGCGCGGTGGCGTCGTCGCCCGCATCGGCGCTCCCCGCAGGTGACGCGGCCGGCCGGGGCACAACGCGACGGAGCAGCGGCTGCGCGACAGCGGCGAGCAGCAGGGCCGCCGCACCCGCGGCCACGGTGACCCCGAAGGCGGCGGTGTGGCCGGAGGCGTCGGCGAGCCGGCCGGCGCTCGCCGAGCCGAGCGCGTACCCCAGGCCCGTCGCGGCCGCGAGCAGCGTCATGGCCGCGCCGACCCGGGCGACCGGGGCGGCCCGCTCGCCCAGGGTGAAGTTGCTGATCATGTAGGGCGCCACCACGAAGCCGAGCACCAGCACGACGGTCACCAGCGAGCGCAGCGAGTCGGTCCACAGCAGCGGCACGGCGAGGACGAACAGGCCGGCGGCCGTGACCAGCACCCGGGTCGCGTAGCCGACGCGCTCGGGGAGGGCGGCGATCGCCAGCCCGGCGGCGACGCTGCCGATGCCGAGCACGGCGTGCACGAGCCCGGCCGTGCCGGCCTGGCCGGCGGCGGTGGCGAGCACCGTCGTGCCGGTCTGCACCGAGCCGAAGACGACGCCGATCAGCAGCTGGGCGAGCAGCAGCACGGCGAAGACCGGCGTCACCAGCCGGCCGGCGGCGTGGCCGTCATGGCCGGCTGCATGGGTCAGCCGAGCTGTCGGGTGCAGGGCGAACCACACTCCGAAGACGAGCAGGAGGGCGGCGGCGGTCAGCAGCCCGGCGCCGGGCGCGGCCACCGCGACCAGCGTCCCGAGCAGGGCGGGGCCGAGCACGAAGGACGCCTCGTCGGCCGCGCCCTCGTAGGAGAAGGCGGCCTCGACCAGGCGCGGCTGGTGCGGGCCGCTCCCGTGGGTGATCGGACGCCACCGGGCCCGCGCGAGCGGACCGATCTGCGGGGCGAAGGCGCCGGCCAGGCCGGCGGCGGCCACGAGCAGCGTCGTCTCGGCATCGGCGGCCGCGAGGCCGACCAGCGCGGCGAGCCCGAGGCCGCCGACCACGGACTGCACGAGCACGACGGGGCGCTGCCCGAGCCGGTCGGCGAGCGCACCCGCGACGGGGGAGCACACGGCGTTCGCGACGGCGAGCGTGCCCGCGGCGAGGCCGCCCGCGGCATACGAACCGGTCGCTGAGGACACGAGGAGCAGGGCGCCCATCTGGCTCATGGCCAGGGGCAGCCGGCCGAGGAAGGCGGTGACGACGTAGAGGGGACCGGCCAGGGCGAAGAGGCGCCGGTAGGAGGCGATCGGTGACACGCGGGTTCGATTCTGTGCAGGTGCCGGGGTACGACACAGCGGGCGTGCGCCGAACCCGCCTCCAAGGACGCACAGGAACCCTTTGCGGCACCAAGGATATCGGACCGACGGCCCGCTCCCGACCGCTGTGCGGTGCCTAGGTCACGTAGGCATCGGCCGCAGTCAGGGCCTCGCCCACGATGGCCAGGCCCGTGGCAGCGTCGGCGTCGCTGATGTTGAGCGGCGGTGCGACATGGACGCGGTTGCCCAGGACCAGCGGGACCAGGTCGCGGTCGAGGCAGGCCCTCACGAAGGCCGTCATCGGCGCATTCGCCTCGCCGGTGGCGCCCACCGGCACGAGCGGCTCCCGGCTCTGCCGGTCGCGGACGAGCTCCAGGGTCCACAGGCCCCCGATGCCACGGACATCACCCACACAGGGGTGCTGCTCCGCAAGCTTGCCCAGGCCAGGCCCGAGGACCTCCGAGCCGAGACGGGCGGCCGCCCCGACGGTGCCCTCGTCGTGCATGGCGCCGAGGGCGCCCACGGCGGCCGCGCAGGCGAGCGGGTGCCCGCTGTAGGTCAGGCCCGCCGGGTAGGGGCGTCGGGTGAACGTCTCGAAGACCGCCTCGCCGACCAGCACGCCCCCGAGCGGCACGTAGCCCGAGTCGACGCCCTTCGCGAACACCAGCAGGTCGGGGCTCACACCCTCGTGGTCGACGCCGAACCAGGCTCCGGTGCGACCGAAACCGACCAGCACCTCGTCGGCGATGTACACGATGCCGTGACGGGTGCACAGCTCGCGGACACCGCGCAGGTAGCCGGCGGGCGGCACGATCACCCCCGAGCTGCCGACCACTGACTCCAGGACGAGGGCGGAGATCGTCGTCGGCCCCTCGAGGAGGATCACCTGCTCGAGGTGGGCGAGCGCCCGCTCGCACTCCTCCGCGGACGTGCGCGACCCGAACATCGAGCGGTACAGGAACGGGCCGAAGAAGTGCACGGCTCCCGCCGCGCCGGTGTCGCTGGCCCAGCGCCGGGGGTCGCCGGTGAGGTGGATCGAGGTCGTCGTCGAGCCGTGGTAGGAGCGGTAGGCGGCGAGCACCTTCGGCCGGCCGTTGTGCAGGCGGGCCATCCGCACCGCGTGTTCGACGGCCTCGGTGCCCCCGGTCGTGAACAGCACGTGCCCCAGCCCGTCCGGGGCCACCTCGACGATCGCCCGGGCCGCCTCGCCACGGATGTCGGACGCGTGGGCCGGCGCAAGCGTGCACAGCCGGTCGGCCTGGTGCTTGATGGCCTCGACGATGCGCGGGTGCTGGTGGCCGAGGTTGGTGAAGACCAGCTGCGAGCTGAAGTCGAGGTATCGCCGGCCGTCCGCATCGACGAGGTGGCTGCCGGAGCCGCCGACGAAGGTCGGGACCTCTCGAGGCCCTTGCGCGACCCATGGATGGAAGACCAGCTCGTCGAGATCCATGACATGCCTCCACGTCCATTGTGGGGGCCGAGGCGGCCGGCGTCATCAGCAGGTCTCCTCGGTCATGGGTTCTCCGTCGTCGGTTCAGGGAGTCAGCAGGATCTTGCCGATGTGCCCGCTCTCCTCCATCTCGCGGTGGGCGGCCGGCGCCTTCGCGAGCGGGTGCCGGGAGTGCACGACGGGCCGGACCCGCCCGGCCTCCACCAGCGGCCAGACGTGCTCGCGCACGGCGGCGACGATGGTGGCCTTCTCCTCGACCGGCCGGGCCCGCAGCGAGGTCGCGATGACGGCGGCGCGCTTGCGCAGCAACGCGTTCAGGTCGATCTCTGCCCTCGTGCCGCCCTGCAGCCCGATGACGACGAGCCGGCCGTTCACGGCGAGGGCGTCGACGTTGCGGGAGAGGTACTTCGCCCCCATGTTGTCGAGGATGACGTCGGCCCCTGCGCCGCCCGTGGCCCGGTGCACCTCCTCGACGAAGTCCTGCTCGCGGTAGTTGACCAGCACCTCCGCGCCGAGCGACCGGCAGGCCTCGAGCTTCTCGGCCGACCCCGCTGTGACGGCTACGTGGGCGCCGACCTCGCGGGCCAGCTGGATGGCCATCGTGCCGATGCCCGACGACCCGCCGTGCACGAGGAGGAACTGCCCCGGCAGCAGGTTCGCGGTCATGAAGACGTTGGACCACACGGTGCACACGACCTCGGGCAGCGCGGCGGCTTCCTCGAGCGCGATGCCTTTGGGCACCGGCAGCACCTGGGCCTGCGGCACGCACACCCGCTCGGCGTAGCCGCCGCCCACGAGCAGCGCGCAGACCTCGTCGCCCACCGACCAGTCGGTGACTCCCTCGCCGACGGCGTCGACCGTGCCGCTGACCTCCAGGCCCGGGTAGGGGGAGGAGCCGGGCGGCGGGTTGTAGAAGCCGCGCCGCTGCATGACGTCGGCCCGGTTCACACCAGCGGCGGCCACCCGGATGCGCACCTCGCCGGCGGCCGGCTCGGGGTCCGGCACCTCGGCGAGCACGAGGGCGTCGGCGTCTCCGGGCGTGGGGATCGTGATGGCCTTCATGGCGCGAGCCTATGGCGGGCCGCGTCGAGGTCCTCGGGGGTGTCGATGTCGCGGCTGGCCCGTTCGGGCACCTCGACCCGGTGCACGCGCAGCCCGTCGAGCACCCTGCGCAGGGGCGTCCCGGCGGGTCGGTCGGGCAGCGCGGCGCGCAGCGCCACGGTCCGGTATGCCGCGAGGAGCGGCTGCACGCGCCCGTCACCGTCGACGCCCGCGACGACGTCCGCGTGGGGAACCCCGGCAAGGGCTGCGGCGAGCTCGACGGCCACGGGCCCGGCGCCCGGCATGTCGCCGCCGAGCAGCACGGTGACCGGCGCCTCCACTTCGCCCAGCGCCGCGGCGAGCCCGGCGACGGGGCCGCCGCCCGGTGGGTCCTCGCGGGTCCAGCGCACGCCCCCACGCACGGTGGGCCGCTCCGGCCCGACGCACAGCACGTCCCAGGCCTTCGGCAGCGACGACAGGAGGGCGTCGAGCACCGAGACGCCGCCGAGGTCGGCCCGCGTCTTGTCCGAGCCGAAGCGCCGGCTCTCTCCGCCACACAGCACCACCGCTGTGGTGGGAACCGTCGGGTCGCTGGTCACGACCGACAGGTTTTCACGTCCAAGACCTTCCGGGGAGGGGTGGTCCGCACTACCGTGGCGACTCGTTGCCCGGACGACCCCGGGCGAGCTCGCAGTCTCGAAGGGGAGATGCATGGCAGTCGAGAGACGTACGTTCCTCAAGGGCAGTGCCGCGGTCACCGGCGGCGTCCTGCTGGCCGGCCCGTTCCAGGGCCTCGTCGCCGGTCCGGCCGGCGCGCTGGGCGCCGCACCGTTCCGGGCGTTGCGGCCGACGGAGGACCTGCGCGACGGCAAGGTGCGGCTGCACCTGCCCGAGGGGTTCTCCTACCGGTCCTTCCACGACACCGAGCAGAAGGTGGTGCTCGACGACGGCACCACGCTGCCCGGCCGCCACGACGGCATGGGTGCGTTCGAGGGCGAGGACGGCCTGGTCACGCTGGTGCGCAACCACGAGGTCAACAACCCCGGCCCCGCGTTCGGCCCGGTCGGTGAGCACACCTACGACCCGCAGGCCAAGGGCGGCTGCACGGTCGTCAACGTCTCGCCCGAGGGGGAGGTCGCCAGCGCCTGGACCGGCCTCAACGGCACGATGATGAACTGCAGCGGCGGCCAGATGCCCTGGGGCGCGTGGATCACCTGCGAGGAGACCGTCAACGGCCCCGACGTGGGCCCCGACTTCACCGGCACGTCGAACATCCCGCTGACCAAGCCGCACGGCTACGTCTTCGAGGTGCCGACCACCGGCCGCGCCTCCGGCGAGCCGATCACCAGGGCCGGCCGCTTCGCCCACGAGGCGGTCGCGCTCGACCCGGTCGACGGCTACCTCTACCTCACCGAGGACAACTTCGCGTTCCCGTCGGGCTACTACCGCTACAAGCCGGGGCGGCACCCGATGGAGGTCGGCCACATCGACAACGAGGGCACCCTGCAGATGCTCAAGGTCAAGGGTGTCGACGCCGCGCACCTCGAGGCCGAGCAGGCCAAGGGCGCCCGGTATGCCGTGGAGTGGGTCGACATCGACGACCCGGACCCGACGTTCACGTACACGCCGGGCCAGCAGGCTCCCACCACGAACGACGAGGCGCTCACCTACGTCGGCGACCAGGGTCGCGCCCAGGGCGCCGCGCACTTCTCCCGCCTCGAGGGCCAGATCTACGACAACGGCGTCGTCTACTTCACCTCCACCCAGGGTGGCGGTGAGGCGATGACCGGGCCCGACAGCCGCAACGGCTACGGCAAGGGCTTCGGCCAGGTGTGGGGCTACGACACCCGGTCGGAGACGCTGTTCCTCGTCTACCAGTCGCCTGGCAAGGAGACGCTCGACTTCCCCGACAACATCACGGTGAGCGAGCGAGGCAGCCTCGTCCTGTGCGAGGACAGCTCGGGCGACAACTACGTCCGCGGCCTGTCCCGCGGCGGGCAGCTGTGGGACATCGCGCTCAACCGGATGACGAGCGCCAGCGGGGCCGACCGCCGCGGCGACGAGTTCGCCGGGTCGACGTTCAGCCCGGACGGCCGGACCCTGTTCGTCAACATCCAGGCCAGTGCCGGCCTGACCTTCGCCATCTGGGGGCCCTGGCACGAGATCGGCGTCTGACGGGCTCAGGCGCACCCCGGTCAGCTGCCCGCCGTCGGCTTTCGCGGCGGGCAGCTGGTCGTGGCGAGGTACTCGAAGTGCCACCACTCGTTGTCATAGGTGCGGCAGAGCCCGTAGGCCGCGCCGTGGGCCTCCAGCCACAGCGCGGCCGCGAGCGGCGAGACGTCCACCGCATAGCCCTTGACGTGCGCTGACTCCTGCGGCGGTAGAACCCATTTGGTCGCCTCGGAGCGCGAGCCGTACTTCACGAGCGCTCGGTCGAACAGGACCTGCTGCCACTCCGCGCTGCGCCAGGCCGACCTGATGCCCGGTCGCTCGCCGGCTCGGCGGGCGGCGGCGAAGGCCGACCTCACCGCGGCGGCCGCCGGTGCCTGCATGTTGGTCGTGCCGGGCACGGGGTCGGACAGGGCGATGCTCGTGGTCGGTGCGGGGATGCGGTCCGTGACGACGGGCGCCAGCGCCGCGCGTCCGCCGGCCGGCGCGTCCGCGGGCGGGCTCTCCTCGGGTGGTCGACCTGCCTCGGGCGTGGACCGGCCAACGGCGGCTCCTGCCTGCGCCCCGGAGCCGACCGCGGAAGGGTACGGGTCGTCACCGCCGCGGTGGACGGCATACCCCAGCGCGCCCGTGGCCACCACGAGCACCATGAGCGTGGTCATGACGAGCCGCAGGCGGCGTCGACGTCGGCGGCCCGCCGAGACGAATGTGGCGATGAACTCCTGCACCGGCCCCTCCTCCCCCCGGGTGAGTGTGGACGCATCAGGGCCCGCCGATCAACGCACCCCGCCGAGGCGGGCCGACAGCGTCGCCGCCACCCGGCTCACCGCTGCGACGATCCGAGCCCGCTCGGACTCCGCGACCTGGTCCGTCGGGAAGGTGACGGCCACACCTGCGACCGGGTGGCCCGTGTGGTCGAGCACGGCCCGGGCGACCGAGGACAGGCCCTCGCTGACCGAGCCCTCCTCCACGGCATACCCCCGGTTGCGCACCTCGGTGAGCTCCCGGCGCAGCTGGGACACCGAGGTGGGGCCGCGCCCGTCGCGCTGGACGAGGCTGTCGCGGTGGGGAAAGAGCGCCCGCACCTGCGCCGGGGGCAGGGCCGCGAGCATGGCGAGGCCGCTGGCGGTGAGTGGCGCGGGGAGCCGCACGCCGACGTCGGTGACGAGCAGCGGCCGGCCGGGGGCCCTTTCCTCGATGACGTACAGCACGTCGCGGCCGTGGAGCACCGCGAGGTGCGCGTTGTGCGTGGTCTCGTCCACGAGACGCCCCAGGAGGGGCCGGGCGAGACGCTGCAGGGGAGCCTGCCGCTGGTAGGCCGAGCCCAGCTCGTAGGCGGCGACGCCGAGGCCGTAGCGACGTTCCTCCGGCAGGTGCGTCACGAAGCCGTGGTCGCGGAGCACGGCGAGCAGGTGGTAGGTGCTCGACCGGGGGATGCCGAGCTCGCGCGCGATCGACCCGGCCGGCAGGGGCTCGGTGTGCCGGGCCAGCAGCGAGAGCACCTCGAGTGCCTGTGCCGCGGCCGGTGCGTTGCCCACGGCGAGAGTGTGGCAGACCGCTCAGGTGGCCCAGCGGTAGCGGCGTTCCGGTCGGCCGGTCGTGCCGTAGCGCAGCCGCACCTCGGCCTGCCCGGTGCTGCAGAAGTGCTCGAGGTAGCGGCGGGCGCTCACGCGCGACAGTCCCGCCTGCTCCGCGCACTCGGTGGCCGAGAGGGTCCCCTCCGTCTCCTTCAGCACGCGCTCGACCACCTGGGCGGTCTCGACGCTCATGCCCTTGGGCAGCGGCCCGGGCGGCCCCCCTGCGGTGCGGCCGCCGAGCAGCCGGTCGATGTCGCCCTGGCCCTCCACGACCGCAGCGTCGAGCGCCGCCCGCCGCGAGGCATACCGTTCCAACCTGTCGCGGAGGTCGTCGAAGCCGAAGGGCTTGAGCAGGTAGTCGACCACGCCCTGGCGAGAGGCCTGGCGGACGGCGTCGAGCTCCTTCGCGGCGCTGATGACCATCACGTCGCAGCTCTCACCCGACCCCCGGAGCTTGGCCAGCACGTCGAGCCCGAAGAGGTCGGGCAGGTAGAGGTCGAGCAGCACGAGGTCGGGCTGGAGCTCGACCACGGCGGCGAGGGCGTCGGTGCCGGTGTGCCGGGCGCCGACCACCTCGAAGCCGGGCACGCGCTGGACGAATCCGGTGTGGATCCGCGCGACCATGAAGTCGTCGTCGACGACGAGGACCCGGATCACGAGACTGCCTCCGGGACGGTGGTGACGGTGAGCTGGGCCCGGAACATGGCTCCGTCCTCGGTGTTGGAGAGCACGACCTCGCCGCCCCGGCGCTGGCACACCAGCTGGGTCAGCGCCAGGCCGATGCCCCGCTCGCCGGACCGTGCAGCCTTGGTGGTGAAGCCGTGGGTGAAGACCTCCTGGGCGAGCTCCGGAGCCACACCGGGGCCGGAGTCGCGCACAACCACCTCGACGCTCGTCGCGTCGTTGCGCAGCGAGACCTCCACCCAGGCCTCCGGCGAGCCGGAGGCGGCGTCGATGGCGTTGTCGACGAGGTTGCCGACGACCGTCGCCACATCGGCCGAGTCGGCGGGCTCGAGCCGGTCGAGGGAGGTGTCGCCGCTGACCCGCAGCTCCACGCGCCGCTCGGCGGCCAGCGACGACTTGGCCATGAGCAGGGCCGCGACCGCGCTGTCGTGCACGCGCCGGTTGACGGTGAGGTCGAGCGACTCGCGGTGCCGGCTCACGGCGTCGACGTAGCGGACGACCTCGTCGAACTCGCCGATCTGGATCAGGCCGGAGATGGTGTGCAGCTGGTTGGCGAACTCGTGCGCCTGGGCCCGAAGCAGCTGGGTGGAGCTGCGGAACGAGCCGATCTCGCGCTCGAGCTGGGCGAGCTCGGTGCGGTCGCGCAGCGTGGTGACGGTGCCCAGGTGCCGGCCGTCCTTGTCGACCGCCATGCGGTTCATCACGAGCACGCGCCCGCGCCGGATCACCACCTCGTCGCGGGCGTCGCCCTCGCCCGAGAGCACGTCGCGCAGCCTCCCCTCGATGCGCAGGTCCGCCAGGCTGACGCCGGCCGCGTGCTCGGGGAGGTCGAGCAGGCGTCGGGCGACGTCGTTGACGAGGGTGATGCGGTTCTGCGGGTCGAGGGCGATGACCCCCTCGGCGATGCCGTAGAGCAGGGCCTCACGGTGCTCGGCGAGGCCCGCGATCTCGCGGGGCTCCAGGCCCAGGGTCTGGCGCTTGATGCGCCGGGCCAGCAGCCACGACCCGAGCACACCCAGCACCAGGGCGGTGCCGAGGTAGGTGAGCAGGTAGGAGGAGGCGCCGCGCAGCCGCTCCCACACCGAGGGGAAGTCGACGGCGACCATGACCGTGCCCAGGGTCTCGCCCACGTGGCCGGTCTGGACGCTGAGGACGGGCACCTGGGAGACGAGCTGGCGGTCACCCTCGAGCTCCATGGTCCCCGACCAGCTGGTGCCGTTCGCGACGTCCGGGTCGCCGAGCGGGAGACCGGCGTCCTCGAGGTCGGGGTCGCTCGAGACGCGCACGTGCTCGTCCGCGTCGGCGATGGTCACCGCGGTCACCCGCGACTGGACGACGACCTGCTGCGCGAGCGTGGCCAGGCCGGTGCGCTGCTCGGGCACGGCGAGGTTTCCGCGCACCAGCGGGTTGGCCGCGACCTGCTCGGCGAGGGCCGACACCCGGCGGCCCTCGACCCTGGTGAAGGTGGCCTCGGACTGGGCGAGGGAGAGTGCTCCCACCGCGACCAGCACCACCGTGACCAGCGCCAGCTGGAACGCCAGCAGCTGGCCCGCGAGGGTCGACCGGCGCAGCGCACGCATGACCACTATGAACTCAACCTTCTCTGGTGACACAAGAGGGACGAACCATCCCATCAGGCAGCACGATCATCGCGCCCCCCAGAAGGAAAACGAAAGAGGTCTCAACGATGCGAGCTCGTCCCACCGCCCTGGTCGGCGCCGCAGCCGTCGCAGCGCTCGCGCTCAGCGCCTGCGGTGCCACCGCTGCCAAGGACTCGTCCGGCTCCGCCTCCGCCGACGGCGGCAAGCCGGCCACCAACCTGCAGCTGATGGTGCCCAACTCGCCCGGCGGCGGGTACGACACGACGGCCCGCGTCGCGGCGAAGGTCATGGAGGCCGAGAAGATCACCGGCCCCGTTCAGGTGTTCAACCTCCCCGGTGCCGGCGGCACGGTCGGCCTGCAGCGGACCGTGAACGAGAAGGAGAACGGCAAGCTCGCCATGCAGATGGGCCTCGGCGTCGTGGGCGCGGCCTACACGCAGAAGTCCAAGGCGACGCTCAACGACACGACGCCGATCGCCAAGCTCATCGAGGAGGCCGGCGCCATCGTCGTGCCCAAGGACTCGCCCTACAAGGACATCAACCAGCTCGTCGACGCCTGGAAGAAGGACCCGAAGAAGCTGGCCGTGGGCGGTGGCTCCTCGCCGGGCGGTCCCGACCACCTGCTGCCGATGCAGCTGGCGAAGGCCGTCGGCATCGAGCCCAAGGACGTCTCGTACGTGTCCTACGACGGCGGCGGCGAGCTGCTCCCCGCGCTGCTCGGCAACAAGATCGCCTTCGGCGCCAGCGGGTTCGGCGAGTTCCTCGACCAGGTCGAGGCCGGCGACGTCCGCGTGCTGGCGGTGACCAGCGAGGAGCCGATCGAGGCCCTGAAGGACGTGCCGACGCTCAAGAGCAGTGGCATCGACCTCGTCTTCACCAACTGGCGCGGCATCGTCGCCCCTCCCGGCATCTCGGAGGAGGACAAGCAGACGTGGATCAAGGCGCTGACCGCGATGCACGACTCCAAGGGCTGGAAGGACGAGATGGCCAAGCGCGGCTGGACCGACGCCTTCCAGACCGGTGACGAGTTCGGCACCTTCCTCAAGGAGCAGGACACCGAGGTCGCCGAGATCCTCAAGCAGCTGGGCCTGGCGTGAGCCAGCAGTCCCTCACGGGCAAGGGCGGGGACCGCGCGCAGTACGCCGTGTGCGCGGCCCTCGCCCTGCTCGGCGTGTTCGTGCTCTTCGACGCCAGCCGGATCGGTGCGGCGTCCAGCAGCAACGACCCGATCGGCCCCAAGCCCGTGCCGATCATCCTCGGCGTCCTGCTCATCGTGGTCGCGGTGTTCTACGCGATCGACGTCGCCCGCGGCGGCGTCGGCGAGGCGGAAGCAGGCGAGGACGTCGACCTCACGACCCGCATCGACACCCGGACCGTCGCCCTGCTCATCGGTGTCTTCATCGCCAACGCGGTGCTCATCGAGCCGCTCGGCTGGGTCATCAGCGGGTCGCTCCTGTTCTGGGGCGCGGCCTTCGCCCTCGGGAACCGTCACCACGTCAGGGGCCTGGTCATCGGCGTCGCCCTGGCACTGGTCACGTTCTACGCCTTCGCGATCGGCCTGGGTGTGAACCTCCCGGCCGGCATCCTGCAAGGGATCCTGTGATGGACAACCTGAACGCCCTCATCGAAGGGTTCGGCGCCGTCCTGACGCCGATGAGCCTGCTCATCGCGCTGCTCGGCGTCACGGTCGGCACTGCGGTCGGCGTGCTCCCCGGCATCGGCCCGGCCATGACCGTCGCGCTGCTGCTGCCGATCACCTACGGCATGGAGCCGACCCAGGCGCTGATCCTCTTCGCCGCGATCTTCTACGGCGGCATGTACGGCGGCTCGACGACCTCGATCCTGCTCAACACCCCGGGTGAGTCCGCGTCGGTGGTCACGGCCATCGAGGGCAACAAGATGGCCAAGGCCGGGCGAGCCGCGCAGGCGCTCGCCACCGCGGCCATCGGCTCGTTCATCGCGGGCACCATCGCCACGCTGGCGCTGGTCTTCGTGATGCCGCAGGTCGTCGAGTTCGCGATCAGCCTCGGCGCCCCGGAGTACCTCGCGATCATCCTCGTCGCCTTCGTCGGCGTCAGCGCGGTGCTGGGCTCGTCGCGGGTGCGCGGGCTGGCCTCGCTGCTCGTCGGCCTGACGATCGGCCTCATCGGCATCGACTTCGTCACCGGCCAGCAGCGGCTGACCCTGGGGGTGCCCCAGCTGGCCGACGGCATCGACGTCGTCGTGGTCGCCGTCGGCATCTTCGCCGTGGGGGAGGCTCTCTGGGTGGCCGCCCACCTGCGCCGCAAGGCCGCGGAGGTCATCCCGGTCGGACGGCCGTGGATGGGCCGGGAGGACTGGAAGCGGTCGTGGAAGCCGTGGCTGCGCGGCACGGCATACGGGTTCCCCTTCGGTGCCATCCCTGCCGGTGGCGCCGAGATGCCGACCTTCCTCTCCTACATGACGGAGAAGAAGCTGTCGAAGCACCCCGAGGAGTTCGGCAACGGAGCCATCGAGGGCGTCGCCGGCCCCGAGGCGGCCAACAACGCCTCTGCCGCAGGCACGCTCGTGCCCATGCTGGCGCTCGGCCTGCCCACCAACGCGACGGCGGCGATCATGCTGGCCGCGTTGCAGGGCTACGGCATGGAGCCGGGCCCGCTGCTGCTCGAGAAGCAGCCGGGCCTGGTGTGGGCGCTCGTCGCCAGCCTCTTCATCGGCAACACCATGCTGCTGGTGCTCAACCTGCCGCTGGCGCCGGCCTGGGCGAAGCTGCTGCAGATCCCCCGGCCCTACCTGTATGCCGGAATCCTCTTCTTCGCGTCGATGGGCGCCTACGCGGTCAACTCCCAGCCGTTCGACCTGTTCCTGCTGCTGGGCCTCGGGTTGCTCGGGTTCGCGATGCGGCGGTTCGGCCTGCCCGTGCTGCCGCTGATCGTCGGCGTCATCCTGGGGCCACTCGCCGAGAAGCAGGCGCGGCGCTCGCTGCAGCTGACCGGCGGCGACCCCTCCGGGCTCATCGGCGGGCCGGTGGCGTGGGTCTGCTACGCCATCATCGCGGTCGTACTGCTGTGGCCGCTTATCGCCAAGGTGCTCAAGACGCGTCGCGGAGACGACCACCACGACGCCGAGAACAAGTCGGAGGTGTCGGTGTGACGGTGCTCGTGGGCTACGTGCCCAACGCGATCGGGGAGTCGGCGCTCACTGCCGCTGTGGACGAGTCGCGCCGCCGCGGGGAGCGGCTGCTCGTCGTCAACATGTCGCGCGACGACGTGCTCGTGGACGCCAAGCGTGCGGGAGAGGACCAGCTCGCCCGGGTGGGGCGCGACCTCGCCGAGCTCGGCACGGTCTTCGAGGTGCGCCAGATCGAGGAGGGCAACGACGCGGCCGACGCGCTCCTGAAGGTCGCCGAGGAGGAGAAGGCGTCGGTGCTCGTCATCGGCATCCGGCACCGCTCACCCGTCGGCAAGCTGCTCCTCGGTTCGGTGGCTCAGCGGGTGCTGCTCGACGCCCCCTGCCCGGTGCTGGCGGTCAAGACGTCCTGATGACGTCGGCGGTGGCCGTGCGGCACGATGGATGTCGGCTGGGGTGTGGCCGCCGCCGGTTTGGAACCAAGTGGGCTGACCGTCGGTGCGAAGGGAGTCTGAGGTGCTGGTTCCGCTGAGGACCGCTGCAGCCGCGTATGCCGCCGTGAATCTGACGGGTTCACTGGTCGCGGTGCGCGACAACCTCCCCGGAGAGATGCTGGGCCACCGGACTCCAGGCTCGGTGGGACGCAATGTCGTACTCGGTCTCGGGAGCGGCTCCAGCGCACCGTGGCCCATGGCCGTGATGGCGCTTGCCGCATCTGCAGCCGCCCGCCGCCGGCCCGTCGATGCCTGGCCTGGCCGTGTGTGCATGGCCATCGGAGGGGGCACCGTCGCTGGTGTGCTGATCGAGCCCGTGTCCTGGGGCCAGCGACCCAGCCGCACCGGGACAGTCGTCAACTGGGCCGCCTGGGCGACCGGGCTGCTGCTCACGATTGCGGGTCACCAGACGGTCGAGAGGGCCCTTCGGGACCGGTGATGGCAGGACGACGTCTCGCATGCGAGACGGTATGCCGTGCGCGCGCCATCCGGATGTGGCGCCCCTCCGCTGCAATGGGAGGCATGACCAGCACTGCCTCCCCCCGCCTCGCGACCGCGCAGGTGACCGTGGGCCTCGGCCCGCTCTCGTTCGAGGACGTGGTCGCCGTCGCCCGCCACGACGCCACGGTGACCGTCGACGAGGACGCCCTCGCCGAGGTGCGGCGGACCCGCGGCGTCATCGAGTCCCTGGCTGACGACGCCCAGCCGCACTACGGCGTCTCCACCGGGTTCGGCGCCCTGGCGACCCGCCACATCCCCGTCGAGCTTCGTGCCCAGCTCCAGCGCTCGCTGGTGCGCTCGCACGCCGCCGGCTCCGGCGCCGAGGTCGAGCGTGAGGTCGTGCGCGCGCTGATGCTGCTGCGCATCTCGACCCTGGCGACGGGCCGCACCGGCGTCCGGGAGGAGACGCTGCAGACCTACGTCGACATGCTGAACGCCGGCATCACCCCGGTCGTGCACGAGTACGGCTCGCTGGGCTGCTCCGGCGACCTCGCCCCGCTGGCGCACTGCGCACTGGCGCTGATGGGCGAGGGCGTCGTCCGCGACGCGGAGGGGGAGCGGATGCCGACCGCCGAGGCCTTCGCCGCGGCGGGCATCACCCCCGTCGAGCTGCGCGAGAAGGAGGGCCTGGCGCTCATCAACGGCACCGACGGGATGCTCGGTCAGCTCGTGCTCGCGGTCACCGACCTGCGCCGCCTGCTCACCGTCGCCGACATCACCGCGGCCATGAGCGTGGAGGGGCAGCTCGGCACCGACGACGTCTTCGCGGCCGATCTGCACGAGCTGCGTCCGCAGCCGGGCCAGGCGCTGTCGGCCGACAACCTGCGAAAGCTGATGCAGGGCAGCGGGATCCGCGAGAGCCACCGCACCGAGGCCTGCACCCGCGTGCAGGACGCCTACTCGCTGCGCTGCTCGCCGCAGGTCGCCGGTGCCGTCCGCGACACCGTGGCGTATGCCGCGCAGGTCGCGGGCTTCGAGCTCGCCTCTGCCGTGGACAACCCCGTCGTGACGAAGGACGGCCGGGTGGAGTCGAACGGCAACTTCCACGGCGCCCCGGTCGCCTACGTGCTCGACTTCCTGGCCATCGTCGCCGCCGACCTGGCCTCGATCTCGGAGCGCCGCACGGACCGGTTCCTCGACACCGCGCGCAGCCACGGGCTGAACGCGTTCCTCGCCGACGACCCCGGCGTCGACTCGGGACACATGATCGCGCAGTACACACAGGCGGCGATCGTCTCGGAGATGAAGCGCCTGGCCGCCCCGGCGTCGGTCGACTCGATCCCCAGCTCGGCGATGCAGGAGGACCACGTCTCGATGGGCTGGTCCGCAGCCCGCAAGCTCCGCCGCTCCGTCGACGGCCTCACCCGCGTGCTGGCGGTCGAGCTGCTCACGGCGGCACGGGCGATCGAGCTGCGCGACCCCGAGCAGCCGAGCCCCGCCACCGGTGCCGTCGTGCGAGCGCTCCGCGCGGCCGGTGCGCCCGGTCCGGGTACCGACCGCTTCCTCGCCCCCGAGATCGAGACCGCCGTGCAGCTCGTCGCCAGCGGCGCTGCCGTCGCGGCCGCGGAGAGCGTCACCGGCCCGCTCAACTGAACCAACCGGCATACCCCCGTCTTGAAACACCAGCGCCCTAAGGAGAACGACATGGAAGGCGCCCGACCCGTCCGCGCCCCTCGCGGCAGCAAGCTCACCGCCTCCCACTGGGGGGCCGAGGCCCCGCTGCGGATGCTCATGAACAACCTCGACCCCGAGGTGGCCGAGCGGCCCGACGACCTCGTCGTCTACGGCGGCACCGGTCGCGCGGCCCGTGACTGGAAGTCCTTCGACGCGATGGTCCGCACGCTGACCACGCTCAAGCCGGACGAGACGATGCTCGTGCAGTCCGGCAGGCCGGTCGGCGTGATGCAGACGCATGAGTGGGCTCCCCGCGTGCTCATCGCCAACTCCAACCTTGTGGGGGACTGGGCAACCTGGCCCGAGTTCCGCCGGCTCGAGCACCTCGGCCTGACGATGTACGGCCAGATGACGGCCGGTTCGTGGATCTACATCGGCACCCAGGGCATCGTGCAGGGCACCTACGAGACGTTCGCCGCCGTGGCCGAGAAGCGGTTCAACGGAACGCTGTCCGGCACGCTGACCCTGACCGGTGGCTGTGGCGGGATGGGCGGCGCGCAGCCGCTGGCCGTCACGCTCAACGGCGGCGTGTGCCTCATCGTCGATGTCGACCCGGCCCGGCTGCACCGGCGCGTGGAGCACCGCTACCTCGACGAGGTCGCCTCCTCGCTCGACGAGGCGGTCGAGAAGGCGCTGAAGGCCAAGGACGAGAAGCGCGCGTGGTCGATCGGTGTCGTCGGCAACGCGGCCAGGGTCTTCCCCGAGCTGCTCCGCCGGGGTGTCGCCATCGACATCGTCACCGACCAGACCTCGGCCCACGACCCGCTCTCCTACCTGCCCGAGGGTGTCTCGGTCGAGGACTGGCACGACTACGCCGAGGCCAAGCCGGAGGAGTTCACCGACCGGGCCCGCGCCTCCATGGCCAAGCACGTGCAGGCCATGGTCGAGTTCCAGGACGCCGGCGCCGAGGTCTTCGACTACGGCAACTCCATCCGCGACGAGGCACGCCTGGGCGGCTACGACCGCGCCTTCGAGTTCCCCGGCTTCGTGCCGGCCTACATCCGCCCGCTGTTCTGCGAGGGCAAGGGCCCCTTCCGCTGGGCTGCGCTGTCGGGTGACCCCAAGGACATCGCGGCCACCGACCGCGCGGTGCTCGACCTGTTCCCGGACAACGACCGGCTGCACAAGTGGATCCGCGGCGCGCAGGAGCGGATCGCGTTCCAGGGCCTGCCCGCCCGCATCTGCTGGCTGGGTTACGGGGAGCGCGACAAGGCCGGGCTCGCGTTCAACGAGCTGGTCCGCTCCGGGGAGGTCAGCGCGCCGATCGTCATCGGCCGCGACCACCTCGACGCAGGTTCGGTCGCCAGCCCCTACCGCGAGACCGAGGCCATGCTCGACGGCTCCGACGCGATTGCCGACTGGCCGCTGCTCAACGCGCTGGTCAACACCTCGTCAGGTGCCTCGTGGGTCTCGATCCACCACGGTGGCGGGGTCGGCATCGGCCGCTCGCTGCACGCCGGCCAGGTGTCGCTGGCCGACGGCACCGACCTGGCCGCCCAGAAGCTCGAGCGGGTGCTCACCAACGACCCGGGCATGGGGGTCATCCGGCACGTCGACGCCGGCTACGACATCGCCGAGCGGGTCGCGGCCGAGCGTGGGGTGCGGGTGCCGATGCGCGAGTCCTGACCGTCTCGGTGCGCCGGTGACGTATGCCGTGGGGGAGGGGCCGCGGCATGCTCACCTCGCTCTTGGGGCAGGATCGGCGCGCATGAGGCTGTGGTCGCTGCACCCGAGGTACCTCGACCGGCAGGGGCTCACCGCCACCTGGCGGGAGGCGCTGCTGGCGCAGGCGGTGCTCGCCGGACGGACGAAGGGGTACACGAAACACCCTCAGCTGCGGCGTTTCTCGGCCACGGTGGAACCAGTCGCCACGGTGGGTGCCTACCTCGAGCAGGTGGCCGACGAGGGCTCTCGTCGGGGGTACCGCTACGACCGCTCTCGCATCATCGAGCGCCCGGCTGAGCGTGCCGGTTGGGTGGGTCGGCTCGAGGTCACCACCGGGCAGCTCGAGCACGAGTGGGGTCATCTGGTCGCCAAGCTCACCCTGCGCAGCGCGGACTGGCTGGCGACGTCGAGCTCCGCGGCGGCACCGGAGGGCCGCGGGACACCCGAGCCGCACCCCCTCTTCCGGGTGGTCGAGGGGCCGGTGGCCGACTGGGAGATCGTCTAGCGCGCCTGGGGCGCGACGGGGTCGGTCACGTCGGCGACCTGTGCCTGCAGCGCCCGGACCACGTCGTCGGCCTGCGCCGTGACCGCCACTCCGTGGGCGCCGGCGCCGATGGAGACGGTGCGACCGGAGACGGTGGCGTCGGCGATGACGGGCCAGGGCCTCAGTGAGCCGAACGGCGTGATGGTGCCGCGCTCGTAGCCGGTGACGTCCTTGGCCGTGCCGGCGTCCGGCATCGAGAGCCGGCTGACCCCGAGCAGCCCCCGCAGCTTGGGCCAGGAGATCTCGCGGTCGCCCGGCACCAGGACGAACAGGTAGTCCTCGTCGGTCCTGCGGACCACGAGGGTCTTGATGATGTCGCGCGGTGCGACGCCACGGGCAGCAGCCGCCTCCTCGAGGGAGCCGACCCGGCCGTGGCGGGTCACGGTGTGCTCGATGCCTGAGGCAGCCAGGGCCCGTGCCGCGCGTGCTTCGCCGTCCGTCGTCATGCGTCGACTCTAGGCCCTGTCGGCGGGGAGCTCGTGCAGATGGGGGCGCCACCGCGACCGGGCCTCGTGCTGCAGGCGTGGGGGGACTACGCCATTCGTCGGTGGTCGCGGTTGCGTCCGTTTACCTTGACTGGACACAGCGCCTGAAGCAGTCCGGGCCGCAGCTGCGCATGAGGTCGGCAGGGGACGCCGACCCTCGCGCCGGGAAGGTCGACGAACACGTCATCAGGGGAATGAGGGGCACCATGCACGCACGCTGGATCCTGACCATGGCGACGAGCGCCGCGGTCGTACTCTCGACGGCCGGGACGGCGTCCGCGGCAGTGATCAACAGGACGCCGGAGCCGTCGTCACATGCCGACGACGGGACGGTCTACAACTCCGTCAGGATCGGTGGCCGCCTCTTCATCGGCGGCAGCTTCACCCGGGTCGACGGCCAGGCGCGGGGCCGCCTCGCAGCCCTTGACGCCTCCACCGGGTCCCTGACGTCGTTCCGCGTGGATGTCGACGGCACGATCGAGGCCCTGGCCACGGACGGCCAGAACATGCTGTTCATCGGCGGCAAGTTCAACAACGTCGGCGGGGCCCGCCGCAACAACCTCGCGGCGATCAACGTGTCGACGGGGACGGTCACCTCCTTCAACCCGGCACCCAACGGCAAGATCCGGTCGCTGGACCACATCGACGGCAAGGTCGTCTTCGGTGGCGGCTTCACCACGGTGGGCGGGGTGGCGACGACCAACCTCGCCGCCGCCGACGCAGGCACCGGTGCGGTCGAGCGGGGCTTCCCGTCGGCCGACGGCGTGGTCCACACGGTGAGGACCAGTGGTTCGAAGGTCTACGTGGGGGGCGACTTCGCCAGGGTGGCGGGCACCGCTCGGCCGCGGGTGGCGGCCCTGTCGGCGTCGGGGCAGCTGCTCGGCTACCGCGCCGCGCTCACCGCGCCGGTGTACGACCTCGTCGAGGACGCTGCGGGGGTCTTCCTGGCCGTCGGCGGCGGCACCAGCAACGGCAACGCGCTCGTCAAGACCACGACGGACGGCGCCGAGGTCTGGCGTGTCACGACCGACGGCAACATGCAGTCCGTCGAGGTGGTCGGTGACACGGTCTACGCGGCAGGCCACTTCAACTACATGTGCGGCACCACCATCAACGGGTGCGGGAGCAGGACGGCGGCGAAGAAGGCGCTCACGGCGGACGCCGGTGGCACGGCGCCGAACGCCTCGGCCTGGGCCCGGTTCAACAGCGCCCTGGGGGTCTGGGACTTCACCGAGGCGTCGGGCAACCTCTACGCGCTGGGCGTCTTCACCACGGTCAACGGCGCCAACGTGCCGCGGATCGCTCGGTTCGCCATCTGAGCCGCCTCGTACCACCCGGGTTGTCGTCTCGCACCCGAGACGAAAACCCGGGTGCGCGCGGCCCCGGGGTGCCGGCCGTGGTGTGCACTGGCCACCAGAGAAGCGCACCGCGAGAAAGGACGGCAGGCGTGGCGCACAGGCCTGGCACGGTGGACTCCCCCCGAGGAGTGGCCAACGTCTTCGACCCGCTCTGGTCGGCCCTCGAGCCGGTCGGCCGTGACCCCCGCACGGGCGGGTACCGCCGGTTCGCGTGGACCCGCGAGGACCACACGCTGCGGGAGTGGTTCGCCGCGGAGGCCGCCGCCCGCGGCCTGGACCTCGTCGAGGACCGCGTCGGCAACCAGTGGGCCTGGTGGGGTGATCCCGACGCCGCCGCGGAGCGGGGCCTGGGCGGCGTCGTCACCGGGTCCCACCTCGACAGCGTCCCGGACGGCGGGGCCTTCGACGGCCCGCTCGGGGTCGTCAGCGCCCTGGTGGCCATCGACCTGCTCCGGGCGGCGGCGGCCCGCGAGGGCTGGCAGCCCGCCCGCCCCATCGGGGTGGTGAACTTCGCCGACGAGGAGGGCGCGCGCTTCGGCGTCGCCTGCGCCGGTTCACGGCTCATCACCGGCGCCCTCGCCGCCTCGAAGGCCCTCGCGCTCACCGATGCCGACGGCACCTCCCTCGCCGAGGCCCTGCGTCGTGCCGGTCGCGACCCGCACGCCCTGGGCCCGGACCCGCAGGCGCTGCGGCGGGTGGGCTGCTTCGTGGAGCTCCACGTCGAGCAGGGCCGTGCCCTCGCAGACCTCGACCACCCGGTCGCCGTGGGCACGGGCATCTGGCCCCACGGCCGCTGGCGCCTCGACTTCCCCGGTGAGGCCAACCACGCCGGCACCACGCGGCTCGCGGACCGCCACGACGCGATGCTCGGGTACGCGGCGGCCGTGCTGACCGCCCGCGCGGCCGCCGAGCGGCACGGGTGCCTCGCCACCATCGGCAAGGTCGCCGTGCAGCCCGGCGGCGTCAACGCCATCCCCAGCGGCGTCACCGGCTGGCTCGACGCCCGCGGGGCCGACGAGGCCGCCGTGCGCGCGACCGTCGACCAGGTGCGTGACGAGGCCCTGCGGGCGGGTGCCACGGTCACCGAGGAGTCGTGGACCCCGACGACGGCCTTCGACGCCGACCTCGCGCGACGGCTCCGGGGCACCCTCGGCGCGGCGGGCCCGAAGGGCCGGCCCGACGGCATACCCGTGCTCGGCACGGGCGCCGGGCACGATGCCGGCATCCTGGCCAACGCCGGCGTGTCCGCGGCGATGCTGTTCGTCCGCAATCCCACCGGTGTCTCCCACTCGCCTCGGGAGTGGGCTGAGCCCGATGATTGTCGAGCCGGGGTCCGTGCCCTGGCGGCGGTGCTCCGGGACCTGGCAGGGGAGGGTGCATGACGACCTACTGGGCTGAGAACGCCTGGCTGCCCGCCGGACCGGCGGCCGGCGTGAGGTTCTCCGTGGTGGACGGGCGCTTCGCGGGGGTGCAGGCCAGGACCAGGCCGGTGGACGGTGACGTGCGGCTGCCCGGTGTCACCCTCCCCGGCTTCGCCAACACCCACAGCCACGCGTTCCACCGCGCCCTGCGCGGACGCACCCACGCCAACGGCGGCAACTTCTGGACGTGGCGCGAGCAGATGTATGCCGTGACGCGCCGCCTCAACCCCGAGACCTACCTCGCGCTGGCGCGCGCGGTGTTCTGCGAGATGGCGCTGGCCGGCGTCACGGTCGTCGGGGAGTTCCACTACGTGCACCACGACGAGGCCGGCAACCCCTACTCCGACCCCAACGTGATGGGCCGCGCCCTGGTGCGCGCGGCCCGGGAGGCCGGGATCCGGATCACCCTGCTGGACACCTGCTACCTCTCTGGCGGCCTCAGCGGTGACGGGCACCTGCCGCTCGACGACGTGCAGCGCCGGTTCACCGACGGGGACGTGGCGGGGTGGGCCGCGCGCCTGGCCGGGCTGGAGGAGGACGACAACACCCGCATCGGCGCCGCGGTGCACTCCGTGCGGGCGGTGCCCCGCGAGCAGCTGGCACCGGTGGGGCAGGCTGCAGCCGGCAAGCCGTTGCACGTCCACCTCAGCGAGCAGCCTGCCGAGAACCACGCCGCCCAGATGTTCTACGGCCGCAGCCCGACCGAGCTGCTGGACGAGGCGGGCCTGCTCGGGCCGCACACCACGGCCGTGCACGCCACGCACATGGCCGACCGCGACATCAAGCTGCTCGGGGCCTCGCGCACGACGGCGTGCTTCTGCCCCACGACCGAGCGCGACCTCGCCGACGGGATCGGGCCCGCCAGGGCGCTCTTCGACGCGGGCAGCCCGATCGCGCTGGGATCCGACCAGCACGTCCTGATCGACCCCTTCGAGGAGCTCCGCGGCCTCGAGATGCACGAGCGGCTGGCCAGCGGCGAGCGGGGCCGGTTCACCCCGCACGAGCTCGTCGAGGCAGCCTCCCCCGCCGGCTACCGCAGCCTGGGGTGGCACGACGGGGGCCGGATCGCGGACGGCGCCCTGGCCGACTTCGTCGTCGTGCGCACCGACAGCGTCAACACGGCCGGCGCCCGGGCGGGCCAGGTCATCTACTGCGCCGACCGGTCAGACATCGAGCACGTCGTCGTCGGCGGCGAGGAGATCGTGCGCCAAGGCCACCATCGCATCGGCAACGTGGGGCGGCTGCTGGTGGAGGCGCTCGACCTCGTGCGCGGCCACGCATGAGCAGCGTCCTCGTCACCGGCATCGGCGAGCTGGTCACCTGTGACGGGACGACCCCTGACCGGCTCGGCATCCGCCGCGACGCCGCCCTGGTGGCCGAGGACGGCCGCATCGCCTGGGTCGGGTCGGCAGCCGCCGCCCCCGGGGCGGACCAGCAGGTCGACGTCGGCGGCCGCGCCGTGCTCCCCGGCTTCGTGGACTCGCACTCGCACCTCGTCTTCGCCGGCGACCGCGCCGAGGAGTTCGCCGCCCGCATGGCCGGCCAGCGCTACGACGGCGGCGGGATCGGTGTCTCCGTCGCGGCCACCCGGGCCGCCACGGACGACGAGCTGCGCAGCCTGGTGCAGGCACGGGTCGCCGAGATGCGCGCGCAGGGCACGACGACGGTGGAGGTCAAGAGCGGCTACGGGCTGACGGTCGAGGACGAGGCGCGCGCCCTGCGCATCGCGGGCGAGTTCACCGCCGAGACCACCTACCTCGGCGCCCACGTGGTCCCGCCGGAGCACGCCGGCGACCGGGCGGCATACCTCGACCTCGTCACCGGGCCGATGCTGGAGGCGGCGGCGCCGTACGCGCGCTGGGTCGACGTCTTCTGCGAGCCGCACTCACCGCACGCCTTCACCGGCGAGGAGGCGCGGGCCGTCCTGGTCGCGGGCCGGGAAGCGGGACTGGGCCTGAGGGTGCACGGCAACCAGCTCGGGCCCGGACCGGGCGTGCAGCTCGCAGTCGAGCTGGGGGCGGCCAGCGTCGACCACTGCACCTACCTGTCGGCGGCCGACGTCGAGGCCCTGGCCAGCGTGGCGGGCACCACGGTGGCGACCCTGCTGCCGGGGGTGGAGTTCTCCACCCGCTCGCCCTACCCGGACGCGCGGGCCCTGCTCGACGCGGGCTGCTCGGTCGCGCTCGCCACCGACTGCAACCCCGGCACCTGCTACTCCTCGTCGATGCCGTTCGTCATCGCGCTCGCGGTGCGCGAGATGGGGCTGACGCCGGGTGAGGCGGTGTATGCCGCGACTGCCGGGTCGGCGCTGTCGCTGCGCCGCAGCGACGTGGGGCGGCTCGAGGTGGGGGCGCGGGCCGACCTCGCGGTGCTCGACGCGCCCTCCCACCTCCACCTCGCCTACCGGCCGGGGGTGCCGATCGCCCGGGCGATGGCCCTGCCGGGCGACGGGTCGGCGCCGGCGACCGACCGGGCCTAGGCCTCGCCCTCCTGCATCGGCGGCGGCATGTGCCCGGTGGACTTCTCGTAGTACTGCGCGGCCTTGCGGGTCACCACGACCCGGGCGGCGCCGACCGCCAGGCCGGTGAGGGCGGCGAACAGGACGGCGTCCTTCCACGGGGTGCGGGGGTCGCGCGGGTCGAGGACCTCGTCGCGTCCCGCCTTCTTCCAGACCGCCTGGACGACCTTGTTGGCCGCGACGCCGGCGAGGAGTGCCGACCCGGTGCCGACGACACGCCACACAAGAGTTCCCACTGCTGCTCCTTCACATCGGCTTCCTGACTCTCCCCACCCTTGCACAGGCTCGGGTAATGTTCCTCGTGTAACGACAGGGGAGCGCGCAAGCGCTGAGAGTGCGGTTCGCCGCAGACCCTCGAACCTGCTCCGGTTAGCACCGGCGAAGGGAGTCGGGAATCTCGAGCACCCGTGTCGGCCCGCGGCGACGCCGTGTGCCGTCGCGGTGCTTCCCCCGAGGTATCCACCGGATCCCACGGGAAGAAGGACCAGCATGAGCACCACGAAGCTCCACACCGCCGCCGCGCGCGGCGCCTCCATCCGCGCCTCCCGCCCCCTGATGGGCTGGCGCACCGTCGACCTGCTGAGCGTGGCCTTCCTCGGCGCCGCGTTCGGGGTCGCCTACTGGGGCTGGGGGATCCTCTACAACGGGCCCCTCTCCGCCCTCCAGTTCGCCTTCGCCCCGCTCGGGGGCCTGTTCGCAGGCACCTGGTTCGTCGCCGGTGTCGTCGGTGGCCTGGTCGTCCGCCGACCGGGCGCCGCGCTGCTGTGCGAGGTGATCGCCGCCCTGGTCTCCATGCTCCCGGGCACCGAGTGGGGCGCGACGGTCCTCGTCTCGGGCATCGTCCAGGGCCTGGGCGCCGAGCTGGTCTTCGCCCTCTTCGGCTACCGCTTCTTCGGCCTCCTGGCAGCGGTGCTCGCCGGGGCGATGGCCGGGCCCTTTGCCGCTGCCTACGAGTCGACCACCTGGATCCAGGACTGGTCGCTCAGCTGGAAGCTGGCGTATGCCGGTGTGCTCGCCTTCTCCGGCGCCGTGGTCGCGGGACTGGGCGGCTGGGCGCTGACGCGGGCGCTCGCGGGCGCCGGGGCGCTGAACGCGTTCCCTCCCGGGCAGGAGGCGCGGGAGCACCGCGCCGTCTGAGGTGCCGGTGTCCGAGGCGTCCACCACCCTGCCCCGGCTCGGCGCCGGGTGGGTCGAGGTGTCCGGCCTGACGTGGCGCCCCTTCGGGCGGCGCGAGCCGGTCCTGCGCGACCTCGACCTCGCCATCCCGGCCGGACAGCGGGTGCTGCTCGTGGGCCCGAGCGGCTCGGGCAAGTCCACCCTGCTGCGGGCGCTGGCGGGAGTGCTCCAGGTCGCCGACTCCGGCGACCTCGAGGGGACGGTCGAGATCGACGGCGTCAGCCCCCACGCCCGGCCCGGCGCCGTCGGGCTCGTGCTGCAGGAGCCCGGGTCGGGCGTCGTCGCCGCCACCATCGGACGCGACGTCGCCTTCGGGCTCGAGAACACCGCCGTGGCGCGCGAGCAGATGCCGTCCCGCGTCGAGCGCGCCCTGGCGTCGGTGCGCCTGGACATGCCGCAGGACACCCCCACGCACGCGCTGTCCGGGGGTGAGCAGCAGCGCCTCGCGCTCGCCGGGGCGCTGGCCCTCGAGCCCGCGCTGCTCCTGCTCGACGAGCCGACCGCCATGCTCGACCCCGAGACCGCGGCCGTGGTGCGCGCCTGCGTGGACGAGGTGGTGGCCGCCGGTCGGCTGACCACCGTGGTCGTCGAGCACCGGCTGGGTCCGTGGGTCGACTTCGCAGACCGCCTGCTGGTCCTCGACCGTGCGGGCAGGCTCGTCGCGGACGGCGACCCGCGGGAGGTCCTGGCCGAGCGCGGCGACGCCCTCGCGGCCGAGGGGATCTGGGTGCCGGGCGTCCCCGCCCCGGAGCCGGCCGGCATACCGCACGGGCTCTTCGGGCAGGGGCCGCTCGGGGCCAACGAGGTGGCGCTCGATGCCGCCGACGTCACCGTCCGCCGCACGGTCCGCACCCTCGACGGGGCCACGCGGAGCACCCTCGCCGTGGACCGCCAGTGGGTGCAGGCGCGGGCCGGCCAGACCTTGGCCCTCGTGGGTCCGAGCGGGTCGGGGAAGTCGACGCTGATGCTGGCGCTGGCCGGACTGGTCGAGGTCGACGACGGCCTCGTGCGGGCCCACCCCTCGCTGGCGGCAGCGGGGGCGAGGAACCCGCGGGACTGGGACACCGTCGACCTCGCTCGGGCCGTGGCCTGGGTGCCCCAGTGGTCCTCCTCGGCGATCGTGGCCACCACGGTGCTCGACGAGGTGATGACCACTCCCCGGGCGGTCGGCATGGTCGAGTCCGAGGCCGAGGCGCGCACCCGTGCCCTGCTGGCCCTCCTCGGCATCGACCACCTCGTGCACGCCGACCCCCGTCACCTCAGCGGTGGCGAGCAGCGCCGGCTCGCGATGGCGGCCGCCGTCGTGCACCAGCCCGCGCTCCTGCTCGCCGACGAGGCCACCGTGGGGCACGACCGCCTCACCTGGGCCGCTGTCATGGGCGTGGTGGAGGGCGTCCGGGACGCGGGGTCGGCGGTCGTCCTCACCACCCACGACGAGGCCGTCGTGACCCGCGCCGACCGCACCGTCGTGCTCGCCCGTCCGGCGCAGCCTCCTGCCCCCCGGGCGCCGCGCCGCCCGCTGCTGGCGCGCTGTGGCCCGCTGTCCCTGCTGCTGGGCAGCGCCCTCTCGATCCCGGCCGGGGTGGTGGCGCAGCACTGGACGGTCGGGCTGGTCGTGCTCGCGCTCCAGGTGGTGCTCGCCGTCATCGGGCTCCTCGCGCCGGGTGAGGGGCCGGCGCCACTGGGCCGCGTGCGCGCCGTCCTCGTGCGCTGCCTCCCCGGTGCGGTCGGGGCCCTGTCGGTGGGCTGGTCGACCTGGCTGTTCGGGGGCAACGACCTCGAGGTCGCGGCGGGTGCCGCGGTGAGGGTCCTGGTCATCGTCTTCCCGTCAGCGGTGCTCATCCGCTTCATCGACACCGATGCCCTGGGCGACCACCTGGCCCAGCGGCTGCGGCTGCCGGCCAGGCCCGTCGTCGCCACGGCAGCGGCGCTGCAAAGGGTGCACACCTTCGGTGACATCTGGGCCGAGATCGCCCGGGCCCGTCGGGTGCGCGGCATCGGCGCCCGGCTGCGCTCGCCCGCAGCGGTGCTCCGGGAGCTGTCCGCCCTGACCATCGGCATGCTCGTCCGCTCGCTCCAGGCGGCGGCGACGCTGGCGGTCGCGATGGACTCGCGGGGGTTCTCCACGGCCCACCGGCGCACGTGGTGGGCGCCCGCGCCGTGGCGCCTCGCCGACACCGTGCTGGTGCTGCTCTCGCTGCTGCCGCTGGCGGTCGCGCTGCTCGCCGGTTCCGCGCCGTAGCCGCCCAGCGGCGGGTGGCCGCTCAGCGGCGGCGTGGCCGGACGAGCCAGGCCAGCAGGAACAGGAGCCCCCCGACGAAGACCGGGATGCCGACGAACTCCGACGACGACAGTCTTGACCCGGTGCGCTCGATGCTCAGCACCGTCAGGACCACAAGGCTCAGCATCGGCAGCAGGCCGTCGGCCAGCAGCAGGGCTCCTGCCTCCTTCGTCCTGCGCAGGCCGAGCGCGGTGAGGGGGACGGCCAGCACCGCCGTGCCGACCGGCACCCCCGAAAGGTCGGTGTCGCCGGTGTGGACCGACTCCACGACGACGTAGACGGCCAGCACCGCCACTCCCAGCGCCAGCCAGCGGGCCGTGGTGCGCGGCCGGACGACGGCCCGGTAGCTCACCATGGCCGCGCCGAGGAGGAGCGTCAACGCGGCGGCGGTGCCCCACCAGCGTCCCAGGTCCTCCACGAGCTGCGCCACGGTGAACAGCACGAGCAGCGCGGAGAACACGGCCGTCAGGACGAAAGCGCCTCGACGCAGCAGGTTCGACACCGTCACCTCCTCGGGCCCCTCATCCCAGAGTCCGGTCGCCCCGGGGGGCGGCACAGGGTCCAACGGCACGTGCCGTCCCGGGCGCGGGAGGATGCCTGCCGTGGCGCACACCGTCCTCTACATCCCCGTTCCCCAGCTCGAGCCCTACATCCGCTGGCGGCACCAGCACGAGGGCCCCGAGTGGCTGTCGCCCGAGGACGACCACGTCCACGCCCATGTCACCGTGCTGGGGCCGTTCGTCCCCGAGGCGGACCTGACGCCCGAGCACGACGCCGACCTCGCTGCGCTGATCGGTGGCGTGCCGGCGTTCGCCTTCACCCTGCGGGAGATCCGGGTCTTCCCCACCGGCCTGGTCCACCTGCGACCGGAGCCGGCGGAGCCGTTCGCGCGGCTGACCGCCGCCGTCGCGGGGCGCTACCCCGGGCACCCGCCGTATGCCGGTGAGTTCGACCCCGTGCCCCACCTGAGCCTGTGCGCGCTGGCGCCGGGGCGTGACGTCCCGCTGGTGCGGGAGGAGCTGGCCGACGTCCTCCCGGTGCGCGCGTCCGCGGAGGAGGTCCGGCTGGTCCGGTACGCCGAGCACGGCACGCGAACCCTGCGCCGCTACCCGCTCGTCGGCTCGGGGCGCTAGGCAGAACGTCCCTTGTCACGGGTGGTCGAGGAGGAGCAAGGTGTCCGGCATGAACCGCGCAGCCGATGCCCGCGAGGTGCGGGACCCCGTCTTCCCTGACCAGATCCGCAACGTCGTCCTCGTCGGGCCGACCGGTGCCGGCAAGACGGCGTTGTTCGACCGCATCGTCGCGGCCACCGTGCCGGGCCGGCGACCACGCGACACCCACGACCCCTCGCTCGCGCTGACGGTGGCGTCGGTCGAGCGCAACGGCGTCGCCGTCAACCTCCTGGACACCCCCGGCCACCCCGACTTCGTCGGCGAGGTACGGGCCGGGCTGCGGGCCGCTGACGCGGCCCTTTTCGTTGTCTCGGCCGTGGACGGGCTCGACGAGGCCACCCGGCTGCTGTGGCGCGAGTGCGAGGCGCTCGGTATGCCGCGGGCCGTCCTGGTGACGCGGCTGGAGGGCGCGAGGGGAGACTTCGAGAGCACGGTGGCGATGTGCCAGCGCACCTTCGGCGACGCCCAGCCGCTCCAGGTGCCGGTGGTGAGCGGCGGGTCCGTGCTGGGGACCTTGAACCTGCTGCGCCGCACGGTGCGCGACCACTCCGGCGACGACCCGGTGCTGCGCGACCCCGACGGTGCCGAGGCCGACCTCATCGAGGACCAGCGCGGCGCGCTCATCGAGTCGGTCATCGAGGAGTCCGAGGACGAGTCGCTGCTCGAGCGCTACCTCGGCGGCGAGGACATCGACCTCGAGGCGGTCGTGGCCGACCTGCGCACCGCGATCGCGACCGCGCGCTTCTTCCCGGTGCTTCCGACGCATGCGCCGACGGGGGTCGGCGTCGAGGACGTGCTCGACCTGGTCGAGCGGGGCTTCCCGTCGCCGGCGGCCTCGCGGATCCCCGCCGTCTACACCCCGGTGGGCGCCGACTTCGGCGAGGTGACGTGCGACCCCGACGGCCCGCTCGTCGCCGAGGTCGTGCGGACGACCACCGACCCGTACGTGGGACGCCTGTCGCTGGTGCGGGTGTTCTCGGGGACGCTGCGCCCGGACGACCCGGTGCACGTCTCTGGGCACCTGAGCCAGTTCGTCGGGCGCACGCTCGAGGGCCATGGTGACCACGACAGCGACGACGAGCGGGTGGGACCGCTGTCCGCGCCCGTCGGTGACGAGATGCGACCCAAGTCGTCGGCCGTCGCCGGCGACATCGCGCTGGTCGCCAAGATCAGCGGCGCAGAGACCTCCGACACCCTGTCGGGCAAGGACAAGCCGGCCCTCGTCGAGCCGTGGGTGCTGCCCGAGCCGCTGCTTCCGGTGGCCATCCACGCCAAGTCCAAGGGCGACGAGGACAAGCTCGGCACCGCCCTGCAGCGCATTGTCGCCGAGGACGTCACCATGCGCCTCGAGCACAACGCGGAGACCCACCAGGTGGTGTTGTGGGCCATGGGGCCCTCGCACGTCGACCAGCTGATCGCGAGCCTGCGCGACCGCTTCCACGTCGAGGTGGAGGTCGAGCCGCTGCGGACCTCGCTGCGCGAGACCTTCGTCCGTCCGGTGGAGGTCCAGGGCCGTCTGGTCAAGCAGTCGGGCGGGCACGGGCAGTATGCCGTGTGCAAGATCCAGGTCGAGCCCCTCGAGCGGGGTGCCGGGTTCGAGTTCGTCGACAAGGTGGTGGGCGGGGCGGTGCCGCGCCAGTTCATCCCCTCGGTGGAGAAGGGCGCGCGGGGCCAGCTCGAGAAGGGGGTGCTGGCCGGCTACCCCTGCGTCGACGTGCGGGTCACCCTCGTCGACGGCAAGGCCCACTCGGTCGACTCCTCGGACATGGCGTTCCAGACCGCCGCAGCCCAGGCCCTGCGGGAGGCGGCCAACGAGTCGACGGTGGCGCTGCTCGAGCCCATCGACGCGGTCGACATCACGGTCGCCGACGAGGCCCTCGGCTCGGTGCTCGCCGACCTGCGCGGGCGGCGCGGCCAGGTGCACGGGACCGAACCCGCCGAGCTCGCCGGCTACACCGTCGTCCACGCCGAGATCCCGGCGCACGAGCTGTCGCGCTACCCGATCGACCTGCGCTCGGTCTCGCACGGCACGGGCACCTTCACCCGGTCCTTCGTCCGCTACGACTACATGCCGGCCGCGCTGGCACGGGATCTGGTCTCGCAGGACTGAGGCCGCGGCCGTGCAGCCGGACCCGCCCCGAGGGGGGAGGCGGAGCGGGCCCGACCTTCAGGCCGGGAAACCGGCCCGGCTCAACGCGTCACGAGCACGCGTCACGAGTGGCGCGCCCTCATGCGCTGCATCTCCGCCTCGACCTCCCGCGGCCCGGGCTCGGGCGAGACGACGTCCCAGATGTGGAACGCGATGCCGATGCCCCAGCCGAAGATGGGGAAGATCGGCCAGAAGAACCCTCCACCCGCGGCGAACCAGATCGCCACGAGCAGCAGGTTCACGGTGACGTAGGCCAGGAGGTGGGCCTTGAGGTCGCGCTTGTCCTTGAGGTGCTTCAGAGCCCGTTCGCGCAGCTCCCGCTCCTGCTCGGGACTCGTCGTGGGTGGCACGTGGTAGTCGGTCATGGTGGTCACCTGCTTTCACCTCCAGCGAACGCAGGGTCGCAGACCGGTGGAAGGGACTTCCGGCCCTGACCGCCCCCCCGGTTACCGCGCCCCTGGGCCGGTGGGGTGGGTCCGCGGCATACCGGCTCTGCGGGGCGACTCCGAGGTGGGAACAATCAGGACGAACCCAAGGTTGAGCCGAACAGACTCAAGTTTTCGGCCTCGGATTTGCGCAGGCAACCGGCGGGCTCCTAACTTGAGTGCAGGCAACTCAAGAACCACCACCTGACCCAACCAGCAGGAGAGTCACCATGGCACGTGCGGTCGGCATCGACCTCGGCACCACCAACTCGGCTGTCGCCGTCCTCGAGGGCGGCGAGCCCACGATCATCGCCAACGCGGAGGGCGGTCGCACCACCCCGTCAGTCGTCGCGTTCTCCAAGGGCGGTGAGGTCCTGGTCGGCGAGATCGCCAAGCGCCAGGCCGTCACCAACGTCGAGCGGACCATCCGCTCCGTCAAGCGCCACATGGGCACCGACTGGAAGTCGCCCGAGATCGACGGCAAGGTCTACACCGCCCAGGAGATCAGCGCCCGCATCCTCCAGAAGCTCAAGCGCGACGCGGAGGCCTACCTCGGCGAGGACGTCACCGATGCGGTCATCACCGTGCCGGCGTACTTCGACGACCATGAGCGCCAAGCGACCAAGGAGGCCGGCGAGATCGCGGGCCTAAACGTCCTGCGCATCATCAACGAGCCCACCGCCGCGGCCCTCGCCTACGGCCTCGACAAGGGCAAGGAGGACGAGCTCATCCTCGTCTTCGACCTCGGTGGCGGCACCTTCGACGTCTCCCTCCTCGAGGTCGGCAAGGACCCCGAGGACGGCTTCTCCACCATCCAGGTCCGCGCGACCAGCGGTGACAACCAGCTCGGTGGCGACGACTGGGACGAGCGGGTCGTGGGCCACCTGCTCACGGTGGTGAAGAACACCAGCGGCGTCGACCTGTCCAAGGACAAGATCGCCATGCAGCGCCTGCGCGACGCGGCAGAGCAGGCCAAGAAGGAGCTGTCCACCGCGACCAGCACCAACGTGTCGCTGCAGTACCTCTCGATGTCCGAGAACGGCCCGATCCACCTCGACGAGACGATTACTCGGGCGCAGTTCGAGCAGATGACCAAGGACCTGCTCGAGCGCACCAAGCAGCCGTTCCACAACGTCATCAAGGACGCCGGCATCTCGCTGTCCGACATCGACCACGTCGTGCTCGTCGGTGGCTCGACCCGCATGCCGGCCGTGAGCAACGTCGTCAAGGAGCTCACCGGAGGCAAGGAGCCCAACAAGGGCGTCAACCCCGACGAGGTCGTCGCCGTGGGCGCGTCCCTGCAGGCCGGTGTCCTCAAGGGTGAGCGCAAGGACGTGCTGCTCATCGACGTCACCCCGCTCTCGCTCGGCATCGAGACCAAGGGCGGCCTCTTCACCAAGCTCATCGAGCGCAACACGGCCATCCCGACCAAGCGCTCCGAGGTGTTCTCCACCGCCGAGGACAACCAGCCGAGCGTGCTGATCCAGGTCTTCCAGGGCGAGCGCGAGATCGCGCAGCACAACAAGCCGCTGGGCACCTTCGAGCTCTCCGGCATCGCCCCGGCCCCGCGTGGCGTGCCGCAGATCGAGGTCACCTTCGACATCGACGCCAACGGCATCGTCAACGTCTCCGCGAAGGACCGCGGCACCGGCAAGGAGCAGAA
This sequence comes from Knoellia sp. p5-6-4, assembly GCF_029222705.1. Lineage (NCBI taxonomy): Bacteria > Bacillati > Actinomycetota > Actinomycetes > Micrococcales > Intrasporangiaceae > Knoellia > Knoellia sp. p5-6-4. The sequence goes on from NZ_JARGZF010000001.1 coordinate 2,007,706, forward strand.
GATCACCATCTCCGGTGGCTCCGCGCTGGCCAAGGAGGACATCGAGCGGATGGTCAAGGAGGCCGAGGCGCACGCCGAGGAGGACCGCAAGCGGCGGGAGGAGACCGAGGCCCGCAACACGGCCGAGCAGCTGGTCTACTCCACCGAGAAGTTCCTCACCGACAACGCCGACAAGCTGCCAGCCGACGGCCGCGGCCCGGTCGACGCCGCGCTCGAGGACCTCAAGGCCGCCCTCAAGCCGGAGTCGGGCGCGACCGCCGAGGACATCTCGGCCAAGACGTCCAAGCTCTCCGAGGAGTCGCAGAAGCTGGGCACCGCGATGTATGCCGCGGCGTCCGAGTCGGAGGCCGGCGCTGGCGCCGGTGCCGGCGCACAGGGCGGCGCGCAGGGCGGCGGCGGCGCTGACGAGGACGTCGTCGACGCCGAGGTCGTGGACGACGACGAGGACAAGAAGTGACCGAGCACGTCGACCCCCGCGACACGCAGGCCGAGGAGGTGGTGGGCGCGGAGGCTGCAGAGCCTTCGGCGCCCACCGCCGCCCCGGCGGCCGAGAGCCTCGAGGAGTTCGAGGCCGAGCTCGAGGACGAGCAGGACGCCGTCGCCCACCAGGCCCACCACGGCGGGCAGGCCGCGCCGGGCGCCGGCGGAGCCGCCGAGGGCGAGCAGCCCCACCCGGACACCGCGCTCGCGGCCGAGCGGCTGCTCGACCTCCAGCGGTTGCAGGCGGAGTACGTCAACTACAAGCGCCGCGTCGACCGCGACCGCGCGATGGTGCAGGAGCGCGCCGTGCAGGACGTGCTCGAGACGCTGCTGCCGGTGCTCGACGACATCCACGCCGCGCGTGAGCACGGCGACCTGCGGAGCGGCCCGTTCGCCTCGATCGCCGAGAAGCTCGAGCAGACCCTGACGAGGTTCGGGCTGACCCGGTTCGGCGAGGCGGGCGAGACGTTCGACCCCATGCGGCACGAGGCCCTGATGCACACCCAGGCCGAGTTGCCGGAGGGAGCCACCGAGACGACGGTCGTCACGGTGCTCCAGCCCGGCTACCGTGCCGGCGACCAGGTGATCCGCCCGGCACGCGTCGCCGTGGCCGACCCGCAGTAACCACCGCAGAGCGTTCGAGAGGAGGACGCCATGGCCAGCCAGGACTGGTTCGACAAGGACTTCTACGCGATCCTCGGCGTCCCCCAGGACGCCGACGCCGCGGCCGTCAAGAAGGCCTACCGCAAGCTCGCCCGCAAGGAGCACCCTGACCAGAACCCCGGGGACGCCCAGGCCGAGCAGCGCTTCAAGGACATCGGTGAGGCGTATGCCGTGCTCTCCGACCCCGAGCAGCGCCAGCAGTACGACGCCATCCGGTCCATGACGCACGGGGGCGCCCGCTTCCGTGCCGGTGCGGGCGGTCCGGGCGGCGGCGCCGGGTTCGAGGACGTGTTCTCCTCGATGTTCGGCGGCGGAGGTGCTGGCCCGGGGGTGCGCTTCAGCACCGGGGGAGGCGGCGCGCAGCCGAACCTCGAGGACATCCTCGGTGGCATGTTCGGTGGCGGCGGTCCGGCCTACGGGGGCTTCGGCGCCCCGGCCGGCCCGCGCCGCGGGGCCAACCTCACCGCGCGCACGACGCTGCCGTTCCGCGACGCGGTGGAGGGTGCGACCGTCACCCTCAGCACCGGGAACGGGCGCATCACCACGCGGATCCCCGCAGGCGTGCGCGACGGGCAGAAGATCCGTCTGGCCGGCAAGGGGGAGCCCGGCGACCACGGCGCTCCCAGCGGTGACCTCATCCTGACCGTGGACGTGCAGAAGCACCCCGTCTTCGGCCGTGACGGCGACAACCTCACCGTGGACCTGCCCGTGACCTTCGCCGAGGCCGCCCTCGGCGCCACCGTGTCGGTGCCCACCCTCTCCGGGGAGCCGGTCAAGGTCCGCATCGCGCCGGGCACCCCGAGCGGCCGTGTGCTGCGGGTCAAGGGTCGCGGCGTGCCGCGCAAGGGCAGCCCCGGCGACCTGCTCGCGCGCGTCAACGTCGTGGTGCCCCAGCGCCTCACCGACGAGGCCCGCCAGGCGGTCGAGGCGCTGCAGGCGCAGGAGCAGGGGGAGGACCCGCGCGCCGAGCTGTTCGCCCGGGCGCGGCAGGAGTGACCGGCGATGACCACGCTGCGCGGCTTCCCACCTGACGACGACACCCCCGTCTTCGTCATCTCGGTCGCGGCCGAGCTCGCCGGCATGCACGCCCAGACGCTGCGGCAGTATGACCGGCTCGGCCTGGTCTCCCCGTCGCGCACCCGCGGCGGCGGCCGGCGCTACTCCGCGCGTGACATCGCCACCCTGCGCGAGGTGCAGCGCCTCTCGCAGGAGGAGGGCGTCAGCCTCGCCGGCATCCAGCGCATCCTCGAGCTCGAGAACCAGGTCGACGCCCTGCGGGCCCGGGTGAGCGAGCTGAGCGAGGAGCTCGAGCGCGCCAGGAGTGCTGCGGCGCAGCCGGGTTCGCGCGTCTTCGCCGTCGGCCCCGCCGGCGAGATCATCGCCATGCGGGCCGGGCAGCGGCCGCGGCCGAACCGGTCCCAGGCCCTCGTCGTCTGGCGACCGCACTTCTGAGCAGCCGGGACCAATGGCCCCTTTGGGTCCCGTCCCGGGGCAAACTCCTCGTCGTGCAGGCGGGGGAGGGCCACACTGGCTGCGTGCCAACGTCGTCACTGCCCTCTGACCTCGCGATCGCGCGCGCCGCCCACCTCGAGCCCATCGCCACCGTGGCGCGCGCCGCCGGCATACCGGAGGAGCGCCTCGAGCCCTATGGCCGCCACGTCGCGAAGATCGACCTGGCGGCCGTCGATGACCTGGCCGACCGCCCTGCCGCGAAGTACGTCGTCATCACGGCCATCACGCCCACCCCGCTCGGCGAAGGCAAGACGACGACGGCCGTGGGCCTGGCCCAGGGGCTCTCGGTGCTCGGGCACCGGGCCACGCTGGCGCTGCGACAGCCGTCGATGGGGCCGACCTTCGGCATCAAGGGCGGTGCGGCCGGGGCCGGCTACAGCCAGGTGCTGCCGATGGAGCAGCTCAACCTCCACCTGACCGGCGACTTCCACGCGGTGACGGCCGCCCACAACCTGCTCGCCGCCATGGTCGACAACCACCTGCACCACGGCAACGAGCTCGGGCTCGACCCGCGCAGCGTGGCCTGGCGTCGCGTGCTCGACGTCAACGACCGCGCCCTGCGCAACATCGTCGAGGGCCTCGGCGCCCGCATCGACGGCGTACCGCGGCAGAGCGGGTTCGACATCACCGCGGCCAGCGAGGTCATGGTGATCCTCGGCCTGTCGACGTCGCTGCGGGACCTGCGCGCGCGCCTCGGGCGCATCGTCGTGGGCTTCACGTATGCCGGCCGGCCGGTCACCGCCGACGACCTCAAGGCGGCGGGTGCGATGGCGGTGGTGCTCAAGGACGCGCTCAAGCCCAACCTGCTCCAGACCACCGAGAACACACCGGTGCTCGTGCACACCGGCCCGTTCGGCAACATCGCCACCGGCAACTCCTCGGTGGTGGCCGACCGGATCGGCATCCACGCCGGCGACTACCTCCTGACGGAGGCGGGCTTCGGCTCCGACATGGGCGCCGAGCGGTTCTTCAACCTCAAGTGCCGGGTCTCGGGCCTGAGCCCCGACGCCGCGGTGCTGGTCGCGACCGTGCGCTCGCTGAAGGCCCACTCGGGCAACTACACCGTCGTCGCGGGCAAGCCGCTGCCGCCCGAGATGCTCCACGAGAGCCCGCGGGCGGTGCGGGCCGGGGCCGACAACCTGCGCCGGCACATCGAGATCGTGCGCTCCTTCGGGGTCTCGCCCGTGGTGGCGGTCAACGCGTTCCCCTCCGACTTCGAGTCCGAGCACGCAGTCATCCGCGAGGTGGCCGAGGCCGAGGGCGCCCACGTGGCCGTCTCCACGCACGTGTCCGACGGCGGCAAGGGGGCCCGTGACCTCGCCGAGGCCGTGGTGGCCGCCTGTGGCGAGCCGCACGAGTTCCGGCACACCTACGAGCTCGACGACACCCTGCGCGAGAAGATCGAGGCCGTCGCGACCACCGTCTACGGCGCCGACGGGGTGGACTTCTCACCCACGGCGGCCAAGGACCTCGAGCGCTTCGAGGTGCTCGGCTACGGCGGCTTCCCGGTGGTGATCGCCAAGACCCACCTGTCGATCTCCTCCGACCCCACCCTCCGGGGTGCGCCGACGGGCTGGCGGCTGCCGGTGCGTGAGGTGCGGGCCGCTGCCGGCGCCGGCTACGTCTACGCCATCAGCGGCGAGATGCGCACCATGCCCGGCCTGCCGCGGAACCCGGCGGCGGCGAGCATCGACCTCGACGACGACGGCGAGGTCGTCGGCCTCTTCTAGGCGTCAGCCGGCGGGTGCTCGTCGGCCTGCGCCCACAGGGCCTTCATCTCGTCCATCGCCTGCTCCATGATCCGCAGCATGGCGGCGCGGGCGCGGTCGCCGTCGTGGCGCTGGATGGCCGAGGCGACGTCGGCATGCAGCTGCAGCGCCTCCTCGTGGGGGTGGTGCGGCATGAGGCCGTAGTGGTGGCGGCCGGTCAGCACCTCGGCGACCAGCTCGTGCAGCTTGAGGAACATCTCGTTGCCGGAGCTGGCGAGCACCAGGCGGTGGAACTCGATGTCGAGGGCGAGGAACTCCTCCTCGTCCTCACCCTGGCCGGCGGCCCACATGCGGGCGGCCAGCCCCACCAGGGTGCTGGCGTCGCCGGGGGTGGCCCGCTCGGCCGCGAGGCGGGCCGCCTCGGGCTCCACGGCGCCGCGCAGCTCGGTGATCGAGCGCAGCTGGCCCAGCCGTCCCTCCGAGGCCAGGCGCCAGCGGATGACCTGGGGGTCGTAGACGTTCCAGGCGGAGGACGGCTGGATGATCGTCCCGATGCGGCGCCGCGAGGCGACCATCCCCATCGAGGACAGCACTCGCAGCACCTCGCGCACGACGGAGCGCGAGACGGCGTGCTTCTCGACCAGGTCGTCGATGTACAGCACCGCCCCGGGGCGCAGCTCGCCGCCGCAGATGGAGAGGCCGATCTGGTCGAGCACCTGGGCGTGCAGGCCGGTCAGGCCCGAGGAGCCGTTGCCGTCGGCCGGGTCGGTGGCGGCGGGGACGGCTGAGGCGGGGGTGCCCCCAGGCAGCGCCGGTGCTGGCTCGGTCATGGGTTAAAGCATACGCATGTCGTCGAACCTCTTGCATAAATCTGATTTAGACATCTAGCATCCGGTGATTAGGCGGATGTAGCGCATCCGAGCAGGCGGCGGCCCAATGGCGGGACGCCACGACAGGAACGGAGACCGACGTGTTGCGTCAGTCAGTTATCGGTACTTCTCTGGCCGTGGCGGCAGCCGTCGGCCTCTCGGCATGCGGTGGCGGCGACGCGGAGGGCTCGGGCAGCAAGACCGTCCGGGTCACCCTCGCGAACCACGTGTGGACCGAGAACATCAAGAAGGCCCTGCCGGAGTTCGAGAAGGAGTCCGGCCTGAAGGTCGAGATCACCCAGCTCGGTGAGGACCAGCTGTCCGACCAGTACAACGTCAAGCTCAACGCCGGTTCGAGCGACCTCGACGTGATGATGTACCGCCCCCTGCAGGAGGGGAAGCTCTTCGCGAAGAACAAGTACCTCGCCGACCTGACGGAGAAGGTCCAGGCCAACAAGGAGTGGGACTGGAGCGACTTCAAGCAGGGCCCGGTGCAGGCCACCACCTACGAGGACAAGGTCGTCGGCGTCCCGCTCATCACCGAGCAGGAGGTCCTCTACTACCGCAAGGACCTGCTCGAGAAGTCCGGCTTCACCAACCCGCCGAAGACCCTCGACGAGCTCAAGTCGATGGCCGCCAAGATCAAGGCGGACAACCCCGGCGTGGCCGGCTTCGTCGCCCGCACCGGCAAGTCCCCGGCCGTCACGCAGTTCTCCAGCTTCCTCTACTCCTTCGGCGGTGACTTCGTCGACGAGAGCGGCAAGGCTGCGGTCAACAGCCCCGAGGCCAAGCAGGCCTACGCCTTCTACGGCGGCCTGATCAAGGACCTCGGCCCGGCCAACGTCAGCACCGACATGGGCTGGCCCGAGGCGATGGCGATCTTCACCCAGGGCAAGGCCGCCTTCTACACCGAGGCGAACTCGCTCTACAAGAACGCCACCGACCCGGCCAAGTCCAAGGTCAGCGACACCGTCGGCTTCGCCGCCTTCCCCGAGGGCCCGGCCGGCTCCAAGCCCTACGACATCCCCTCGTGGGCGCTCGGCGTGAACGAGTCCTCGGAGAACCAGGAGAACGCCTGGAAGTTCATCGAGTGGGCCACCAGCAAGGCCCAGACCCTCGAGAACGAGAAGGCCGGAGTCCCCGGCGGCCGCACCTCTGTCTCGTCCGACCCGGCCGCGACCGCGACCTACCCGAAGGACCTCGTCGAGGCGAACGCCGCGATGTCCAAGAACGGTGTCGGCCACGACCGCCCGCTCGTGGTCAAGGTCGCCGAGGCCCGCGAGATCGTCGGTCAGCCGATCGTCGACGCCATCACCGGCAAGGACGCGGCCGCCTCGGCCGACGCGGCCAACGAGGCCTTCCAGAAGTTCCTGGACGACGAGAACAAGTAACCCCGGACGGCCGGGTGCCCGACCCCTCTCGGGCACCCGGCCACCCGGCCCCTCTCGGGCACCCGGCCACCCGGCCCCTGGGGCCGGTACCCACCGGCCCCAGCACCTCACGACCCGCGACACCACCCGCGACCTGGAGCACACGCATGGCTGCCACGACCACCACTCCCAGCACGGCGAGGGAGACCAGCCTCACCACCTCGGCGAGCACGCCGGCCTGGGCGCGCTGGGCCAACCACCACCGCAAGTGGCTGTTCGCCGCACCGGCAATGGTGTTCGTCGCCGTCCTCATCGTCTTCCCGGTGGCGTGGACGGTCTACCTCAGCCTCACCGACGCCGAGGGCTCGGTGCGCGCGGAGTCGGAGTTCATCGGCTTCGCCAACTACCTCGAGGTGCTCGGCGACACCGAACGCTTCTGGCCGGCGGTCCTGCGCACCGTCGTCTTCACCGGTGGGGTGCTGCTCGTCGAGGTGGTGCTCGGCATGGCCATCGCCCTGCTGCTGTGGCGGCCCTTCAAGGGCGAGAAATGGGTGCGTGTCGCCATCCTGCTGCCGCTGGTCGCCACCCCCGTGGCCGTCGGCATGATGTGGCGCCTGATCTTCGACCCCAACATCGGCCTGGCCAACCGCTTCCTCGCGTGGTTCGGCCTCGGGCCCTGGCCCTGGCTCGCAGGTGAGAAGACCGCGCTGCCGACGACGATGTTCATCGACATCTGGCAGTGGACGCCGATGATCGTGCTCATCCTCCTGGCCGGCCTGACGTCGCTGTCCGACGAGCCGCAGGAGGCGGCACTGATCGACGGGGCGAACGCCTGGCAGCGCTTCCGCCACGTCACCCTGCCGCTCCTCATGCCGACCGTCGTCGTGGCCGTGCTGCTGCGCGGAATCGACGCGCTGAAGACCTTCGACATCCTCTACGCCACCAAGGGCAAGGGGGGCGGCTCGTTCCACGAGGTCGAGACGCTCAACGTCTACGCCTACGGCCTGAGCTTCGACTACAACGAGTACGGCGTCTCCTCGGCGGTGCTCATCATCTTCTTCCTCATCATCATCGGCTCGATGTGGGCCGTCACCACTCGCCGGAAGGACGCCGCCTGATGCGCGCCCGCACCCCGTACAAGGTCTTCCGCGTCGCCGCGCTGGTCGTCGTCGTGCTGGCGCTGCTGGCCCCGCTGGCCTGGATGGTCGCCGCCTCCCTCAAGACCAACGTCGACATCTACAACCCCGACAAGGCGATCGTCTTCACACCCACCTGGGACAACTACGACAAGGTCCTCCAGCAGGCGAACTACGTCCAGTTCATCGTCAACAGCCTCTGGGTCGCCTTCGCCGCGACCGCGCTGTCGATCCTGCTCGGGGTGCCGGCTGCCTACTCGATGAGCCGGTTCTCGATGCGGCGCTCGGCGCTGGTCGTGCTGATGGCCCGCGTCATCCCGGCGGTTTCGCTGCTGGTGCCCTGGTACTACGTCTTCTCGAACCTCAAGATGGTCGGCGGCTTCACCGTGCTGATCCTGAGCCACATGTTCGTGTCCCTGCCGCTGATCGTCTACATCATGATGGGCTACTTCGACGGCCTGCCGATCGAGCTCGAGGAGTCGGCGATGGTCGACGGCCTCACGCCGATCGGGGCGTTCCGCAGGATCACCCTGCCCCTGTCGACGCCCGGCATCGCGACCGCCGGGATCCTGTCGTTCATCTTCTCCTGGAACAACTTCATGTTCGCCCTGGTGCTCTCGAGCGCCGACACCAAGACGCTGCCCGTCGCGATCTTCGACTTCGTCGGCTATGCCAGCATCGACTGGGGCGGCCTGATGGCGGCCTCCACCGTAGTGACCCTGCCGATCATGCTCATCGCGCTCTTCGCCCAGAAGTACGTCGTCTCGGGCCTCACCGCCGGCGCGACGAAGGGCTGAGCCGGATGTCCGCCACGACCACGACCATCCGCAGCGTCGAGACCTTCCTCGTCGCCCCGCGCTGGCTCTTCGTCCGCATCGAGACCGACGGCGGCGTCGTCGGCTGGGGCGAGGCCACCTGCGAGGGACGCTCCGAGACGGTGCGCACCGCCGTCGACCAGCTCGCCGAGCTGGTGCTCGGCAGGGATGCCCTGCGCATCGAGGACCACTGGCAGGTGATGACCAAGGGGTCCTTCTACCGGGGTGGGCCCATCCTGGCCAGCGCCGTCTCCGGCATCGACCAGGCGCTGTGGGACATCGCCGGCAAGCACTTCGGTGCCCCGGTGCACCAGCTGCTCGGCGGCCCGGTCCGCGACCGGATCCGCGTCTACGGCTGGGTCGGCGGCGACGAGCCGGCCGAGGTGGCCGACCACATCGCCGAGCAGGTCGAGGCCGGCCTCACCGCGGTCAAGATGAACGCTTCCGGCCGGATGAGCCCGGTCGCCACCGTCGCCGAGATCGACGGCGTCGTCGAGCGCGTGGCGGCGGCCCGTGAGGTGCTCGGCCACCACGGCGACGTCGCGGTCGACTTCCACGGCAGGTTCACCCTCGCCAACGCCCGCCGCGTCGCCCCGCTGCTCGAGCCCTTCCGGCCGTTCTTCCTCGAGGAGCCGGTCGTCCCCGAGAACTCCCACCTCATCGGCGAGTTCGTCCGCTCGACCACCACGCCCGTCTCAACGGGGGAGCGGCTCTACAGCCGACAGGAGTTCCTCCCGGTGCTGCAGGCCGGCATCGCCGTGGCGCAGCCGGACCTCTCGCACGCCGGCGGCATCACCGAGGTGCGCAAGATCGCCGCGCTGGCGGAGGTCTACGACGTGCAGCTGGCTCCGCACTGCCCGCTCGGGCCGCTGGCGCTGGCCGCCTGCCTGCAGGTCGGCTTCGCGACGCCGAACTACCTCATCCAGGAGCAGAGCATCGGCATCCACTACAACGAGGGTGCCGATGTCCTCGACTACGTCGTCGACCCCGAGCCGCTGAAGTTCGTCGACGGCCACATCGAGCGGCTGACCGGACCCGGACTCGGCGTCGAGGTCGACGAGCAGGCGGTGCGCGCCGCCGACAAGCGGGGGCACGCCTGGCGGGGACCGGTGTGGCGGCACGCCGACGGCTCCTTCGCGGAGTGGTGAACGCCGTGGTGACCGGTATGCCGCCGGGCGAGTTCGTCGCGGCCCTGTCCCGTGCCCGGGTGATGGCGATCATCCGAGGGACCGACACGCAGGCGGCCGTGGCGACGGCACTGGCGCTGTTCGACGAAGGGGTGCGGTTCGTCGAGATCTCGCTGACGACCCCTGCCGCCTGCGACGCCATCGAGCAGGTCCGCGCCCAGCTGCCGGAGGGGGCCCAGATCGGTGCGGGCACCGTGCTGACGACCGGAGACGTCGCCGACGTGGAGTCTGCCGGGGCCCAGTTCGTCGTCACTCCTGCGGTGACGCCGTCCATCGCGGTGGCGGCCGAGCGTGGCCTGCCGGTCGCTGCCGGCGCCCTCACCCCCACCGAGGCCTTCACCGCGGTGCAGCAGGGCGCGAGCGCCGTGAAGCTGTTCCCCGCCTCGATCGGTGGCCCCGCCTACCTCAAGGCCGTCCGCGACCCGTTCCCGCACATCCCCTTCCTCGCCGTGGGTGGCGTGGGCCTCGACGAGCTGAGGAGCTACCTCGCGGTCGGGGCGGTCGCTGTCGGCGTCGGCAGCCCGCTCGTCGGCGATGCCGCCTCGGGTGGTGACCTCGAGGCGCTGCGCACCCGCGCCCGCGCCTACACCGCTGCGGCAGAACGGCATACGCAATGACGCCCGCAGCCGTCGAGGTGCTCACCTTCGGTGAGTCGATGGTCTCCTTCCGGGCCGACGGCCCGCTGGTCCAGGGTGGTCTGCAGACCACCCGCCTCGCGGGAGCCGAGTCCAACGTGGCGATCGGCCTCTCGCGGCTCGGGCACACGGTCGCGTGGGCCGGTCGGGTGGGCGACGACTCGTTCGGCCGGCTGGTGCTGCGTCAGCTGCGGGCGGAGGGTGTGGACACGAGGTATGCCGTCGTGGACGGTGAGCGGCCCACCGGCCTGATGTTCGTGGAGCAGCGCACCGCGGACCTGACCAGCGTCGAGTACCGCCGAGGGGGATCGGCCGGGTCGGCCGTGGGGAAGGGCGACGTGGCCGACGCGCTGGAGGTGCCACCGCGGGTCCTGCACGTCACCGGCATCACCCCGGCGCTGTCCGCCGGTGCAGCGGAGGCCGTGTCCTGGGCGGTCGAGTCGGCATGCGCCGCAGGCGTCCTGGTCTCCTTCGACGTGAACTTCCGCGGCCGCCTGTGGAGCCGTGAGCGAGCCCGCGAGGTGCTCGCGCCGCTGGCCCGACGGGCCACGCTGGTCATCGCCTCCGACGACGAGCTCGACCTCGTGGCGGAGGGCCGCGAGGACGAAGCCGTCGCCGACCTGCTCGGCCATGGCGTGCGGCAGGTCGCGGTGAAGCGGGGTCCGCGCGGCGCCACGCTGCACTCCCGCGAGGGCCGTGTGGACGCGCCGGCCCTCGCGGTGACGGCGGTCGACCCGATCGGCGCCGGCGACGCCTTCACCGCCGGCTTCCTGTCCGGGGTCCTCGACGGCCTCGACCCTGCCGACTGCCTCGCCCGCGGGGCGACCACCGGCGCCTTCGCCGTCTCCACCCGCGGCGACTGGGAGGGCGCTCCCACCCGCGCAGACCTCACCCTCCTGCAACGACACACGCCCGGCGCCACCGTGCGCTGAGGACAGCCAGCACCCCGCCCAGAGCCCAGAACCGAGAGGTCCACCCGTGAAGATCGTCGCCGCCGACGTGATCGTCTCCAGCCCCGACCGCAACTTCGTGACGTTGAAGGTCACGACCGAGGACGGCCTGACCGGCTTGGGCGACGGAACCCTCAACGGCCGCGAGCTCGCGGTGGCGTCCTACCTGAAGGACCACGTGGTGCCGCTGCTGCTCGGTCGGGACGCACACAACATCGAGGACGCCTGGCAGTTCCTCTACCGGTCGGCGTACTGGCGTCGTGGCCCGGTGACCATGGCCGCCATCGCGGCGGTGGACGTGGCGTTGTGGGACATCAAGGCCAAGGCTGCCGGGATGCCGCTCTACCAGCTCCTCGGCGGCGCCTCGCGCACGGGGATCATGGCCTACGGGCACGCCTCCGGCCGCGACACGCAGGAGCTGTTCGACTCGATCCGCACGCACCTGGAGCTGGGCTACCGCTCGATCCGGGTGCAGACCTCGGTGCCGGGGGTCAACGCGGTGTACGGGGTGGCCGCGCAGCCGAGCAGCGAGGGCAGGCGCTACGACTACGAGCCTGCCCAGCGGGCGCCGCTGCCGGCGGAGGAGGACTGGGACACCCGGGCCTACCTGCGGCACATCCCGACCGTCTTCGAGGCGGTGCGGGGCGAGTTCGGCCCGGAGCTGCCGCTGCTGCACGACGGGCACCACCGGATGACCCCCATCCAGGCCGCCAAGCTGGGCAAGGCGCTCGAGCCCTACGACCTGTTCTGGCTCGAGGACTGCACCCCGGCGGAGAACCAGGAGGCGCTGCGGCTGGTGCGCCAGCACACGACGACTCCGCTGGCGATCGGGGAGATCTTCAACACGGTCTGGGACTACCAGACCCTGATCCGCGAGCAGCTCATCGACTACGTGCGCTCGGCGGTGACCCACACCGGCGGCATCACCGCCATGCGCAAGCTGCTCGACTTCGCGGCGCAGTACCAGATCAAGTCCGGCATCCACGGCCCGACCGACATCTCCCCGGTGGGGATGGCCGCGGCGCTGCACCTCGACCTGGCGATCCACAACTTCGGGATCCAGGAGTACATGCAGCACGGGCCGTTGACGAACGAGGTGTTCCGGCAGTCCTTCACCTTCGAGGACGGCTACCTGCACCCCGGCAACGAGCCGGGCCTGGGCGTCGAGCTCGACGAGGAAGCTGCCGCGAAGCACCCGTACCAGCCGGCCTACCTGCCGTTCAACCGCCTCAAGGACGGCACCGTCCATGACTGGTGACCGGCAGGCCGTGACCGGCGACACCGCTCCGGAGGTCCATGCTGGTGGCACGCCGCTCGACCTGAGGTCGGGCACCCGGCACGTCGTCGTGATGGGCGTGTCCGGCTCGGGCAAGACCACGGTCGCGCACGGCATCGCCGCTGCGACCGGGCTGCTCTTCGCCGAGGCCGACGACTTCCACTCGCGCGCCAGCGTGGAGAAGATGCGCGCCGGCATCCCCCTCGAGGACGAGGACCGCTGGCCGTGGTTGGGCGACCTGGCGGCCTGGATGGCCGAGCGGGCCGCGGAGGGCCGCTCGACCGTCATCGCGTGCTCGGCGCTGCGTCGTGTCTACCGCGACGTCCTGGCAGCCGGACCGCCCACGCTCGACTTCGTGCACCTCGACGGGCACGTGGAGGTGATCCGCGACCGGATGTCCTCCCGCGCGGGGCACTACATGCCCGCCAGCCTGCTCGACTCGCAGGTGGCCACGCTCGAGCCGCTGCAGCCCGACGAGTCCGGCATCGAGCTCGACGTCTCCCTGCCGCCCGAGGAGCTGGTCGCCCAGGCCGTTAGGGGCCTGGGCCTGCCGCAGGCCCAGCCGGCCACCTAGCCGGGTCAGGTGGTGGTGTCGTCCACCGGCCCGCGCACCCGCGCCCTCTGCCGGGCCGTCGCCACCACCACGACCACGGCGGCCGCCACGGCGGCCCACGCGGTGATCGTCGACTGCGGCTCGTCGCCGACCCGGCCGACCGCGATCCAGAGCAGCCCCCACGCGATGGCGAGGGCCACGGCATACCGGCCCTCGAGGCGGCGGGCGAGCAGCACGCCGACGCCGGCCACGAGGGCGAGCACCGCCACCGCCCACACCTCGCTCGCAGGCGGGCCCGGGTCGACCCCGCTGGCGACGAAGGCGGCCGTGACGTTGGCGCAGGTGGCCACGCAGACCCAGCCGAGGTAGGCGCCGAACGTGCCGTCGACGACGACCGCCTCGACGAACCCGAACGAGGGTCGCTCGGTCAGCCGCTGCACCAGCACCCCCAGCACCACGACGAGGGCCGCGATCACCACCACGCTCAGCCAGATCCACCCCTGCCGGGTCACCAGCAGCCAGGTGGCGTTGAGGAGCATGGAGGCCGCCGCCAGCCAGCCGGTGCGCCGGTGCCGCTCGTCGGTCGCCTGGTCGGGGAGCCACTGCCACACGGTGTAGGCGGCCAGGCCGGCGTAGACCACCGACCAGATCGAGAACGCGGGGCTTGCCGGGGCGAGCAGCGTGGCGTCCGCGGCAAGGGCGCCGCCGGAGGACTCGGGCACCTCCGTGCCACCGATGACGCCAACGCCGACGAGGGTGCCCAGCACGCAGAGCACCTCGCTGACGGTCACGCCCAGCTGGCGTCCGCGGTCGGCCCGGGTCGGTGCTGAGAAGGCCATGTCCGGCAGGCTAACCGGGCACGGCCGTGTGCGCGCTGCCATCGGCGGCCGACAGTGACACGAAGTCGGCGACCTTGAGCAGCCTCAGGATCGGGCGCCCCGGCAGGCGGATCCGTGCGGCGGAGGGGTCGTGGAAGACCACGGGTGAGGTGCAGCGGACCCGCCGCCCGCGCACCTCCAGCTCGCAGCCGCCCGAGACGAGCGCGTTCCTGAGCCAGTCGACGTCGGGCCCGTAGGTGAGGGCGATGACGTAGCCGCCCTCGGCGGGGAAGAGGTTGACCGGCGTCCGGTAGTGGCGGCCGGAGCGTCGGCCCACGTGGTGCACGACCGCGAAGCCCGGGAGCCGGCGCAGCAGCGGGGTGGCTATGCGGTTGGTGACGCGGCGGTTGAACCGCGCCACCCGCATCGGGATCGGCACGACCACACCGTATGCCGCGCGGCGACGCGTGCGCTGCCGCGCGGCATACGTTCAGCGGTGCGGACGAGCCGTCAGGCGACGTCCTCGTGCAGGTGGTCCTCCACCGGGTGCGGGTTGCCGGACCTGCCGGCGCTGCGCGCCCCGTTGATGGACTCGGTGCTCTGCGCCAGCGTGATGGTCGCGTGCGCGATCGCGTCGCTCATGATGTCGAGCGCGGTGCTGTTGACGTTGGTGATGTCGTCAGCGGGGCTGTGGTAGTTCGGGTCGTAGGTGATGCCGGCCGTGCCGCCGAACATCTCCACCTCCTTGGCCGTCTTCACGCCGTCGCCGCCGGTGAACAGGCCCGAGGCGGGGACGCCGTGCTCGATGAAGGCCTGGTAGTCCGAGCGACCGGAGAACTCGGTGTCGACCCAGGGCTGGGCGATGCCGTCGAAGTAGCTCGTGAGGACGTCCTCGGTCTCGATCGATCCCTTGGGCACCGTGACCGGTGCCTTGTAGGTCGACTGGTCGGCGTCGTAGACCCCGATCTTGAAGTTGGGCGAGGCGATCATGTCGAAGTTGAGGTAGGTGGCGATCCGGTCGAGCTCGTCCTCGTTGTTCTCCGCGAGGTCGCCGACGTAGTGCTCCGAGCCGAGCAGGCCGAGCTCCTCCGCACCCCACCAGGCGAACCGCACCTTGTTGTTGAGCTTGTTGACCTTGGCCAGCTGCACCGCGGTCTCGAGGATGCCGGCCGAGCCGCTGCCGTTGTCGTTGATGCCGGCGCCGTCGTGCACGGAGTCGAGGTGCGCGCCGAGCATGACGACGTTGTCGTCGCGGCCCGTCGTCGTCTCGGCGATGAGGTTGAACGTCCGACGGTCCTCGACGATCTTCTGCAGGTCGAACTTCACGGTGACCCCACCGGCCGCGATCTTGCCCAGCAGCGTCGCGCCCTCGGCCTTGGTGACGCCGGTGATCGGCGCGTAGTTGTCGGCGGGCCCGCCCAGGGTGCCGTTGAGGGCGCCGTCGCCGTTGTTGTAGACGATCGCTGCCGGGGCGCCGGCCGCCTTGGCCATCTGCGACTTCACGGCGAACGCGCAGACTCCGCGGCTGACCAGGGCGATGCTGCCCGCGGGGAAACCGGCCCAGTCAGAGGTCTCGCAGCCGGTCGCCGCGCCGGTCGGTGCGGCGAGGGCAGCGGTGACGCCGCCGCCCGGGGTCGAGGGGCTGTAGCTCATCGGGTTGTGCTCGATGGACCGCTGGTCGGGGGAGACCTCGTCGAGCGAGGTGGAGACGACCTCGTCGTAGACGAAGTCGAAGTACTGGCGCTCGGTCTCGTACCCCGCCGACCGCAGCACCTTCTCGACGTACTCGCCAGAGGCGTCGTAGCCGGCGGTACCCGCCCCACGGTTGCCGTCGTTCTCGTCGGCGATCTCCTGGAACGCCTCGAGGTGCCGCATCACGCCGTCGACGGTGACGGCGGCGCGCATCTCCTGGGAGTTGTTCGGGTTGTCGGCGAAAGCCGGTCCGGCGGCGACGGTGGTCACGGCCAGCCCGGCAGCGGCAAGGGCAGCCGCGGCTGTCGCAGTACGTCGTTGTACTCGCACTGATTCCTCCTGGTGTTGGTGAGCGCCGCCGCCGTGCCTGTCGGCCCCTCGATGGCGACGGCACCCGTGACCCTAGGTCGGCCTCGTCATCGCGAGCCGGTGACGACCGTAAAGAGTTGGCAAGGAAATCCGGGGCTCTCGCGCGGCGTGGGAGGGTCGCCGTCAGCGGCCGGCGCGGGCAGACTGCGGCCCATGGGCCGGGTTGCCCGAGTGGGGGATCGGATCACGCCGCACACCTGGCTGGCAGGTGTCGCGGTCGCCTTCGGCGCCGTCCAGGTGCTTCTCGTGGCCGACTTCCCCCTCGGCTGGGACGAGGCCATCTACGCCAGCCAGAACGACCCCCGCAGGCCGGCTCTGTCGTTCACGGCGCCGCGTGCCCGCGGGATGCCGTGGCTGGCTGCACCCCTGCAGGCGCTGACCGGCTCCTCGGTCGCCCTGCGGGTCTACCTCGCCGCGCTGTCGAGCCTCGCGCTCTACGCCGCGTATGCCGTGTGGCTGAGGGTGCGCCCCGACGGCTCGGTCGCGCTGGCGGCCCTGGTCTTCGGGTCGCTCTGGACGAGCGTGTTCTACGGGCCGAGCCTGATGCCCAACGTCCTCATCGCGCTCGCGGGCGTCCTCGCCACCGGCACCCTCCTGTGCGCCGCGCTCGGGCGGGCCCCGGCCTGGCTGCCCTGGGCAGGTGGGGCCGCCGTGGCGGCGACGACGCTGATCCGGCCGGGCGACGCGGTGCCGCTGCTCGGGGCGCTCGGCCTCGCGGTGCTCGCCCACCCGCAGTGGCGACGCAGGGTGGTGGGCCTCCTCGCCCCCCTCGTGGCGGGGGCGGCCGTCGGTGCGGTGCCGTGGCTGGTGGAGGCCCAGCAGCGCTATGACGGCATCTGGCCCAGGGTGCGGCGCGCGCTGAGCACCCAGGGCACCGGCGAGCGCTTCGTGCCGGACTACTAGCTGCGGGCCTTCGACGGGCCGCTGCTCTGCCGGCCCTGCGTCCGCGAGCAGCAGCCGATCCCGCTGTCCGGTGTGGTGCTGTGGGCGGTCGGTCTCGCGCTGGTGGTGCTGGCCGTGTGGGTCGCGCTGCGCCGGACGCCTGCCGGGGAGAGCCGGGAGGTGACCCTGCTCCCCGCGTGGACCGGGGCGGTGCTGGCGCTGCCCTACCTGCTGCTCGTCGGGTATGCCGCGCCACGGTTCCTGCTGCCGGCCTACGCGCTGCTTGCCCTACCGGTGGCGCACGCGCTGCGCCACCTCGTGAACGCCGTGGCCGGGCCCTGGCGGGCGGTCGTGGCCGCCGGCGTGGCGGTCGGCCTGCTCGCGCACGGCACGGTGCAGCTGAGCATCCTCGGCAGCATCACGGAGGGCAGCCAGAACGGCCGGGACCGCTGGCTGCGCGTCGCCGAGGTGCTCGAGCGCCACGAGGTCCGTCCTCCCTGCGTCCTGCTCGGCCGGGAGTCGGCGCCGGTGGCCTACCTCGCCCGGTGCGACGCAGTGGTCATCAAGCGCTACCCGGGAGACGAGCCGTTCACCCTCGCCGACCTGCGGGGCGCGCTCGCCCGGCAGTCCGTGGCCGTCGTGCTCCGCTCCGGCGAGGAGCGTCCGGCCTACACCCGCGGATGGCGGGCGGTGCCGAGCGCGGAGCTGCCGAAGGGCTGGCGGGTCCTCGTGGCGCCCGCCGCCGCGTCGCCGACACCACCCTGAGGCGCCACCGTCCGTGAGGCCCGGCTGCAGCACGAAGTTGAGCGGAATACACTCAACTTTGAGCGGGTTGAACCGCGTGAGCCCACGCATCTCACCGACGTACCTCACAGGAGACACCACCCATGGAGTTGAAGCCGACCGCGAAGGTCGCTGAGGCCCTGGCCATCGCCCAGCGCTCCGCCCAGTCCAGCGGCCACCCCGAGATCACCCCTGACCACCTCACCAGTGCCCTGATCCAGCTCGACACCGCGCAGGCGGACGCCTTGCTGCAGGCCGCCGGCACCGGTGCGGCGCACGTGCTGGGGCAGGCCGACGCGCGGCTCCGCGCGCTGCCCACGACCTCGGGTGCCGCCCAGCCACCGGGCCTGGGGCGGGAGGCCGCGGCGGTCCTCCAGCAGGCGGACACCCTCATGCGGGCCAAGGGCGACACCTACCTCGCGCTCGACCTGCTCCTGCTCGCGCTCGCGGAGACCGGCCACCTCGCCGCCGTGCAGAAGCGTGGCGCCAAGGACATGGAGGCCAAGGTCGACGCCCTGCGAGGCGGCCGGAAGGTCACCAGTGAGACGCCCGCCGAGGCCGGGGAGGCCCTCGAGAAGTACGGCACCGACCTGACCCAGATGGCGCGCGACGGCAGGCTCGACCCGGTCATCGGCCGCGACGCCGAGATCCGCCGTGTCGTGCAGGTCCTCTCGCGGCGCACCAAGAACAACCCGGTGCTCATCGGTGAGCCCGGCGTCGGCAAGACCGCCGTCGTCGAGGGCCTCGCCCAGCGCGTCGTCGACGGCGACGTGCCGGAGTCGCTGCGCGACAAGCGGCTCATCAGCCTCGACCTCGGCGCGATGGTGGCGGGCGCGAAGTACCGCGGCGAGTTCGAGGAGCGGCTCAAGGCCGTGCTCGAGGAGATCAAGGACAGCAACGGCCAGATCATCACCTTCATCGACGAGCTGCACACGGTCGTCGGCGCCGGCGCCACCGGTGAGGGCGCGATGGATGCGGGCAACATGCTCAAGCCGCTGCTGGCCCGCGGCGAGCTGCGCCTGGTCGGCGCGACCACGCTCGACGAGTACCGCGAGCACATCGAGAAGGACGCCGCCCTCGAACGCCGGTTCCAGCAGGTCTTCGTGGGCGAGCCCAGCGTCGAGGACACCATCGCGATCCTCCGCGGCCTCAAGGAGCGCTACGAGGCCCACCACAAGGTCGAGATCGAGGACAGCGCGCTCGTCGCCGCTGCGAGTCTGTCGGACCGCTACATCACCGGGCGCCAGCTGCCCGACAAGGCCATCGACCTCGTCGACGAGGCGGCGTCGCGGCTGCGCATGGAGATCGACTCCAGCCCGGTCGAGATCGACGAGCTCCGCCGCGCCGTCGACCGGCTGAAGATGGAGGAGCTGCACCTGCAGAGCGAGACCGACGAGGCCTCCCGGGAGCGGCTCGAGGCGTTGCGCAAGACCCTCGCCGACAAGAGCGAGCAGCTCGCCGCGCTCAACGCCCGCTGGGAGCAGGAGAAGTCCGGCCTCAACCGGGTCGGCGAGCTCAAGGCACGCCTCGACGAGGCCCGCAGCCAGGCCGAGCGCCTGCAGCGCGAGGGCCAGCTGGGCGAGGCGTCCGCGATCCTCTACGGCCAGATCCCGGCCCTGCAGCGCGACCTCGACGCCGCGCTCGAGGCCGAGGGCACCGTGCGCGTGGACACCATGGTCAAGGAGCGGGTCGGTGCCGACGACATCGCCGAGGTCATCAGCGCCTGGACCGGCATCCCGGCCGGCCGGCTGCTGCAGGGCGAGACCGAGAAGCTGCTCAGCATGGAGTCGATCATCGGTGCCCGGCTCATCGGCCAGGAGGCGGCGGTGCGCGCCGTCAGCGACGCCGTCCGGCGCAGCCGCGCGGGCCTCGCCGATCCCGACCGCCCGACTGGCAGCTTCCTCTTCCTCGGACCGACCGGCGTCGGCAAGACCGAGCTCGCCAAGAGCCTTGCCGACTTCCTGTTCGACGACGAGCGGGCGATGGTCCGCATCGACATGAGCGAGTACGGCGAGCGGCACGCCGTGGCCCGCCTCATCGGCGCCCCGCCCGGCTACGTCGGCTACGAGGAGGGCGGCCAGCTCACCGAGGCGGTCCGCCGCCGGCCCTACTCCGTCGTGCTCCTCGACGAGGTGGAGAAGGCCCACCCGGAGACCTTCGACATCCTGCTGCAGGTGCTCGACGACGGTCGCCTCACCGACGGCCAGGGCCGCACGGTCGACTTCCGCAACGTCATCCTCGTGATGACCTCCAACCTCGGCTCGCAGTTCCTCATCGACCCGGTGATGTCGACCGAGGACAAGAAGGAGGCCGTCATGTCGGCGGTGCGGGCCTCGTTCAAGCCTGAGTTCCTCAACCGCCTCGACGAGGTCGTCGTCTTCGACCCGCTCAGCACCGAGGAGCTCGGCCACATCGTCGAGCTGCAGGTGCGCCAGCTGGCCACCCGCCTGGCCGAGCGCAGGATCACCCTCGAGGTCACCGACGCGGCCCGCGAGTGGCTGGCCCTCACCGGCTACGACCCCGCCTACGGCGCCCGGCCGCTGCGACGCCTGGTGCAGAAGGAGATCGGCGACCGACTGGCCAAGGCGCTGCTCGCGGGCGAGGTGCGTGACGGCGACACCGTGCTGGTCGACCGTGACGACGCCCTCGACGGGCTCGTCGTGCGCGGAGTGGACCACGCCGTGGCCTGACCCGGGCACGGCGAGAGGAGCCGAGGGGGTATGCCGTGAGCACACGGCATACCCCCTCGGCGCGTTCGCGGGCCGGCGGCTTCCCATGCGGACTCGGCGGGCCGGCACCACACTGGAGCGCATGACCGACGAGCCCCTGCACAAGCGCCCAGCGGGCGCCAGCGACGCCACGGTCGAGGCCGTGGGCAAGGTGAGCGAGGCCTTCGAGGCCATCGAGGAGGTCCGCGGTCGGCTCTACGGCCTGCACCGCCTCGTCGGCACCGCCGACCTCGCCCTTAGCGAGGCCGTCGACCTGCTGCGCAAGGCAGGCCACCACGAGCTCGCCGACACCGTCGACCGCGACATGGTCGGCCGCAACGTGCTCCCCGGCATGTGGACGTTCCAGATCGTCGAGGCCTTCGACTCCGGCTACTACGCCGAGTTCCAGCGCATCGAGAAGCTCGTGCGCGACGAGCTGATGGGCGGCCAGCGGCACGTCTACGAGGCCGAGATGAAGAAGCGCGAGCGCACCCAGGGCCGGCCCGGTCACGAGGCCTCGCAGGACGACCTGCCGGTGGAGGAGCTGTCATGACCCGCTACGGCTTCCACGCCTCGCACGAGCAGATCAACCCACGGCAGCTGCTCGCCGACGTCCAGCAGGCCGAGCAGGCCGGCTTCGACATGGCCATGTGCTCCGACCACTTCTCGCCGTGGAGCGAGAAGCAGGGCCACTCGGGCTACACCTGGGCCTGGCTCGGGGCGGCGCTCGCCACCACCTCGCTGCGCCTCGGCTGCGTCAGCGCACCCGGGCAGCGCTACCACCCCGCGGTCCACGCGCAGAAGATCGCGACGCTCGGGCAGATGTTCCCGGGGCGGTTCTGGGTGGCGCTCGGCAGCGGCGAGGCCAGCAACGAGCACATCACCGGTGACGGCTGGCCGCGCAAGGAGATCCGCACCCAGCGGCTCGAGGAGTGCGTCGACGTCATCCGCCGGATGCTCGCCGGCGAGGAGGTCAGCCACGACGGGCTGGTGACCGTCGACCGGGCGCGGGTGTGGGACCTGCCCGACCCCGTGCCGCCGCTCATCGGCCCTGCCGTCTCGGTCGAGAGCGCCGCCCGGGTGGCGGCCTGGGCCGACGGGCTGGTCACGGTCAACCAGCCGGTCGAGACGCTGCGGGAGGTCGTCGACGCCTACCGCGGCGCCGGGGGCACCGGGCCCATGGCGCTGCAGGTGCACCTGTCGTTCGCGCCGACCGACGAGGAGGCCCTGGCGATCGCGCACGAGCAGTGGGGCGGCAACGTCTTCGGCCCGCCGATCTCGTGGGACATCGAGACCGCCGAGGCGTTCGACGTGCTGTGGCAGAAGGTCCAGCCGGAGGAGGTCCGCGGCCCGGTCAACGTCTCCAACGACCTCGGCCGGCACCGCGACTGGCTGGCGGAGTACGCCGAGCTCGGTTTCGACGAGATCTACCTGCACCACGTGGGTCAGGAGCAGCAGGCCTTCATCGACGCCTTCGGCTCGACGGTGCTGCCGGAACTGCGGAAGGGCTGAGCCGTGACCACGCGACTGTCCAACACCAGCGACCTGTGGTGGAAGAACGCCGTCATCTACTGCGTCGACGTCGAGACCTACTTCGACTCCGACGGCGACGGTGTCGGCGACATCGTCGGCATGACCCAGCGGATCGACTACCTCGCCGAGCTCGGCGTCACCTGCCTGTGGCTCATGCCGTTCTACCCCACGCCCGACCGCGACGACGGCTACGACGTCACCGACCTGTTCGGCGTCGACAGCCGGCTGGGCACCCACGGAGACCTCGTCGAGCTGATCCGCACCGCGGGCGACCGCGGCATCCGGGTGATCGCCGACCTCGTCGTCAACCACACGTCCGACAAGCACCCGTGGTTCAAGGCAGCCCGGCGGAGCAAGGACAACCCCTACCGCGACTACTACGTCTGGCGCTCCGACCCGCCGCCCGACACCAAGGCCAAGGTCGTCTTCCCCGACAAGGAAGACAGCATCTGGGAGCTCGACGAGAAGACGGGCGAGTGGTACCTCCACCACTTCTACAAGCACCAGCCCGACCTCAACTTCGCCAACCCCGCGGTCCGTGACGAGATCGCCAAGTCGATCGGGTTCTGGCTCCAGGTGGGCATCGCCGGCTTCCGCGTCGACGCCGTGCCCTTCCTCATCGCCGACGTCGACACCGCCGGCGACGACGTGCCGGGCGACCCGCACGAGTACCTCAAGGCGCTGCGGGCCTTCCTCGGCCGCCGGCGCGGCGACGGCATCCTGCTCGGCGAGGTCAACCTGCCGCACAAGGAGCAGAAGCAGTACTTCGGCGGCAACGCCGGTGACGAGCTGAACATGATGTTCGACTTCATCACCATGCAGGCGATGTACCTCTCGCTGGCCCGCGAGGACGCCCGCCCGCTGACGAAGGCGCTCAAGTCTCGGCCGCCGATCCACGAGGACTGCCAGTGGGCGACCTTCGTGCGCAACCACGACGAGCTCACCCTCGACAAGCTGAGCGAGAAGGAGCGGCAGGAGGTCTTCGCCGCCTTCGGCCCCGAGCCGGAGATGCAGCTCTACTCGCGCGGGCTGAAGCGGCGGCTGCCCCCCATGATGGGCGGCGACCCGCGCCGGGTGCGCATGGTCTACAGCCTGCTGTTCTCCCTGCCGGGCACGCCGACGCTCTACTACGGCGAGGAGATCGGCATGGGCGAGGACCTCGCGGCCGAGGGCCGGATGGCGGTCCGCACGCCCATGCAGTGGGAGCCGGTGCACAACGGCGGGTTCTCCACCGCACCGCCGCGCAAGCTGGTGCAGCGACCCGTGCCCGACGGCTTCGGCCCCCAGCACGTCAACGTGGCCGACCAGAAGCGCGACCCCGACTCGCTCTGGAACTTCATGCGCAACGTGATCCAGACCTACCGCGAGTGCCCGGAGCTCGGCTGGGGCGACTTCACCGTGCTCCAGCAGCCGCTGCGCCAGGTCTTCGCGCACCGCTGCCACTGGTCGGGGTCCTCGGTCGTGGCCGTGCACAACCTCTCGCCCGACCCGGTCACCGCCTCCTTCCCGCTCGACCCGCGCGACACCGAGGGCGAGGGCCCGATCTGGCTCGAGGACCTGCTGGAGCGCGGCTCCACCGAGCCCGGCCCGGGAGGCACCGTCAAGCTGCCGCTCGACGGCTACGGCCACCGCTGGTTCCGCGTCCGCAGGGACGACCTGCCCCGACCCTGAATGACGGAGCCCGGTCCTGCGCAGGCCCGGTGCGCCGGGTGGGCGCGGCGGTGGGGGACCGGGCCGGCAGGACGACTACCGTGGCGCCATGAGGCTGACGGGCGCCCGGTTGTGCCGGCGTGCGAGGGGTGCCGCCATGACGGCAGCGGTGTTGTCGGTGGTGCTGGCGGCCGGTGCGTGCACCGACGACGAGAAGGCCGGCGAGGCCAGGGGGCAGACACCGGCCGAGCTGCTGGCCTCGGCGCGCGCGAACCTCGAGCAGAGCCCGAGCGTCAGCTTCACCCTGGAGTCGCAGGGCCTGCCGGGTGAGGCGGTCGGCATCTCGGGGGCCAAGGGCACGGGCCGGTTCACCCCGCCCTCCTTCACCGGCACCCTGAACGCGTCGGTCAACGGGGTGACGGGCACCGTGGACGTCATCGCGGTGGAGCAGGACGTCTACATGAAGTTCTTCACGCCCGACTACAACCGCATCGACCCGGCCGACTACGGCGCGCCCAACCCGGCCGGGCTGTTCGACACCACCACGGGCGTCACGAGCCTCGTCGACACGACGCAGGGCCTGCGGAAGGACGCCACCGTGCGCGACGGCGCCGACGTCCTGGCCACCCTGAAGGGCACGCTGCCCGGTGCGGCCGTCGCCGACCTGCTCGTGGTCGGTGACCGCGCCGGCACGTTCGAGGTCACCTACGGCGTCACCGACCGCAGCCACGAGCTGCGCACGGTCGTGCTGACCGGGCCGTTCTACGAGGGCGCCACCTCCACCTACACGCTGCGGCTCAAGCGGCTCGACCAGCCCGTTGAGATCACCCGCCCCTAGGGCGCTGCTCGCCACGGCCTCGGTCGCCGTGGCGCTGGCGGCGGCCGACATCTACGTCGTCGTGCTGGCGCTGACCGACATGATGACCGGTGTCGGGATCGGCATCGACGCGCTGCAGAAGGCCACCCCGATCATCTCGGGCTTCCTGCTCGGATACATCGCCGTGCTGCCGCTCATCGGGCGGCTGGCCGACCTGGTCTCACGCCAGCAGGTCCTCCTCGGGTGCCTCGCGGTGTTCGTGCTGGGCTCGGCCGTCACCGCTCTCGCCGTCGAGCTGCCCGTGCTGGTGGTCGGTCGGGTCGTGCAGGGCATCGGTGGTGGCGGGCTCGTGCCGGCCACCCTCGCCCTCGTCGCCGACCTCTGGCCGGCGGGCAGGCGCGGCACGCCGCTCGGGGTGGTGGGGGCCGTGCAGGAGCTGGGCAGCGTGCTGGGGCCGGTGCTCGGCGCCGCCGTGCTGGCCGTCGCCGACTGGCGCGCCATCTTCTGGCTCAACGTCGTGCTCGGCCTGCTCCTCGCCGGCGCGGTGATGCTCACCGGTCGGCACCGCCCGGCCCGGCCACGCGGCATGCCGGTGGTCGTCGGGGCGCTCGCCCTGGGAGCCGGTGCACTCGCACTGGCGGCGCCCTCGGCCCTCGTGACCGACGTCGAACTCGGCGTGCCGTTCGTGCCCTTCGACCCCGAGTCGGGCTCGCGGGTCGCCACCCCGATCGGTCTGACCGCCCTCGGGCTCGGTGTGGTCTGGCTGGCCGTCACCGCCCCGCGCTGGTGGCCCGTGCTGCGGCGGGCCGACCTGCCGGGCGCGGTGCTGCTGGGTGTGGCGCTCGGCACGGTGGTGCTCACCTTCGCCGCCTCCGACCCCGAGCGGGAGGTGGTCGGCCCGCCGGGGTTCGCCCTGCTGCCCGTCGGCGTCGTCGCCGCCGTGCTCTACCTGTGGCGGCACCGGCGGGCGGCGGAACCGCTCGTCGCGCGCGGGGTGGTGCGGGGGCGGGCCCGACCGGCGCTCGCGGTCAGCCTGCTCGTCGGGGTCGCCCTCGTGGCGGTCGTCGTCGACGTGCCGGTGCTGGCGCGCCTCACGCTGACCGACTCGCAGACCACCGCCGCGCTGGTGCTCGTGCGGTTCCTCGTGGCGGTGCCGGTGGGAGCGCTCGCCGGTGGCTGGCTGCTGCGACGTCTCGGCGACGGGGCGGTCGCCGGCGTCGGCCTGCTGCTGGCAGCCGCGGGCCTGTGGCAGATGAGCCGGTGGGGCGAGGGCTCGCTCGACCGGGGCAGCACCACCGTGGTGCTCGCGGCCGTGGGCGTGGGGATGGGCCTCGCGCTGGCGCCGGTCAACAACGCCGCCCTGGCCAGCGCCCCGCACGACGCGCACGGCGTGGCCAGTGCCCTCGTGGTGGTCGCGCGCATGGTCGGCATGGTCGTCGGGCTCGCGCTGCTCACCGCGATCGGGCTGCACCGCTACTACGAGACGGTCGCCGCCCTGCCCGACCAGACCGACACGGCGGCGCTGGTGGGGGCGGGCCTGGTGCAGGTGCAGACCGTCTTCGCGGGTGCGGCCCTGGCGGCGCTGGCCGGCGCCGGGCTGTCAGCGGGCCTGGGACTGCGCCGCGTCGAGGTGTGAGAGCAGGAGCCCGGAAGTCCGTGCTGTGCGGGCCCGCGAGGGTGCCGCCGAGGCCGGCAGGTCAGTCCTCGAGCTCGACGACGACCGGGGCGTGGTCGGAGGCGCCCTTTCCCTTGCGCTCCTCGCGGTCGATGACGGCGCCCACGACGCGGTCGGCCAGGGCGGGGGAGCCGAGCACGAAGTCGATGCGCATGCCCTGCCGCTTGGCGAAGCGCAGCTGGGTGTAGTCCCAGTAGGTGTAGACGCCGGGGCCGGGGGCGTGCGGGCGCACGACGTCGACGAAACCGGCGTCGAGGAAGCCTTGGAAGGCCGCGCGCTCGCCCGGGGAGACGTGGGTGCGGCCCGCGAAGTACGCCATGTCCCAGACGTCGTCGTCCTGGGGGGCGATGTTCCAGTCGCCCATGAGGGCCACCTGGGCCGACGGGTCGGCGGCGAGCCACTGCTGGGCGTTGCGCTTCAGCGTCGCGAGCCACTCCAGCTTGTAGGGCATGTGCGGGTCGTCGAGGGTGCGGCCGTTCGGCACGTAGAGCGACCAGGCCCGCACGCCGCCGCACACCGCACCGATGGCCCGGGCCTCCGCGGCCACCGGGTCACCCCATCCGGGCACGTCGGTGAAGCCGAGCTGCACGTCCTCGAGCCCGACGCGGGAGAGCAGGGCGACACCGTTCCAGTGGTTGAGGCCGTAGTGGGCGACCTCGTAGCCGAGGCCCTTCAGCCGGTGATGAGGAAACTGGTCTTCACGGCACTTGGTCTCCTGGATCGCGAGCACGTCGACGTCGCTGCGCTGCAGCCAGGCCTCGAGGCGGTCGATGCGGGAGCGGATCGAGTTGACGTTCCAGGTGGCAATACGCACGCAGTCACCCTAGGTGGCCCGCCTAGAGTGGGGCACATGAGCACCGCCCTGGTGACCGGCGCCACATCCGGTATCGGCCTGTCCTTCGCCCACCAGCTCGCCGAGCGCGGGCACGACGTCGTGCTGGTCGCCCGCGACCGGGTGCGGCTCGAGAACGTCTCCGACGAGCTGCGCGCCAAGTACGGCGTCAGCACGGAGATCCTCGTGGCCGACCTCTCCGACCGTGCCGAGACCGGCAAGGTGGCCGAGCGGCTGGCCGACCGGGCCAGGCCGGTGGACCTGCTCGTCAACAACGCCGGCTACGCCTTGAAGAAGCGCTTCCTCGACAACGACGTCACCGAGGAGGAGGCGGTCTTCGACGTGCTCGGCCGGGCGGTCCTGGTGCTCTCACACGCCGCGGCCCGCGCCATGCGCGAACGCGGCCACGGCGCCATCGTCAACGTCTCCTCGGTCGCGGGCCAGATCAGCTCCGGCACCTACTCGGCCATCAAGTCCTTCGTCACGGTCTTCACCGAGGGCCTGTCGGCCGAGCTCGCCGGCACCGGTGTGACCGCGACCGCCCTGCTGCCGGGCTTCACCCGCACCGAGTTCCACCAGCGGGCGAGGCTCAACATGTCGCGGCTGCCGAAGTTCATGTGGCTCGACGCCGACCGCCTCGTCGCCGACTGCCTCGACGACGTGGCCAAGGGCCGCGTGGTCTCCGTGCCCGGGACGCACTACAAGGCGATCGTGGCCGGCCTCAGGTTCGTGCCGCGCTCGGTCGTGCGCAGCCGGGCGCGGACCGTGCACCGGCCGAAGGCCGACCGGGGCTAGGCTGGCGGCCCGTGACCGACACCGCTGTGACCACAGACCGCGCTCGCCTCCTCGAGATCGTCAAGGCCAAGGCCATCGTGCACGGCCGGGTGACCCTCTCCTCGGGCAAGGAGGCCGACTACTACGTCGACCTGCGCCGCATCACCCTCGACGGCGAGGCCGCGCCGCTCGTCGGCCGCGTGATGCTCGACCTGGTCGATGACCTCGACTTCGACGCCGTCGGCGGCCTCACCCTCGGCGCCGACCCCGTCGCCACGTCGATGCTGCACGCCGGCGCCGCTGCCGGCAGGAGCCTCGACGCCTTCGTCGTGCGCAAGGCCGGCAAGGCCCACGGCCTCCAGCAGCGCATCGAGGGCCCGTCGATCGAGGGCCGCCGGGTGCTCGTCGTCGAGGACACCTCGACCACCGGCGCCTCCCCGCTCGAGGCCGCCACCGCCGCCCGTGAGGCCGGGGCCGAGGTGGTCGGTGTGGCCACCATCGCCGACCGCGCCACCGGCGCCGGCGCGAAGTTCGCCGAGGCGGGGCTGGAGTACCGCTTCGTCTACGGACTGGAGGAGCTCGGGCTCGCCTGAGCCCCACCCGCACAAGAGGCGGTATGCCGCGCGGTCCCCGGCCGCGCGGCATACCGCCTCTCGTCGTTCGTGGGTCAGAAGACCGGCTTGCCACCGGTGACGCCGAGCACGGTGCCTGAGACGTAGCTCGCCTCGTCGGAGGCGAGGTAGACGAACGCGCTGGCGACCTCGATGGGCTGGCCGGCGCGGCCGAGCGGGGTGTCGGCGCCGAAGCCCTCGACCTTGTCCTCGCCGAACGTGGCGGGGATCAGCGGCGTCCAGATGGGGCCGGGCGC
This sequence comes from Knoellia sp. p5-6-4, assembly GCF_029222705.1. Taxonomy (NCBI): domain Bacteria; kingdom Bacillati; phylum Actinomycetota; class Actinomycetes; order Micrococcales; family Intrasporangiaceae; genus Knoellia; species Knoellia sp. p5-6-4. Next base: position 2,036,262 of record NZ_JARGZF010000001.1, read on the forward strand.
CACGGCGTTGACGCGAACTCCCTTGGGGCCCAGCATCGCCGCGAGGTTGACCATGAGGTTGTTGAGGGCGGCCTTGGTGGCGGCGTAGTCGAGCAGCGGCTCCGACGGCGAGAAGGCCTGGATCGAGGTGGTGATGAGCACCGAGGAGCCCGCGGCCATCGTCGGGGCAACGGCCTGGGTCAGCCAGAACGTCGCGAAGACGTTGGTCTCGAAGGTGCGCTCGAGCTGCCCGGGTGGGAACTCCTCGAGGTCGGGCTGGGCCATCTGGAAGGCGGCGTTGCAGACGAGCACGTCGATGCCGCCGAGCCCGCTCCGGGCCTGCTCGGCGACGTCGCGGGCCGCCTCCTCGGTGCGGATGTCGGCCGGGATGAGCACGCACGTGCGGCCCGCCTTCTCCACCTCGGCGCGCACCTGCTCGGCGTCCCCGGCCTCCTCGGGCAGGAAAGCGATCGCGACGTCGGCGCCCTCCTTGGCGAACGCGATCGCCGTGGCGCGGCCGATGCCGGAGTCACCGCCGGTGATGAGGGCCCGCTTGCCGGTGAGCCGGTCGCGGCCGGTCCACGACTGCTCCCCGTGGTCGGGCGTGGGAGTCATCTCGGCGGTGTGGCCGGGCCACTCCTGCTGCTGGGCGGGGATGTTCGCAAGGGTCTGGTCAGTGGTCGGCTCAGGCATGCCCCCACTCTCTGTGCGGCCCCCGGGCCTCGCAACCGGTGCAGAGCCCCGGTGCGCCGAGGGGTCCGCCCACTAGGATCGGCGGCACCGAGGACAGGGGAGTTCACCATGTGGGTCTGGATCATCATCGGCATCGTCGTGGTGCTGCTCGCGCTCGCGGTGGTGGGCGTCTACAACGGGCTCGTCAAGCTGCGCAACCGGGTGCAGGAGGCGTGGCGCCAGATCGACGTCGAGCTCAAGCGGCGGCACGACCTCATCGGCAACCTCGTCGAGACGGTCAAGGGCTACGCGGCCCACGAGCGGGGCACCCTCGAGGACGTCATGAAGGCCCGGTCGGCGGCCATGGCCGGGGGCCAGAGCCCCGCGGCTCAGGCGCAGACCGAGGGTGCCCTCAGCGCCGCGCTCGGCCGGCTCTTCGCCGTCGCCGAGGCCTACCCGGACCTGAAGGCCAACCAGAACTTCCTGTCGCTGCAGGAGGAGCTGACCTCCACGGAGGACAGGATCGCCTCGGCCCGGCGCTACTACAACGCCAACGTGCGCGAGCTCAACACCAGGGTCGAGACGGTGCCGAGCAACATCGTGGCCGGCATGTTCGGCATCGGCCGAGCCGAGTACTTCGAGGCAGAGGGCGCCGAGCGCGACGTGGTGAAGGTCGACTTCGGCCAGCGCGAGGCCACCATCCCGCCCCCCAGCGGGTATGCCGGGGGCACGCCCGCCGGTTCGCAGCCCGGTTCGGAGGGGCCGGCCGACCCGCCGCGGGGGGCCGTGCCGCCGTCCGAGTAGATGTCCTCCGGGACGAACCGCCGTCCACCGACCGGTGGACGGCGGTTCATCCGGTCGATGCTCCTCGCGGCCGGCCCGAACTGGACAGACTTGGGGCATGAGCACACCCATCGAGGTCGAGGGGCTGAGCAAGGCGTATGCCGGGCAGCCTGCCGTCGACGGCATCGACCTGCAGGTCCGGACCGGCGAGGTGTTCGCCCTGCTCGGACCCAACGGCGCCGGCAAGACCACCACCGTCGAGATCCTCGAGGGTTTCCGCCACCGCGACGCCGGCCGGGTCAGCGTTCTGGGGGAGGACCCCTCGAGCGCCGGGCTCGACTGGCGGCAGCGGCTCGGCATCGTGCTGCAGAGCTCCCAGGGCCTCGACCTGCTGACGGTGCGCGAGGTCGTCGCCAGCACCGCCAAGGTCTACCGCCGGCCGCGCGACGTCGACGAGGTCATCGCGGCCGTCGGCCTCGCAGAGAAGCGTGACAGCCGCACGGCCAAGCTCTCCGGCGGGCAGCGTCGCCGCCTCGATGTGGCACTCGGCATCGTCGGCCGCCCCGAGCTGCTGTTCCTCGACGAACCCACCACCGGGTTCGACCCGCAGGCCCGGCGGGACTTCTGGTCGCTCATCGCCGGGCTCGCCGGGGACGGCACCACGATCGTGCTGACGACCCACTACCTCGAGGAGGCCGAGCAGCTCGCCGACCGGGTGGGGATCATCGCCGGGGGACGCATGATCACGGTCGACACCCCTGCCGAGCTCGGCGGGCGGGCCCAGCAGCGGGCCACCGTCTCGTGGCGGGAGGGCGGGGTGGTGCGCACCGTCGCCACCGCCGAGCCGACCGCCGAGGTGGCCCGACTGGCCAGTCGCTTCGGCGGCGAGGTGCCCGAGCTCGTCGTGCAGCGGCCGACTCTGGAGGACACCTACCTGCGGCTGATCGCCCCGTTCGCGACCGCCGAGGAGGCTGCTCCCGACCTCGCGGCACCGGTCGTGGCAGCCGCGGAGGGGGCAGTGCGATGAGCACCGCCGCCGTGGCCCTCGACCGCACGGTCCTGGAGCTCAAGATGTACTTCCGCGAGCGCGACTCGGTCGTGTTCTCCTTCCTGTTCCCCGTCGTGATGCTGTCGCTGTTCGCCTCCGTCTTCGGCGACAGCTTCGAGTCGGGCGGGAGCCCCGTCGGCGCCGCGCAGTTCTTCCTCCCGGGCATGGTCGCCGGTGGCGTGATGCTCACCAGCTTCCAGACGCTGGCGCTGGGGGTGGCCATGGAGCGCGACGACGGCACCCTCAAGCGGCTGCGCAGCACGCCCATGCCGCCGGTCGCGTACTTCCTCGGCAAGGTCGGGCTGGTCGCGGTGACGTCCGTCGCCCAGCTGGCCCTGCTGCTGCTCGTGGCGCGCCTCGTGTTCGACGTCCCGATGCCCTCGGCCCCCTCGGCGTGGGCCACGTTCGCCTGGGTGTTCCTCCTCGGCGTCGCGTCGGGCACCGTGCTGGGCATCGCCTACTCCACGCTGGCCGGCTCGGCGAGGTCCGCCGGAGCCGTGGTCATCGGGCCGCTGCTCGTGCTGCAGTTCATCTCCGGCGTCTACTTCGCCTACGGCGACATCCCCTCGTGGATGCAGCAGGTGGCAGCCCTCTTCCCGCTCAAGTGGGTGGCCCAGGGCATGCGGTCGGTCTTCTACCCTGCGGCCATGGAGACCCAGGAGGTGGCCAGCGCCTGGGAGCACCCGATGGTCGCCCTCGTGCTCACCCTCTGGCTGGTCGCCGGCCTCGTCCTGTGCACCCGCACCTTCACCTGGTTCAAGCGGGGCTCGGTCTGATGGAGGCAGCGACCGCAGCAGCGCACGACCGCGACCTCGTCTGGCGCCGTCAGCTGGTGTTCTGGCACGCGACCTTCGGCGTGCTCTTCGTGGTCACGCTCTACCTCACCGCGATGGACGACCGGGGCCAGCGCCTCGCCGGCGCGGCCTGCGTGGCCGGCATCGGGATCGCGTATGCCGTGTGGGGCGCCCGGGGCCTGCAGCTCCAGGACCGCCGGCTCGGGACGACCTACCTCGCGGTGGCCTGGCCGCTGTTCCTCCTGCTCATCGCGATCAACCCGGAGGGCGACTACTACTTCGTCTCCTTCGCGCTCTTCCCGCAGACCTGGGCGCTGCTCTCGCGCCGCGCCGCGGTGTGGGTCACCGTGGCGGTGGTCGTCGGACTGAGCGTGGTGCGCCTGCTCACGCTGCCCCAGACCACCGGCGCGCTGATGACGATCGTGGTGTCATCGGCGATCACGCTGGGCCTCTCGCTCGGCATGGGCCTGCTCATCCACGTGCTGACCGACGAGATGGAACGCCGCGCCGACACGATCGAGGAGCTCCACCGCACCCAGGTCGACCTCGCCGCTGCCGAGCGCGCCCAAGGCGTCTTCGCCGAGCGGGAGCGGCTCTCCCGCGAGATCCACGACACCCTCGCGCAGGGGTTCACCTCCGTGGTGACCCTGGCACGGGCGGCCGATGCCGCGCTCGACCGGGGCGACCTCGAGACGGTGCGCGAGCGGCTGGCGCTGCTCGAGTCGACGGCGGCGGAGAACCTTGCCGAGGCCCGGCTGATCGTCGCCGCGCTGACGCCCGGGCACCTCCAGCAGGGCACCCTTGCCGAGGCGCTCCAGCGCGTGGTCGACACCGCGTCGGCCGAGTCGGGCATCGACGGCACCCTCACCGTGGTGGGCTCGCCCGCGACGGCGGCCGCCAACTCCGAGGTGGTCCTCCTCCGCACGGCGCAGGAGGCGATCGCCAACATCCGCAGGCACTCGGGCGCCTCCTCGTTCTCGGTCCGCCTCGACTACTCAGACCCCGCCCGGGTCGGCCTCGAGGTCACCGACGACGGCCAGGGCTTCGATCCCGGCCGGGTGCGGTCGGGCTTCGGGATCGTGGGCGCCCGGTCACGGGCAGCCGACCTCGGGTCCGAGCTCGTCGTCGACACCGTGCCGGGGTCGGGCACCACGCTGCGCGTGAGCGTGCCCCGATGACGCTGCGGCTGGTGGTCGTCGACGACCACCCCGTCGTGCGTGCCGGGCTCGTGGCGATGCTGGGTGAGGAGCCCGACTTCGAGGTGGTCGGCGAGGCGGCGGACGGAGCGGAGGCCGTGGTCCGGGTCGGTGAGCTCGCGCCCGACGTCGTGCTCATGGACCTGCGCATGCCCGTGCTCGACGGCGCCGAGGCGACCGCGCGCCTGCGGGAGAACGGCGGACCGCCGGTGCTCGTGCTGACCACCTACGACACCGACGCCGACATCGTCCGGGCGGTCGAGGCCGGCGCCACGGGTTACCTGCTGAAGGACGCCCCCCGGGCGGTGCTGGCGCAGGCCGTGCGCGCCGCAGCCCGGGGCGAGACGGTGCTCGCCCCGCCGGTGGTGGCCCGTCTCGCCGGCCGGCTGCGCGCCGATGCCGCCTCCGCCCAGGCTGGCGCAAGCGCGCCGCAGCTGACCCCCCGCGAGGTCGAGGTGCTCGGCTGCGTCGCCCGCGGCCTGTCCAACGCCGAGGTGGGGCGCGCGCTGTTCATCGGCGAGGCCACGGTCAAGACCCACCTGCTGCGGACCTTCGAGAAGCTCGGGGTGACCGACCGCACGGCGGCGGTCACCGCGGCATACCGTCTGGGGCTGCTGGAGCTCTGACGCGAGCCCAGCAGCCCCAGCCGGAGCGTGGTGCTCAGCGGGTCATGCCCAGCAGGTGCTGGCGCAGCGCCAGCTGGTGCGGTGACAGGACGGCCCCTGAGCGGCTCATTCCCGAGGCGGCCGAGGCGCTCGACGGGTCGGGCGGGGGCAGCGGGTCGCACCGCAGGTCGGCGCGGTTGCCGGAGCGGCGGTCGGGCAGCTCGCCGGTGGCGAGGTAGGCCGCGATGGCCCCGTCCGTGCAGTCCACGCCGGAGAGGGAGGCGGAGTGGGTGGTGCCGCCCACGCCCTCGATGAGGCGCGACTCCGGGAACAGCCGGCGCGTGGCGAGCGCGCCGGAGAACGGCGTCGCCGCGTCGTGGGTCTCGGAGACGAGCAGGATCGGCGGTGCGTCCGAGCCGTCGACCTCGACGGGCTCGCCCACGTCACCGGCCCAGGTGCGGCAGGGGGCGTTGAACCACGCGTTGCCCCAGGTGAGGAACGGAGCCTTCTCGTGGATGCGCCAGTTGACCTCACGCCAGGTGTCCCAGTCCTGCGGCCACGGTGCGTCCGTGCAGATCACCGCGAGGTACATGGCGTAGCCGTTGTCGGCCCCCGGTCCCGAGGGGCCCTGGAAGGCGTCGGCGAGGGCCTTGACGGGGGCGTAGTTCCCGTCGTTGACCGCGGCGGCGAAGGCTGTCGCGATCTCGTGCCAGGCGAAGACCCCGTAGCCGGCGACCACGAAGACGTCGTTCCACTCGGTCGCCCCGAACTGGCCACCCGCCTGGGGCGAGCTGGTCAGCGCCTTGAGGACCTCGTAGTAGGCGTCCTCGACGTCGTCACCGCTCGTCCCGAGGCCGTAGACGTCGTCGTGCTTGGCGATCCAGTCGAAGTAGATCCCGATGGTCTTCTCGAACGCGAAGTCCTGGTCGAGGTTCGCGTGCCACCAGACCCGGTCGGGGTTGATGACGCCGTCGAACACCATCCGCCGAACGCGGTCGGGGTGCAAGGTGGCGTAGACCTCGCCGAGGTAGGTGCCGTAGGAGAAGCCGTAGAAGTTGATCTTCTTGGCGCCGAGGGCGGCGCGGATGCTCTCCATGTCGGCGATGGTGTCGGTCGTCTTCAGGTGGTCGAGCAGGCGCCCGCCGGCGGCCTCGCAGTCCTCGGCGTAGTTCTCGGTCTTGGTCAGCCAGGCCTGCTCGATGCTCTTGGTCCGCGGGACGTACGAGGGCGGTGTGTCCTCGAAGTAGCTGCCGTCGCAGGTGAGCGAGGGCCTGCTCGCCCCGACGCCGCGGGGGTCGAAGCCGATCCAGTCGTAGGTCAGGCCCGCGCCGTCGGGGACGATCCGCTGGAGCACCGAGTAGATGAGCCCCGAGCCGCCCGGACCACCGGGGTTGACCAGCATGACGCCCTGGTACTCCGAGGCCGGTGACGTGTGGCGCATGCGGGAGACGGCCAGCTGGATCTTCTCGCCCTTGGGGCGGTCGTAGTCCAGAGGCACGCTGACCATGGCGCACTCGGCGCCGAAGTCCTTCAGGAGCTGGTCGACGCAGTCGCCCCAGCTGGGCGCCGGCGGGACGTAGCCGGTCGCCATGGTGGCGGTCGTGGTGGTGGCGGTGACGCCCTGGGCCGGCGCAGCGACGGCCAAGGCGCCGATGGTGATCCCCGCGGCAGCCGCGGCGAGCAGTCTCCTCATCGTGGTCCTCCCCCGTGAGTGGCACGGCGATGTGCCGGTCGAACCACTCTTCCCGCCGCAGGGGCGCCCGGGGACCGCCACGCGGGCTAGTCAGGGGCGCCCCGCATGGGCGTCGTTTGCCGTAGTCCGCTGCGCCGGTGCGCCGCTCGGGACGGCGTGCGATGGGGGTGGGACGACGGGTCAGTCGCGGCCCTCGATGAGGTCCTCGACGACCTCCTCGGTCTCCTCGATCGCCACGCGGGCGGCGCTCTTGGCCCGGACGAACTCGAAGATCATCGGCACGACCGACACCGCGACGATGGCGAGGATCGCGAGCTCGAGGTGCTCCGTGAGCGCCGGGAACCGCTTGCCGAGGAAGTAGCCGAGCAGCGTGATGCCGGTGGCCCAGAGCAGCGCGCCGACGCCGCTCCAGACGAAGAAGTGGCGGCGGTCCATGCGGCTGACGCCGGCCACCACCGTGATGAAGGTCCGCACGATCGGCACGAAGCGGCCGATGATCAGGGCCTTGGCACCGTGCTTCTCGAAGAAGGCGTGGGTGTCGTCGAAGTACTTCTTCTTGATGAAGCGGCCCTCACGCTCGTAGAGCGGGGCCCCGACGGCTCGGCCGATCTCGTAGCCGGTGATGTTCCCCAGGAAGGCCGCCGCGGTCAGGACCGCGCAGGCGACCCCGATGTTGACGTCGATCGAGTCGCCGTTAGCGATGAACAGGCCCACCGCGAAGAGCAGCGAGTCACCGGGGAGGATCGGGAACAGCAGCCCGCACTCGATGAAGACGATCGCCGCGCTCACCCAGAAGAACTGCCCGCCGAAGCGGTCGAGCAGCCATTGGGGGTCCATCCAGTCGGGGCCGAGAGAGTGCATCACGAGCCCAAGGGTATGCCGCGGAGCCGGGTCTGCCCGAATCCGCGCGGTCCGCCCGGCGGGCTTTGCTCCCTCTTGGGGCCAGGCAACCGTGACGGTCACCGCCTGCCATTGACACGGTCTGCCGTGCCTGAGGACAGTGAGAGGCATGATCCGCCTACTGCGTGACATGCCCGCCGGGGTCCTCGGGCTCGAGGCGGTGGACGACGTGGAGAAGGAGGACTACCAGAAGGTCATCGTGCCCGCAGTCAACAAGGTCATTGAGGAGCACGGGAAGGTGCGCCTGGTCTACGTCCTCGGGCCGGAGTTCGACGACTACGAGGGGGACGCGGTCTGGGAGGACCTGAAACTGGGCGCACGGCACCCGACGTCGTTCGAACGAATGGCGATCGTCACCGATGCGGCTTGGGCAGGCCCGGCGGTCAAGGTGTTCAGCGTCCTGTGGCCCGGGCAGGCACGCGCGTTTCGCCTCTCTGACCTCGAGGCAGCCAAGCATTGGGCGGCCGAAGACTCCAGCTGACGGGGATGACGCCGCCCGAGGTGCTCATCCAAGGACTGGGTCAGTCCGCGCCCCGCTGCAGGAATGTGAGCGTCCGCACGGCGGTTGGCCTGCACATGGGACAGACACCAGGTCCGGGGGTCCGGCAGCTGCGCCTCACGGTCCACGCCGAGGACTACGAGCAGGCGGTGGCCTTCTACCGCGACACCCTCGGCATGCCGGTCGAGCTGCACGTCGAGAGCGAGGGCGGGGCCGAGGTGATGATCCTCGACGCCGGCCGCGCCACGCTCGAGCTGTGCAACACCGCCCAGGTGGAGCTCATCGACCAGGTGGAGGTCGGTCGTCGCGTCAGCCCGAAGTTCCGCCTCGCCCTCGAGGTCATGGACGCCGACGGAGCGACGACCCGCGCGGTGGAGTCCGGGGCCGATCTGGTCGCCGAGCCCACGCGCACCCCGTGGAACTCGCTGAACTCGCGCCTGGAGACGCCCGGAGGCATCCAGCTCACGCTGTTCGAGGAGCTCGGCGACTGAGCCCTACTGGCCCGTGCGTCCGTCGATGCACTCGCGGAGCAGGTCCGCGTGCCCGCAGTGTCGGGCGTACTCCTCGACCATGTGCACCAGCACGTCGCGCGCGCTGACCGTGTCCCCGTGGTGGGTGACCTCCAGCGCCATGTCGGGGTTGCCCTGCACCCACTGCTCGGCGAACGCGACCTCCTCACGCCACGCTTTCCACGCCTCCTCGACACACGCGGCGTCGCCGACCGCGCCGTCCCAGTCGGCGTCGGAGCGCCGCGGGCCCCAGAGCCGGGGAGCGTCCTCCTGGGACAGCACCCGGCGGAACCACGAGCGCTCGACCTCCGCCATGTGCCGCACCAGCCCCAGGAGGGACATCGTCGACGGCGGCACGGATCGCGTGGCCATCTGCTCCGGGCTCAGCCCCTCGCACTTCATCTCGAGGGTGAGGCGGTAGTGCCTCAGGTAGTCGGCGTAGGTGCCGCGCTCGTCCTTGGGCACGTTCTCGAAGGGCTGGCGCGGGTCGACGTCCGGCTCGACCCACATGTCAGGGTGCTTCCGCGGTGTCTCGGGCATGCCTGCCATCGTGGTGGTCGTGACCGATGAGGACAACCGAGTTGGAGTCGGCCCGTGGAAGGGGCCCTGGCCGGACGACGAGCGTTACGACCCCGACCTGCTGCGCAACGGCGACAGCCGCAACGTCGTCGACCCGTACCGGTACTGGAGGCTCGAGGCGATCGTCGCCGACCTCGACACCCACCGCCACGACTTCCACGTCGCCGTGGAGAACTGGGGCCACGACTTCAACATCGGGTCCGTGATCCGCACGGCAAACGCGTTCAACGCCAGGGCTTTCCACATCGTCGGCAAGCGACGCTGGAACCGGCGGGGCGCCATGGTCACCGACCGCTACCAGCACGAGCACCACCACCCCGAGGTGACCGACCTCGTGGCCTGGGCCGCCGCGGCGGGAGGCGAGGGACGCGGCATACCGCTCATCGGCATCGACAACCTGCCGGGCTCGGTGCCGCTGGAGACCTTCGACCTGCCGCGCGAGTGCGTGCTCGTCTTCGGGCAGGAGGGGCCCGGGCTGTCACCGGCGATGCGGGAGGCGTGCGTCGCCGTGCTCGACATCGCGCAGTTCGGTTCGACGCGCTCCATCAACGCCGGGGCGGCCGCTGCCATCGCGATGCACGCGTGGGTGCGTCGCCACGTCTTCAACCAGCCTGTGCGCGAGACCTGACGCGGTGCCGTCGACGTAGCCACAGCAGGACGACGAGCCCGACGCCGCCGGCGACGAGGCCGGCCTCGGGCCACCGCCACGACAGCGTCGAGACGGACGTGCCCCAGATGCTGGTGTGGGCCGGTCCGGAGAGCGCGTCGTCGGCGAGGTCGAGCCGAGTGAGGTGGAGTCGTGGGTCGGTGACGACCAGCGCGCCGGACGGGTCGGCGACACCCTCGGGGCCGAGCCTCAGCCCGTCGGGCTCGAGGCGGGGGAGCACCCAGGTGCCGTCCTGCCACTCGACCGGTGTGCCGGAGTAGAGCGGGGGTGACTCAGTCTCTGCCCCCACCGATGTCCAGCCCTCACTCGTCTGCGCGCCGGACCGCAGGTCGAAGGACAGCAGCCCGATCCCGCTCTGCCCCATGCCCTGCGGGTAGCTGCGGCTGACGCCCAAGGCGACGAACAGGGTGTGGTGATCCGGCGACAACGAGGGGCTCCACTGGGTGTAGGTGGAGCCCGGCACCTCGGTCTCGCTCAGGAGCACCGGCAGGCGGCGGCGTTGGCCGGCCAGGTCCAGGGCCACCGGTGTCAGTTCGAGTGTCGCCAGGCCCTCGACCTCGGCGGCGCGAGGCTCGAGCACGAGGAGCTCGGAGCTGCCCAGCCACCCGGCGAGGTTCACCTCCTCGGCCAACGGCAGCTCGCGCACCGACCCGTCGACACCCAGCACCAGCAGCAAGGGAGCGGCCGCGGCCCCGCCCGTGGCTCGCACGGCGACGTGACGCCCGTCGGGAGCGAAGTACGCGGGCGTCTGCACCTCAGCGAGGTAGGGCGTGGGCGACTGTGGGGTGTCGCCGCCGTAGACCCGTGCGCTGCCCACGGTCGGGAACTGCGTGAGGTCGCCGGACACCACGTCGTGGATGACGTAGCGCTGCGTCTCCCTGTCGATGTAGCTGAGCCGTCGGCCGTCTGCGGAGATGGCCGGCACCGCGACGTCCAGGAGGTCGTGGGTGGTGGGGAGACGGGTCAGGTCACCGTCCTGGGCCACGGCATACCAGGTGCCGTCGCTGGGGCCGCGGCCCTCGGTGGTGCCGAACGCGATCCCGGCCAAGGGCTCACCGCTCTTGGGCAGGTCGCTGACACGCCAAGGCTTGGCGATGCGCTCGGGGTGACCGACGCCAGGACCGCCCTCGGCCGGTGGTGCGGGCTGCGCCTGGAGCCCGGGAAACGCCAGGAATGCGGCAGCGACCAATGCGGCCGCCACCGCAGCCGTGCGGCCAGCGCGCGAGCGGAGGCGTCGACGCCGTCCCTGCCGCCAGGCCACGCCGGCCAGGTCGCGTCCGACATCCGTCGGCTGGACCTCCACGGCGAGCTCGTCGAAGGCCTCTGCCAGTGTCCTGCTCATCGCGCCGCCACCTTTCCGTGGGTGCCGACCCAGAGGTCGGCCAGCTCAGGAGCGGTGGCGCGCAGTCGAGCCAGGGCTCCCCGGGTGGAGGTCTTCACCGTGCTGACCGACCAGCCCAGGATCGCTGCCGTCTCGGCCTCGGTGCGGTCCTCGTAGAAACGCAGCACCAGCACCGCGCGCTGCTTGGGGCTCAGCCGGGCAAGCGCGTCCTTCAGCAGCAGGCGTTGGTCACTGTCGGCGAACTGGTCCGCGGTGTCCGCGCGGTGGACGGTGTCCTCGGCCGCCGGAGCCACGAGGGTGGGGCGCCTGCGGCGAGCCCGCCAGCCGTCCACGGCACGGTGGTAGAGCGCCCGCCGGGCGTAGGCCTCGGGGTTGCCCTGCCGCTGCACCGACTCCCAGTGCTGGGCGAGACGGCTCAGGCAGTCCTGCAGGAGGTCCTCCGCGAGGTGTCGGTCTCCCGTCAACAGGTAGGCCGTGCGGAGCAGCCCGACCGAGCGCGTCTGCACGAAGCGCTCGAAGTCCTCCACCGTCCCCTCCATGCCCCTCTTGACGTCCGGAGCCCGCCCGGCGGGTGTACGACGGGGGAAAGAATGCCGGATAACCGTGCTGGCCGAACAGAAAGTGCTGGCCGAACAGAAAGTGCTGGCCGAGTTCGGGCTGCTGCGGTGGGATGGCGCGAGTGACCCCTGACGAGCTGCTCGCCCGCTTCCACCAGCAGATCCGCCTGCGTGACCGCGACGCCGAGCCCGGCAACGTCGTCGAGCGCGATGGCCTCGTGCACCGCAACTACCCGGCCGACCCCACCACGCCCGGCGCGATGATCGAGACCCCGGAAGGGCTCGGGCTCGACCCGGATGCCGTGATCGCCCGTCAGCGCGACTTCTTCCGCCACCGCGGGCAGCGGGTGGAGTGGAAGACGTACGGGTACGACGAGCCGGCCGACCTCGGGCAACGCCTGGCCGCAGCCGGGTTCGTGGGCGAGGAGCTCGAGGCGCTCATCCTCGGCGACGCCGAGGTGGTCGCCGTCGACGTCGAGCTGCCGCCCGGGGTGCGGGTGCGGGCGGTGGAGGACGGTCCCGGCCTCCAGCGCGACCTCGAGCGGATCGCCGACCTCCACGACCTCGTCTGGCCCGGCACCCGCTGGATCACCCTGCGGTTCGGCGAGGAGATGCGGGCCCGCCCCGACCTCGTGCGCGGCTGCCTCGTCGAGGAGTCGGCCGACGGCCCGGTGCTCTGCGCGTCCTGGCTGCGGATGGTCGAGGACACCGACTTCGCCGGCCTGTGGGGCGGCGCCACCCACCCGGACTGGCGGCGCCGCGGCCTCTACCGCGCCACCGTGGCCCACCGGGCCCGGCTCGCGCTCGTTGCCGGCTACCGGCTCCTGCGCGTCGACGCCTCGCCGCACTCGCGGCCGATCCTCGAGCGGGCCGGCCTGCACCAGGTCTCCACCACGACGCCCTACGTGCTCGACCCGGCGACCGCCGACGGCGGGCCCGCGAGCGACCACGCCTAGAGCCGGACGGCCCCTACGCGCGCCTCGGCGAGGCATGGAAAGATCGGGGCCGAAGCTGCGCACCGCGACCTTCCGATCTCAAAGAGGAGAGACCCATGCCCATCGCCACCCCAGAGGTGTATGCCGACATGCTGGATCGCGCGAAGAAGGGCTCCTTCGCGTACCCGGCCATCAACGTCACCTCCAGCCAGACCCTGAACGCGGCCATCCGCGGGTTCGCCGAGGCCGGCAGTGACGGCATCATCCAGGTCTCGACGGGCGGCGCGGATTACCTCAGCGGCCCCACGGTCAAGGACATGGTGACGGGTTCGCTGGCGTTCGCCGCGTTCGCCCACGAGGTCGCCAAGAACTACGACGTCAACATCGCGCTCCACACCGACCACTGCCCCAAGGACAAGCTCGACGGCTTCGTCCGTCCGCTGCTCGCCGCGTCCACCGAGCGCGTCAGGGCCGGCGGCACCCCGTGGTTCCAGTCGCACATGTGGGACGGCTCGGCCGTGCCGCTCGATGAGAACCTCGAGATCGCCCGTGAGCTGCTCGACGCGTGCAAGGCCGCGAACGTGATCCTCGAGATCGAGGTCGGCGTCGTGGGTGGCGAGGAGGACGGCATCGTCGGAGCCATCGACGAGAAGCTCTACTCCACCCCCGAGGACGCCATCGCCACGGTCGAGGCCCTCGGCCTCGGCGACAACGGGCGCTACATGACTGCGCTGACCTTCGGCAACGTCCACGGCGTCTACAAGCCCGGCAACGTCAAGCTCCGCCCGGAGATCCTCAAGGCCGCCCAGGAGGCCGTCGTCAAGGCCAAGGGCCTCGGCGAGGGTGAGCGCCCGTTCGACCTCGTCTTCCACGGCGGTTCGGGCTCGACCGCGGAGGAGATCGGTGCGGCGGTCGACTACGGCGTGGTGAAGATGAACATCGACACCGACACCCAGTACGCGTTCACCCGCCCGGTGGCCGGCTACATGTTCAAGAACTACGACGGCGTGCTCAAGATCGACGGCGAGGTCGGCAACAAGAAGCAGTACGACCCGCGCGCCTGGGGCAAGGAGGCCGAGGCGGCCATGGCCCAGCGCGTCGTCGAGGCCTGCCAGAACCTCCGCAGTGCCGGCACCTCCGGAAAGTAGGGCCTGCGCCAGTGACCTCGGAGAACCTGCTCGGCATCCCGCCCACCCACCTGCCGGAGGACCCGGCCGCAACCCGGCTGGAACAGGGGGTGGCCCCGGACCAGGTGGCCGCGGCACACCCCACCTCGTCGCTGGCCTGGGCCACGCTCGCGGAGGACGCACTCGAGGACGGGCGCACCGTCGAGGGCTACGCCTACGCCCGCACCGGCTACCACCGCGCCCTCGACGCGCTGCGGCGCTCGGGCTGGCGCGGCCAGGGACCGGTGCCGTGGTCGCACGCCCCGAACCGGGGCTTCCTGCGCTCGCTCGCTGCCCTCTCGAGGGCGGCCGGCGCGATCGGTGAGGTCGACGAGGAGCAGCGGTGCCGGCAGTTCCTGCGCGACTCCTCGCCGGAGGCCGCCGACGAGCTCGGCCTGTGACGGCCTGAGCCTGCCGGCTCCGGCAGGCGCCTGTCGCCACACATGGTGAAGCCGGGGGGCCGGACCTTTACGATCCAGGCCCCCCGGCTTCGCCCCCTGCGGTCGAGCGGCCCCCATGTGCCCGCTCTGTGCCGCGACCTCGTCGTCCCCGTGACCGCGCGACACCGCCCATGATGCACACTGCAAGCGCTTGCAGGCGGTCACGAAAGTGCCATTGGCCATAACATGTCATAAATCCTGTGGACCGTCTGTGGGAGTGCTGGCGAAAGGGGCAGACCGGTGGAGGACGACTACACACCCGCGCCCGATCCCGAGTTCCTCGTGACCGACCCTCTCCAGACCCTTCACCAGGTGCTCGAGCGCGAGGTGCGGCGGGCCGAGCGCCGGCGGCTCGAGCTCGCCGAGATCGGGAACGCACTGTTGAAGCTCAGCAAGCAGCACGAGCAGCCGGCCTCCGAGCGGGCCGCCCCGGTGTGGGAGCCCGTGGCCGCCGACCTCGCCCCCACCATCGTCGAGCGCCTGGTCGCGGGCACCGAGGGCCCCCTGCGCCACTGCGTCGTCGACCTCGACGTGGGGCCGGGGCTCGAACCGGAGATCGTCGAGGCCGCCACCCGGCGGCTCGCCCAGGGGAGGGTGCAGCGCGGCATCTACCCGCTGAGCGCCTACCACCGACCCGAGACCCGCAGCCGCATCGACGCCTGGGCGCGGGCGGGCGAGGTGCAGCGGATCTGCCTCCAGCCGCCCACCGACTTCGCGGTCTTCGGCGACACGGCGGTCATGGCGGTGGCGGAGTGGGGGGACGCCCGCTCCAACTACGTGCTCATCCGCGACCCCATGCTCGTGCAGGCGTTCACCGCCCTGTTCGAGCGGGTCTTCGAGCAGGCGCTGCCCGTGCCCGACGGCGGCGGCATGGGCAGTGACGTCGACCTCGAGATGCTCAGGCTGCTCGGCGCCGGGCTCAAGGACGAGGGCATCGCCCGCCACCTCGGGTGCAGCCTGCGCACGGTGCGCCGGCGGATCGCAGTGCTCATGGCGCGCCACGACGCCGAGACCCGGTTCCAGCTCGGCCTCGCCGTCGCGGACAGCGGCCTGCTGCGGCCCGCGCGGGTGCCGAAGCCACGCGGGCGCTGATGCCCACGGCGGGAGACGGCTTGGGCCGTGCAGCGCCCGACCGGTAGCCTTCCGAGGTACGGGCCCCCGTGCACACGCACGACTGGGGCCTGTGCTGTGACCGCAGCCGCGACCTGAGGAGAAGGTGTAGCCATGCCGGCAATCGTGCTGGTGGGAGCCCAGTGGGGCGATGAGGGCAAGGGCAAGGCGACCGACCTGCTGGGCAGTGCCGTCGACTACGTCGTGAAGTTCAACGGCGGCAACAACGCCGGCCACACCATCGTCATCGAGGGTGAGAAGTACGCCCTGCACCTGCTGCCGTCGGGCATCCTCACCCCGACCTGCACCCCTGTCATCGGCAACGGCGTCGTCATCGACCTCGCCGTCCTGTTCGAGGAGATCGACGGCCTCGAAGCCCGCGGGGTCGACACCTCGCGCCTGCTCGTCAGCGCCAACGCCCACATCATCGCGCCCTACAACCGGGTCCTCGACAAGGTCAACGAGCGCTTCCTCGGCTCCCGCAGGATCGGCACCACCGGCCGCGGCATCGGCCCCACCTACGCCGACAAGATGTCGCGCACCGGCATCCGGGTGCAGGACCTCTTCGACGAGAAGATCCTGCGCCAGAAGGTCGAGGCAGCCCTGGAGTTCAAGAACCAGGTCCTCGCCAAGATCTACAACCGACGCGCGATCGGGGTCGACGAGGTGCTCGAGGAGCTGCTCGGGTATGCCGCGCGGTTGCGCCCCATGGTCGCCGACACCTCGCTGGTGCTCGAGCAGGCGCTGAACGAGGGCAGGACCGTGCTCATGGAGGCCGGTCAGGCCACCCTGCTCGACGTCGACCACGGCACCTACCCGTTCGTCACCTCCTCGAACGCGACCTCGGGCGGTGCCTGCACCGGCTCGGGCATCCCGCCGACCCGCATCGACAGTGTCATCGCGATCCTCAAGGCCTACTCGACCCGCGTGGGCGAGGGCCCGTTCCCGACCGAGCTGCACGACGACCAGGGCGAGTTCCTGCGCAAGACCGGGGCCGAGTACGGCACGACCACCGGTCGCCCGCGTCGCTGCGGCTGGGTCGACACCGTGGTGGGCCGTTACGCCACGCGGATCAACGGGGTCACCGACTTCGTCATCACCAAGCTCGACGTGCTGACCGGGCTGGAGAAGGTCCCGGTCTGCGTGGCCTACGACGTCGACGGCGTGCGTCACGACGAGATGCCGGTCAACCAGACCGACTTCCACCACGCGGTGCCGGTCTACGAGGAGCTCGACGGCTGGTGGGAGGACATCTCCGACTGCCGCAGCTTCGAGGAGCTGCCCAAGAACGCCCAGCAGTACGTCCTGCGCCTCGAAGAGCTCATCGGGGCCCGGGTCTCGGCGATCGGCGTCGGCCCAGGCCGTGACCAGATCATCAGCCGTCACTCCCTCCTCGGTGACTGACAGGGGCCAGTGAGCGACCGGATCGCCTCCGGTCCCGGCGCGCCGGCGCCGGGCGATCCGGTGCGGGTCCGCTTCCGCAAGTGGGGAGGCGGTGATCACTGGTCAGCCGACGTGGTCTGGCTGGGGGAGGACGAGCACGGCTGGTGGGCCGGCTGGCTGCCCGGCACCCGCTGGACCCGGCCCGGCACGGAGTTCGTGTCCCACGGCCGCCAGGTCGGCCTCTTCCCGCGCGACCGCGGCTTCGCAGCGACGTTCTACGAGCCGGTGGCTGACTACGCCTGGCGGCTCTACGTCGATGTCGCCACCACCCCGGCCCTGCAGGACGCGGAGCTGAGCGCCATCGACCTCGACCTCGACGTCATCGAGCGGTTCGACGGAGGGGTCTTCGTCGATGACGAGGACGAGTTCGCGCTGCACCGGGTGGTCCTCGGGTACCCGGGCGAGGTCGTCGCGGCGGCCGAGGCCGAGCGCGACCGCCTGCTCGGCGAGCTGAGGGACGGCGCCGCCCACTTCTCCGAGACCGTGGCCGCCCACTGGCGGTCCCGGCTGTCCGGGCTGGCCTGAGCCGGTCCGAGCCATCCTGAGCTGGACGCTGTGACCGTGAACAGCACCGGGGGCGCCGACCTCGTGCTGGGCGCCCCCGGCCCCTCTGCTGCTCAGACCTCCCGGCGCCCGGCGAGCCGCCACAGCCCGGCGCCGAGCGCCAGGAGCAGCGCAGCCGCACCCATCAGCTGCGGCAGCCCGTCGACGCCGGTGTAGGCGAGTGACGGCGAACCGCTCGGCGTGGCCGGCAGGGCCGGGGCCTGGGGCACGGGGCCTCGGACCGCGACGTTGACGAACACCCCCGCGTCGACGGCTGCGGCGCTGGCCCCGACCTCGACCTGGCGGCTCTCCTCGTCGAGGAGGTAGCCCGCCGGAGCCCGCGTCTCGACCAGCGTCCAGGTGCCGAAGTCCAGGCCGGAGACGGCGAACTCGCCTGCGGCAGGGTCCTCGTCGCGGCCGGTGTAGTCGCTCTGGCCCAGGTTGTCGGCCACCTCGAGGTGCTGGTCACCCAGGCCGAGCCGGAACACCGCCCCGCCCAGCGCCGCACCGTTCCCGTCGACCTTGCTCCAGCCGAGGCGTCCGTCCTCGCTGTTCACGACCGACCCGATCTGGGCGCTGCTGTCGTCGCCGTCGACCGTGAAGGTCAGCGCCGCCGCCCCCGCGTAGCCCACCGGCACGGTGGTCTCGGTCAGCGTCCAGGTGCCGAAGTCCAGGCTGTGCACCGCGAACTCGCCGGCGTCGGGGTCGGTGTCCGGGCCGGTGTACCCGGCCTGGCCCGCGAAGTCGTCCACCACGATGCGCTGCTCGTCCTGCGTGAGGGTGAAGCCGGCTCCCGCGAGGGGCCGCCCGTCCTCGCCGACCTTGGTCCACGACGCCTGGCCGTTCTCGGTGTTCTCGATGTCCGCGAGGCGCAGGATGCTGCCGGATCGGGGCAGGGGCACGGTCACAGCCGCCCCCGCGGCATACCCGGAGGGCACCGTCGTCTCCGTCAGCGTCCAGGTGCCGAAGTCGAGCCCGTCGACCAGGAACTCGCCGGTGTCGGGGTCGCGGTCGCGGCCCTCGTAACCGGCCTGGCCGGTGAAGTCGTCGACGACGACGCTCTGGCCGGGCGTGGTGAGGGTGAAGCCGGCGCCGGCCAGCGAGGTGCCGTCCTCGCCCACCTTGCTCCAGGCCAGGCGCCCGTCCTCGGTGTTCTGCACGGCGCCGAAGGTGGCGACCGGGTTGCCCGCGTCGACGGTGACGGTCCGCGGCGCACCGGCGGTGTAGCCCGTGGGCGCCCGGGTCTCGGTCAGCGTCCAGGGACCGAAGTCCAGGCCGACGACCTTGTAGGCCGCGGGGGCCGGGTCGCGGTCCCATCCGTCATAGCCTGCCTGACCGGTGTTGTCCTCGACCTTCAGCAGCTGCTCGCCCATGGAGAGCTCGAACAGCGCGCCCGTGAGGGGCTCACCGCCCTCGCCGACCTTGGTCCAGGTGAGGATGCCGTTGGTGCTGTTGACGATCGTGAGCTCGTGCCGGCTGTCCTGCGCGGTGACGGTCACCTGCCGGTCAGCCGCCTGGGCGTAGCCGCTGGGCACGGTGGTCTCCGACAGGGTCCAGGTGCCGAAGTCGAGCCCGGCGACCGCGAACCACCCGGCGCGCTCGTCGGTGTCGGCGCCCTCGTAGCCCGGGCGGCCGGTGTTGTCTGGGACGGCGACGACCTGCCCCACCCGGGTGCCCGGCACCTCGAGGGTGAGGGTGAAGCCGGCGCCGTCGAGGGGCGCGTCGTGCTCGTCGACCTTGCGCCAGACGATGCGCCCGTCCTCGGTGTTGCGGACCGCGCCCACCGCGTGCGAGCTGTCCGCTGCCGTGACGGTGAACTGCACCGCCGCGCCACCGGCGTACCCCGCGGGGGCGGTGGTCTCGGTGAGCGTCCAGGCGCCGAAGTCGAGCCCCGCCACGGCGAACCGGCCGGCGGCGGGGTCGGTGTCGGCGCCCTGGTAGCCACCCTGGCCGGTGTTGTCGACCACGACGATGCTCTGGGCGCCGGTCCGGTCTGGCGAGGTCAGCGTGAAGACCGCGCCGCCGAGCAGCTCGTCGTGCTCGCCGACCTTGCTCCAGGTGACCCGCCCGTCCTCGGTGTTCGTGATGGCGCCGAGCAGGATCGGGGTCGCCGACGCGACGACCTCGACGGTGCGCGGCTCGATGCCCTTGTAGCCGGTGGGCACCACGGTCTCGGTGAGGGTCCAGGTGCCGAAGTCGAGGCCCGCGACGGCGAAGACGCCCACGGCCGGGTTGGTGTCGGCCCCCTCGTAGCCGGTCTGCCCGGTGAAGTCGGGCACGCTGACGGTCTGGCCGCCCAGGGTCAGGGTGAAGGTGGCGCCCGCGAGCGGGCCCCCGTCCTCGCCGACCTTCGACCAGGCCAGGCGCCCGTCCATCGTGTTGCGGATCGCTCCGAGGCCGACGGTCTGGTCGTCGGCGGAGACCGTGAACGGGATGGGCGTTGCGAGGCCCGTCCAGCCCAGTGGGGCCACGGTCTCGGTCAGCGTCCAGTCGCCGAAGTCGAGGCCCTCGAGCGCGAACCGGCCAGCGCGGGCGTCGGTGTCGGCCCCGTCGTAGCCGCCCTGGCCGGTGTTGTCGGTGACGTGGATGGTCTGGGTCCTGGCCCCGGTGCCGGTGGCCGCGGTGAACTCGGCACCCGCGAGCGGGGCGCCGTCCTCGCCGACCTTGGTCCAGCTGACCCGGCCGTCCTGGGTGTTCACGACGTCGCCGACGTCGACGGCGGCCGTGCCGGCGGTGATGGTGACCTGCTCGGGTGCGCCCCCGGCATACCCCTGGGGCACGGTCGTCTCGGTGAGCGTCCAGGTGCCGAAGTCGAGGCCTGTGACGGCGAAGTGGCCGGGCTCGGGGTTGGTGTCGCGACCGGTGTAGCCGGCGGCGCCGGTGTTGTCGGTGACGACCACCGACTGCCCGGTGCGCGAGAGCGTGAAGGCGGCGCCGTCGAGCACGGTGTCGAACTCGTCGACCTTGCGCCAGGTGACCTGGCCGTTCTCGGTGTTGACGAACGAGAACGTGACGGTGTGGCTCTGCGTCGACAGCTCGAGGGTCCTCGCCGGCCCCGCGAGGTAGCCCTCGGGTGCCTCGGTCTCGGTGACGCGCCACGTGCCGAAGGCCAGCCCGCTGACCCGGAACTCGCCGGTGTCGGGATCGGTGTCGAGGCCGGCGTTGTCGGTCACGGTCACCGACTCGACCACCTGGACCCCCTCCAGGCGGTCGAGCCGGAAGCGTGCGCCGGCCAGACGGGTCTGCTCGTCCTCCCCGACCTTGGCCCAGACGAGCTGGCCGTTCTGCCGGTTCTCGAAGGCGCGGGCCAGCACCGGGTCGGGCGTCTCGTGCGACACCGTCAGGGTCTGCGCGTCGCCGTCGAGCAGGTAGCCGGCCGGGGCGTCGGTCTCGGCGACCCGCCAGTCGCCGGTGTAGAGCCCGCCCGCCTTGACGTAGCCGGCACGCGGGTCGAGGTCGCCCTCACCGTTGTCGCGCACCGTGATGGCGGTGTCCTTGTAGGGGTCCCGCGTCTTGGTGAAGGTGAACTCCGCCCCGCCGAGCGGGTCGCCGGTGGTCGCGTCGACCTTGAGCACCGTGCCGGTGCCGAGCGGGTCGACGACCTCGATCGGCACGTCGCTGTAGCGCGCGATGGTGACAGTGGTGGACGCGTCGCCCGGGAGCAGGTAGCCGGCCGGGGGAGCGACCTCGGTGACCGTGTAGACGCCGAAGCGCGAGGTGGTGAAGGCGACATAGCCGGCGCGGTCGTCCGCGTCCGCGACCTCGTTGCCGGCGAGACCGGTGGTCACGTTGTCGTTGACGTATGCCGTGCCGACCCCGTCGCGGGGGTCCGGCGAGATCTCGAAGCGCAGGCCGGCGTCGCCGACCACCTGGCCGGACGGTCCGCGCTTGGTGATGGTGGCGCGGCCGCAGTTCGGCATCACGTGCGTGGTGCCCGTGGCGACGTCGGACATCTCGGAGCTGATCGACGGCGACTGGCGGCTGCGGACGTTGAAGGTGCCGAAGCCGGCGCTCTCGCAGCCGGGCTCCATGCCGAGCACGGTGAGGTCGAGCGCGACCTCCATGAAGGCGCCGGGCGCGGCCTGGGCCGAGCCGCACAGGCCGGCGACGGCTGCGGTGTTGGACAGGCCGGCGATGGCGCTCGGAGTGATGGTCTGGGCCACCCACTGGCCGTCGACCCAGCGGTCCATGCCGTCGATGACGATCTTGCCGAGCTGCTCGTTCTGGGCGTTGCCCTGCTGCTGGAACATCAGGCGCAGGTCGCCCGTCGTGCGGGTGGGCACCGCGGCCGGCTTGCCGTTGCCGCCGGGTCGGCTCTGGTGGTTGGGCTTGTGGTTGTACTCGAAGGTGAAGTAGGTCGACCCCTCGGTGGTGGCGCGCTGGACCGCGACGTAGGTCCACTGGTGCCCGGTCTGGTCCACCCGGGAGTAGGTCTGGATCGCCGCGATGTCGGTCTTGCCGGTGGCCACGGACTCGCCTGCCCACGAGTCGACGTCCGAGCTCTCGGCGCCCTTGTAGCCGGTGGCGTCGGAGACCCCGTCCACGACGCACGCGGCGCCGCTGAGGCCGGACCAGTCGGTTGGGCCGCCTGCCGCCGGGGTCAGGTTGCCGTCGATCTCGAAGCCGCCGAGGTCGGCGGCCCACACGGACTGCACCGGCGTGAGCACCATGGCCGCCACGACGGCGGCGACCAGGGCGGCCCCGCCTCGACGTCGTGCGGTGAGTCCCGAGAACGTTCTCATGACACTTCCCCTCCGTGACCCGCGACCGTTCCGATCCCCCTCGATCCGGTCTAGCGCGCGCCTGTTAAAGGCAAAGTATTAGTAAAGAAAACGTAAAGGCAGGAGAGAATTCATGACGGTGACGTAGTCCGTTCGGCCGAACATTTCGAGCACAAGGCGCCGCGGGTCACGTCCCGTCCCACCAGTCACAGGTGCGACCGATCAGGCGGCAGCCTCCGGGCCCTGGCCGACAGGGAGCAGGGGCCGGAGCCCGGGGTCAGAGGTTCGGGGTCAGTGCACCCGGACCACGGACATCCGGTGGGCCGCGCGGGTCAGGGCGACGTAGAGCACGCGCACCCCGCCGGGCGACTCGGCGGTGATCTCCTCGGGGTCCACGATCACGGTGGCGTCGTACTCCAGGCCCTTGGTCGACATGGGGTCGATGACCTGCACCCGGCCCGACCCCGCTCCGGCCAGTGACGCGAGCCCTGTCGCGTGGGCGGCAGGAGTCACCACAGCGATCGACCCCTCGACCTCGTCGAGCCAGCGGTCCACCTCGGCCCGGGCGGCCTGCAGCACGGCGTCGGCGGCGACAGCAGCCTCCACCGGCTGGACGCCGGTCTCGCGCACCGCGGCCGGGATGTCGGCGTCGGGCACCGCGGCGCGGACCACCTCGGCGGCGTAGTCGAAGATCTCCCTGGCGTTGCGGTAGTTGGTGTCCATGTGGAAGAGGCGCCGCTCCTGGGAGCCGAACGCCTCGGCGCGGGCCCTGGCCGCCTCGGCTGCGTCGGGCCAGGACGCCTGGGCCGCGTCGCCGACGACCGTCCACGACGAGTAGCGCCCGCGGCGCCCGAGCATCCGCCACTGCATGGGTGAGAGGTCCTGCGCCTCGTCGACGAGAACGTGCGCGTACTCCTCCGGTCCGCCGATACGGCCGTGCATCAGGCGCGCACGGGGGTCGTGCGCCCGCTGCACGTGGCCGACCGCGGCCGGGGCGGCGCCCTGACGGGTGGCGCGCACCTCCGCGACCCCGTACTGCGCGAGGTCGTCGAGCTCCTCGATCTCGTAGAAGCCCCGCTCCTCGGCCGGCTCGTCCTGGATCGTGCCGAGGCGGGTGGTCAGGTCGTCGAGGAGGGCGACGTCGGCCACCGACCACTCGCCGGTCTCGAGGGCCGTGGCGAAGGAGTCGGCGAGCAGCTCTGCCTCACCCGGGGCGAGGACGCCCTGGCCGTAGCGGCGCACCCGGGCGCTGTCGGTCATCCACAGCAGCACCTCGCGGGCGTCGACCTGCGGCCACCACTGCTTGAGGAACGCCTCGACCTCGAGGTGGTCCTCGAAGTGGTCGAGGAACTCGTCGCGGTCGCCCTCGCGGTGGGAAGCCCACGCGGCCTCCGCGAGCGCCCTGGTGACGGCGGGAACGGCCAGGTTGCGGTGGTGGTTGCGCAGGACCTGCGCGCGGATGCGGTCCAGCACCGGCGCCTCGAGCCGGATGGCGCGCCCGGCCACGAAGGCGCGGAACTGGGTGGGGGCGTCCGGCACGGCGTCGTGGCAGGCGCGGGAGAGGAGGCGGCGCATGCGCAATGACCCCTTCACGGCTGCGGCCGCCGGGGTGTCGAGACGCGCCGCGGTGACGCCCTCGACGACGTCACCGAGGGAGCGCATGGTCACGGACTCCTCGCCGAGCGAGGGGAGCACCCGCTCGATGTAGGCCGTGTAGGCCGCGGAGGGGCCGACCACGAGGATGCCGCCGGACTCGAACCTGCGGCGGTCCGAGTAGAGCAGGTAGGCGGCTCGGTGCAGCGCGACCACCGTCTTGCCCGTGCCCGGCCCGCCGGTGATCTCCGTGACGCCGCGAGCCTGCGCGCGGATGGCCTCGTCCTGGTGGCGCTGGATCGTCGCGACGATGTCTCGCATCTGGGTGCCGCGGCTGCGGGTGAGCGCAGCCAGCAGGGCGCCGTCGCCCACCACGACCATGTCGTCGGGCGCCTCGGCCACCATGAGGTCGTCCTCGACCCCGATGACCTCCGAGCCCTTGCAGCGAAGCACCCGGCGGCGGACGACACCCATCGGCTCGACGGGGGTGGCCCGGTAGAACGCGGCGGCCGCGGGAGCGCGCCAGTCGATGACCAGCGGCTCGTAGTCGTCGTCGCGCACGCCGAGTCTTCCGATGTACCGCGCCTCCCGCGGCTCACCGGCCTGGCCGGGCCGGTCGAGGTCGAGGCGTCCGAAGACCAGGCCCTCGTACTGGCTCTCGAGCGTGGTGCGCCGGCGTACGGCGTTGAAGACCAGGGCGTCGCGCTCGAACAGGCCGGTGAGCTCCTCGTCGCGGACGTCGCCGGTGCGGTCGGTGCGACCACGCGCGAGGCCGTCGGCCTCGACCAGGCCCGCTCGCGTCGCGGCCTTGGCCAGCTCGGCGTAGACCCGGTCGACGTAGGCCTGCTCCACAGCGATCTCGTGGGCGACCTCGTGCTCGGATCCGTGCTCGGATCGGTCGGCCACGTGGTCGGTGGCGGCCTCGGTGCTGAGGTGGTCCGGACGCGTCACGGTTGTCTGCTCTTCCCCTGGTGTGCGAACGCACGAGTCTAGCCACGGCGCGGGCGCAGTCGGCGCCCGACTCGGCCCACCTGGTGGGAGGAGGGGGCGCGGTCGGGCGGGCGGGCCGTCAGAGGAGGCCGCGCCGCGCGGCCTGCACGCCCGCCTGGAACCGGGTGCCGGCGCCGAGCTGGTCCATCAGGGCGCGGACCCGCCGCTCCACGGTGCGCTGGGAGACGCCGGTCTGCCGGGCGATCGTGGCGTCGGGTGCCCCGGCCGCCAGCAGGGCCAGGATGGCCCGGTCCCGCGCCTCTGCGGTCCGGGCGCCGGCAGTGCGGGGCAGCGGGGAGCCGAGGTCCCAGAACAGGTCGGCCAGGGCCGCCAGCGCCCGCACCATCGGTCGGCTGCGCACGAGCACGGAGCCGGCGCCGTTCTCCTCGAACAGGGTGGTGTCGACGACCGCGGCCGTCTCGTCGACGACCAGCGCGGAGAACGGAACCGAGTTGACGAAGCGGAACCGCTCCCCGCCGCGCTCGCGGGCCTCGAGCACCTGCAGGGCGTTGTCGAGGTCGAGGACCTCGGCGGTGTAGGTCGTCGCCATGTCGAGCGGGACACCCCCGACGCCGGTGCTGCGGGCCTCATGGCTGTGCAGGGGGGCGGCGAAGAGCTCCCGGGTGCGCGGCGACATCGACCGGAAGCAGCGGATGCGCTCGGTGCCGGTGCTGATGATGTCGGCCGTGGCGGCCGCGAGCTCGTCCATCGACTGCAGCACGCGCAGGCTGGCCGGGTCGGGACGGATCGTGTTGGCCCTGGCCTGGAAGTAGACCTGCGCCAGCTCGTGCGCGGCGGAGCGGGTCTGCCGGGCCCGGTGCTCGAGCTCGGCGGCGACGTTGGGCAGGGCGATGTCGGGTGGCACGACCTCGAGGTGGCCCCCCTCGTGGAGTCGGATGAGGCCCTGGGCGTCGAGGATGCGCAGGCTCGCGTCGACCAGGTCCTCGCGGATCCCGTGGGCGATGAGCAGTGAGCGGGAGGGCTGCGGGTGCTGCAGCACGGCGAGGTAGACGCGGGTGGCCGCCGACTCGGTGTCGGGGTCCGGGTACGCGATCGGCACGTCCCCCTCGAGGCCGGGGGCCACTTTGGGCTGCTCGTCGCCAAGATCCATGCAGCGCCTCTTCCGGTCAGGCGGGGGGCCCCGCGCGGCCCCGTCGAATCACATCGTCAGGCCTTGGCGACTATCCGTCAATGACGGAACTCCGCCGCATCAGCCCTTTACCTCGGGCCCCGTCGTTTGCCACAGTTGTCCTCGTCGACCCCGTCGACCCACGTGCCAGGTTGCAGGTTCCCCCGCCAGGCGACCGCACGTCGGATGCGCGGCGTCCCCGGGAGATGTCCCCCCTGCCTCCCCGGGACGCCGCGCACTTCATTGTGGCGGGTCGTTCTCTAGGGTGTGCCTGTGAAGGTTCTCGTCATCGGCACCGGTGCCCGTGAGCACGCCCTCGTCCGCGCCCTGGCCGCAGACCCCGCGGTGGACGCCGTGATCGCGGCCCCGGGCAACCCCGGCATGGATGCGTCCGCCCTGTGCGAGCCGCTGACGGGCGGCCTGCTCGACGGCGAGGGCATCGCGGCCCTGGCGCAGGCGCGGGGCGTCGACCTCGTCGTCGTCGGGCCGGAGGCACCGCTGGTGGCCGGCGTCGCCGACGCCGTGCGCGCGGCGGGCATCCCCTGCTTCGGCCCCTCGGCGCGGGCCGCCCAGCTCGAGGGGAGCAAGGCCTTCGCCAAGGAGGTCATGGCGGCCGCCGAGGTGCCGACGGCGATGGCCCACGTCTGCGCCTCGATCGAGGAGGTCGGGGCTGCCCTCGATGCGCTCGGCTCCCCGCACGTGGTCAAGGACGACGGCCTGGCCGCCGGTAAGGGCGTCGTCGTCACCACCGACCGCGCCGAGGCGCTCGAGCACGCCCGCGCCTGTCTCGCCAAGGAGGGTGGCCGCGTGGTCGTCGAGGAGTACCTCGACGGCCCGGAGGCGTCCCTCTTCTGCATCTGTGACGGCAGCACCGTGGTGCCGCTGAGCCTGGCCCAGGACTTCAAGCGGGTCGGCGATGGCGACCAGGGGCCCAACACGGGGGGCATGGGCGCCTACTCGCCGCTGGACTGGGCGCCGTCGTCGCTGGTGGACGAGGTCGTCACCCGGGTGGCCCAGCCGACCGTCGACGAGATGCGTCGCCGCGGCACCCCCTTCGCGGGCGTCCTCTACGTCGGCCTCGCGCTGACGTCGAAGGGCCCGCGGGTGATCGAGTTCAACGCCCGCTTCGGCGACCCCGAGACCCAGGTCGTGCTCGCCCGGCTCGAGACCCCGCTCGGTGGCCTGCTCCACGCCGCGGCGACAGGCCGGCTCGACAGCGTCGGCGCGCTGCGCTGGTCGGAGCAGCACGCGGTGACGGTCGTGGTCGCGGCACACAACTACCCCGGGACCCCCCGCTCCGGCGACCCCGTCCTCGGCCTCGACGCCGTGGCGGAGGTGCCCACGGCCTACGTCATGCACGCCGGCACGGCGCTCGGCCCGGACGGCACGCTCGTGTCGGCCGGCGGGCGGGTGCTCTCGGTCGTGGCGCTCGGCGACAGCCTGTCGCAGGCGCGGGAGCGCGTCTACGAGGCGGTCGGCAAGATCGAGCTCGAGGGCTCCCACCACCGCACCGACATCGCGCTCGCCGCCGAGCGCCGTGAGCTGCACGTCGGCTGACGTCCACCGTCGGGCATGCCTCAGGCCCCACCGGTGGCGGCGGGGTGTGGGGCGGGGTCACGCTGGTTCCTGCGCGGCGCGCCTGGCGAGGAGCTCGTCGTAGGAGCCCCGGGTGAGGTCCCACTCGACCCGTTCCCCGTCGGTGTCCTTGACGACGTGGCCGGCGTGGCGGCGGGCGTGCACGATGGTGTGGTGCCGCTCGCACAGCAGGGCGGCGTTGTCGAGGTTCGAGGGGCCGGCATCTGCCCAGTGCACGAGGTGGTGGGCGTCGGTCCACTGTGGCGGGGCGTCGCAGCCGGGGTAGGTGCAGCCGCCGTCGCGGAGCCAGAGCCTCTTGGTCTGGGCGACTGCGTTCGTACCGCTTCTCCAGGCCCCAGTCCACGACCTCACCCCGGCCGCCGAGCACGATCGGGACGACCGACCCGTCGCAGCACAACCGGCGCACGGTCTGCGGGGCCAGGTGGGTGCCGGCGTCCAACCCGCCCAGGGTGGTCGCCGCCCCGAGCCCGTCGCGCAGGGACTCCCAGTCCATGGTCAGCAGCAGGGTGGTCTTGTTGGTCCTGCCGACCTCGTCCCCGGCCGCGACCGCCCGCCTCACCAACGTCACCAGGGCGTCGCCCCGCCTGCGGTCGCTGGAGCGCAGATCGCGTTCCCCGTCGACCGGCTTCGGCGCCGACAACGGCCCCAGCGCGGCCTCCAGGACTGCCTTGCCCTCGACGTCGAGGGTCAGCCGGTACTCGAAGGTGTCGGCGCCGGTGTCCCGCGGCTGGGACAGCGCGACGAACGCCTTGCCCAGGTTCTGCTGGCTCTGCAGGACATCGTTCAGCCCGTAGCGGGCCAGCATCGCCGGGCGCAGCTGCCGGCAGGCCCGCGGGCCCTGTTCGGCGGCCAGGCCGACCAGCCCCTCCAGCACGGGCGGCTCTGCGCCCTCGGCCAGCAGCGGCCGCAGCTTCTCGAACTCGGACACGACCGCCGCCGCGGATGCCACCGGCAGCCGGCCGGTGTCCACGGCCTCCATGACCGGGGCGTTGACCTGCTTCTGGAACGCCTGCGCCACCGCGACCACCGTGCCCGCCCCACCGGCCCTCGTCGACGGCGCGTGATGCCTGACCCACTGCACCATCGTCATCGCCGCCGGACCACCGGAGGTTTCGCCCCGTTCCATGGCCTCACCGACCACCGCGACCCGGCCCGCATCGCACGCCATGCCGAGGGCGTCCACCTCGCTCAACAACCCAGCGAGACCGTCCGGCCCACCGCCCGACGGTGTCTGCCACAGCACATCGCCGAGGGCAGCCATCGCGGTCCTGGCAGCCGCGAACCGCTCGAGGCACTCGGCCATGCTCAGCTGCTGCTTTCCCTCCATGACGACCACAGTAGAGCCGACCGCCGACAGCTCAGTTCGACACGATGCGGACGAAAACCATTGCAGCACAGCCAGATTCGGCGACATGGGTGCGTGTGACGCACCACAGGAGACGGGTGCCCTGTGGACGGTGTGACGACGCGGCGGCGCCTGTGGACGGTCGCGCTCGCGCCACCTAGCGGGCTCGACCGGCGACCGCTGCGCCGCCGAGGGCGATGACCCCGCCGGCGGCCATGACCGCGGCGAAGAGCCATCCCGGCAGCGCGGGCGACTGCCAGGCGATGAGCGCCCCGGCTGCCCCCAGGGTGAGCGACTGCGACACCGAGCCGGTGAGGTTGCTCGCGGCGGTGTGGCGGCCCTGCGTCGTCGCCGGCGAGAGGCTGAGCAGGTGGGTCGACAGGGTGGGCGACGACAGTCCCATGCCGATGCCGGCCACCGCCCACAGCGACAGGCCGGCCCACGCCGGGAGCAGGCCCAGGCTCAGCAGGGCCGGTCCCGCCACTCCTGCGGCGATGAGCCCGAAGCCGATGCGCAGCCGCTGCACGGGTGGGACCGTGCGTTGCACCCAGCCCAGCCCGTGTACCTGCGAGCCGAGCGACCAGAAGAGCCCGGTGACGGTCAGGCTCACGCCCGCCGTCGTGGGTGTGAAGTCGTGGACCGCCGTGAGCATCAGCGGGATGAAGGCGCCCACCAGTCCGAAAGCTGCGGCAAGGACGCCTCGCAGGGCGATGACGGTGGGTATGCCGCGGTCGAGGGTCAGCACGCCCGGCGGCAGCACCGCACGGACGGACGGCAGGAGGACGAACAGGCTCACCAGCGAGGCGGTCGCGCCGAGGAGGGCGAGCGAACCCTCGCGCGTGACGAGCGAGCCCCCCGCGGTGAGCAGGGCCAGCGCTGCGGCGACCAGAGCCGCCGCGCCGACCACCCGCCGCTCGCCGGAGGTCCACCGGGTCGGTGCCGGCGCCGTGGCGCGAGCCTGTGCCATCGCGGGCCGCAGCATCGCCGTGGCGGGCACCACCAGGACGATGGCCATGAGGAAAACGGTGCGCCAGCCGAGGTGCTCGGCCACCGCGCCGGCGAGGGCCGGGCCCATCACCGACGGCAACACCCAGGCCGCAGCGAAGGCGGCGAACATCTTGGCGCGCAGCTCCTCCGGCAGCGCGCGGGCCATGAGCACCACGAGGCCGAGGTCGATCAGGCCCTCGGCGAGCCCGCCCCCGAGCCGGGCTGCCGCGAAGACGGCCATCGAGGGGGCCAGCCCCATCGTGGCCTGGGCCAGCACGAACAGGCCCAGGCCGGCATACATCGGCTCCAGCGGACCGCGGCGGTCCGCCCACGTGCCGGCGACCGCGGTGGCGAGGACGAAGGAAATCATCGGCGCCGCCGACGCCGCACCGAAGAGCCACAGGCCGCCGAGCCGCTCGGCCACCGTCGGGAGCACCGTCATGACGGCCCGGTTCTCGAACGCCCCGAGGGTGACGAGGGCGACGGCCCCGGCGGCGAACGGGAGGTGCTCGCGCTGGAGCAGCGACGGCGGCGAGGAGGCGCAGGTCGCCCCGGCGGTGGCAGTCATGCGAGCCATCGTGAAAGATGAAGTTCACTTCAAGTCAACACCTCGTGTGAGAATCTCTCGCGTCGCACCCAACCGCCGTGCCCCGTCACCGCCTTGCCGTGGTGGAGCGAGGAGGGGCTCGGTGAGGGCACACCTGCAGGAGGAGTTCCGCGAGTTCGCGGCGGCGGCGATGCCGCGGCTGGCGCACGCCTCCTGCCGCGATCCGCACCGGGCTGAGCTCGACGCGCCGGGCGGCTCGACAGCCCGGCCCGGGCGGCTGGGAGGATGTCGGCCATGACGACCTCCGCGCCGCTGGTGCTGCCCGGCTACGCCCACGTCTACTCCGGCAAGGTGCGCGACCTCTACGCGCCGCTCGACGCCGCAACCGGCGAGCCGCGCGGCGACCAGCTGCTGCTGGTCGCCAGCGACCGCATCTCGGCCTTCGACTTCATCCTCGACAGCCCGATCCCCGACAAGGGCGCCGTGCTGACCCAGATGTCGCTGTGGTGGTTCGAGCAGCTGCAGGACCTCGTGCCCAACCACGTGGTGTCCACCGATGTGCCCGCCGAGGTGGCCGGGCGCTCGGTTCTCGTGAAGCGGCTGGCGATGCTGCCCGTCGAGTGCGTCGCTCGCGCCTACCTCACCGGTGGCGGCCTGCGCGAGTACACCGCGAACCGTCACGTCAGCGGCGTGCTGCTGCCCGAGGGCCTCGTGGACGGGTCGCGGCTCCCGGAGCCGGTGTTCACGCCCTCGACCAAGGCGCCGGTGGGCGAGCACGACCAGCCGATGCCGTATGCCGACGTGGAGCGTGTGCTCGGAGCTGACCTCGCCGCGCGGGCGAGGGAGCTGACCGTGGCGATCCTCAAGCGGGGCAACGAAATTGCCGCCGACCGGGGGATCCTCATCGCCGACACGAAGGTCGAGTTCGGCCTCGAGGACGACACGCTGGTGCTCGCGGACGAGGTGCTGACCCCGGACTCCTCCCGCTTCTGGCCGGCCGACCAGTGGAAGCCGGGGCACCCCCAGCCCTCCTTCGACAAGGAGTTCGTGCGCGAGTGGCTGACCTCCCCTGCCAGCGGGTGGGACCGTTCCTCGGAGCAGCCGCCCCCGCCGTTGCCGGACGAGGTCGTCGAGCGCACCCGCGCGAAGTACGTCGAGGCCTATGAGCGGCTCACGGGGCGCCGATTCGGCTGAGGTGGGGTCAGGCCGGGCCGAGCTCGGTGTGGTTGCCTGACCACCGGCCGCGCAGCCACCGGTCGTGGCTGGCCACGACGACGGTGGCCGGGGTGTCGCGCAGGGCGTCCTCGAGCTCCTCGACGAGGGCGAGCGACAGGTGGTTGCTCGGTTCGTCCAGCAGCACGAGGTCGGGGAGGCCCGCCATGAGCAGGGCCAGCGCCAGCCGTCGTTGCTGCCCGAGGCTGAGCTCGCCCACGGGGCGGGAGTGCTGGCCAGGAGGGAGAAGCCCCAGCTCGGCCAGGTCCCGTCGCGGAGATGCCGCCTCGAACACGGCCTTGGCGCTGCGGCCGGGATGGGTGAAGCGCACGTCCTGCGGGAGGTGGCCGACCCGTCGGGCCTGCACGTCGACGACGCCTCCATCAGGAGACACCCGGCCGGCCAGGACGGCGAGCAGGGTCGACTTGCCCGAGCCGTTGGGGCCGGTGAGCAGCAGCTTGTCCCCGGGTTCGACGTCGAGCCGGTCGAGGCGGAGCCTCCCCTCGGCGGCGACCTCTCGGGCGCGCACCCGGGCCGCGCGCACCTGCTCGTCGAAGGCGCCAGTCAGCGTCAGCGGTGCCGGTGGGCGCGGCACGGCCCTCCGGTCCAGCGCAGCGAGCCGCTGCTCGGCGTTGCGCACGCGGCGCCGCACCGTGTCCTGGACCCGGGATCCCTTGAAGTGGTGGATGAAGCCGTCGTTGTCCCGCGGGGCGCGGCCGTGGGCGACGTCCCGAGCGACCGTGCGGGTGGCCGCGTGCAGGGCTGCCCGCTCGTCCTGCTGCGCCTCGTACGCCTCTTCCCACCGTCGGCGAGCCGCCTGCTTGTGGTGCAGGTAGGTGGAGTACCCGCCGGTGAACCGGCGGCCACCGCGGCCGTCGGTCCCGAAGTGGGAGGGGTCGAGGTCGACCACACTGGTGCACACGCGCTCGAGGAACACCCGGTCGTGGCTCGCCGCGACCACCACGCCCGGGAGCGCGACCAGAGCCGACTCGAGGAAGTCCAGTGCCTCGTCATCGAGGTGGTTGGTGGGCTCGTCGAGCAGCAGGCACGCGGGCCGCCGGGTCAGCAGGGCAGCCAGGGCGAGCCGGCTGCGCTCACCCCCGGACAGCTCCGCCACGAGCTGTCCGGGCCGCAGCCCGTGCAGGCCGAGTCGACGGGCTGCCACCTGGCTGCGGCGGTCGGCGTCCCACGCGTCATGGGCCTGCGCCCAGGCCAGCGCGGCGTCGTAGTCGGCCGCCAGCCGGTCCTGCGAAGGGCGGTCATGGGCTTTGCCGTCGTGCTCAACCAGGGCGGCGGCAAGGTCTTCCAGCCGCGAGACCGCCTCGTGCAGGGGTGCCAGCGCGCGGTGCAACACCTCGCCGACCGTGGACTGCGGGTCGAGCCCGCCGTCCTGGGGGAGGTACCCCAGGTCGGGGGGCACCTGCGTCTCACCGCCGTCGGGCGAGAGGTGGCCGGCGGCTGCGCGCAGCAGGGTGGACTTGCCGGTCCCGTTCTCGCCGACGAGGCCGACACGCTCACCGGGTCGGGCGGAGAGGTCGACGCCGTCGAGGACGACGCGACCGCCGAGGGACACCATGAGGTCACGGAGACGAAGGGTGGTGGTTGACATCAGCACTCCAGGGCCGGGGCCCGGTCGATGGTGGCTCGCCGGGCAGGGCCGCGGGCGCGAGCGGGTGCGTGATGTCAGATCTCCATGATGTGGCCACGGTAGGCGGCCCCCGACGGGCGCCGCAACGGGATATCTGCGGCCACACCCCTGCTCACCGGGCAGCCATACCCTCTGCCCGCCTCTTGATGCCCTTGAGCATCCCGGCCTCCATGTAGTGGTGGAGAGGGTCGGCGACGAAGAGGTCGATGCCGCGGGCGAGCAGGTCCAGGCCGGGCACGGTGCGCACGGCGGAGCCGATCAGCCGCAGCGCAGTGGGGGCGTCCGGATCGACCGCGCGGAGGGCGGGCTCGGCGAAGCCGTCGCCGCGGTACCGGACGACCAGGCGCGTCCGGTTCCCGGGCAGCGGCCGCAGCACGAAGGTCTCGAAGGTGACGAGGTGCCGGTTCGGCTCGATGTGCGACACCGGCGCGTGGACGCCGCCGCCCATGTAGATGCGGTCACCCTGCTTCAGTTCCTGCAGCTCGGGGTGGATCCTCGTCGCCGAGTGCCGTCCCTCGACGTAGCGGGCTCGGAAGAGCAGTCGCTCCACACGGTCGTGGGTGTAGAACCCGGCCCGACGGATACCCATCTGGACCAGCCACGGCCAGACCTGGTCGGGGGGCGCCTCGATGGTGATCGCACGCGTCCACTGGCTGCGAGCGCCCGGTGTGTCCTCGTCGCCGGGCAGCGCCTCGACTGCCTCCTCCCGGGTGGCTCCCCAGGTCAACATCCGGGGACGGTAGGCCAGGTAGCCCGTCACCGTGGCTGCCGCCGCGGCACCGGCGACGCTGCGAAGCAGGTGTCTGCGGTCCATGCCCTCCTCCTCTCGACCTCCACGCTGATGGGTGGTGTGGGGTCGGGACAGGGTCGAAGGGCCGCAGAGCGCGCCGCCAGGCGCCGAGGGCAGCCCGGGCGGCTCAGGGGCTCAGCTCGTCGAGGAGCCGCGGCACACACCCGGCGATCTCGCGGGCGAGGAAGCCCAGCGTGCCGACCTCCTTCGCCAGGCGGTCGCCCGCGGACCCGTGCAGGTGCCCACCCCAGACCGCGGCCTGTTCCGGCTCGGCGCCGCGACTGAGCAGCCCCGCGACGATGCCGGCCTGCACGTCACCGGATCCGGAGACGCCCAGGCCCGGGTTGCCGCTGCTGCTCGTCCAGAGACGCCCGTCCGGGGCGGCGACGGTCTTGCCCTGGCCGCCGCACACCACGACGGCCGTGGCCTCCCGGGCCAGGCGTAGGGCCGCCGCTGCAGGGCCGTCCTCCACCTCACCGGCCTCGATGCCGAGCGTCTTCGCGAGCTCGTCGGGGTTGAGGGTCAGCACGGCCCTGCCGCCGAGGTGGGCGAGCCCGTCGCGGTGCGCGGTGACGTAGGCCGAGCCCAGCGCGTCGACCACGACCGGGCACGTCAGCTGGGGCAGCAGGTGCTCCAACAGGTGCACCGAGGCGTCCACGTCGGAGAAGCCCGGTCCGACGAGCAGCGCGTCGCAGCCGTCGGACAAGCACAGCACCTCGTCAGCGGCGCCCGGGTCGATGTTGCCGCCTCGGTCGGTGGGCAGCGGAGCCACCAGGGACTCCGGCGCCGCGACCGCCAGCGCGCTCGCCACCGGTTCCGCCGTGGCGATCTGCAGCTTGCCTCCGCCCGCCCGCAGCGCCGCCTCGCCGGCGAGGAGCACCGCTCCCGGTGTGCTTGCCGTGCCCCCGAGCACCAGCACGCGGCCACGGGACTCCTTGTCCTTGCCGGGCTCGGGCAGTGGCCACCGGCGCAGCAGGCCGGCGGTGACGTCCACCGCGGCGTCCACCCCGGCGTCCGTCGAGTCGTCAGTCGAGTCGACCGCTGCGGTGGTCGTCCGGTCAGCGGGCATCGTTGGCCTCCCGCGACCTCGAGGGCTCGGCGGTGGTCGGCGCCTGCGACTCCTCGACCGCCGTGGTGTCGGCGAAGTCGACGAGCGCGAGACCGCCCTGCTCCGACCGGTACGACGTCACCGAGCAGTTGGGCAGGTCCAGCGTGCTGTCGATCTCGAGCAGCTCCTGCTCGGTCAGGTGCTCCAGCACGTAGCGGAAGCTCATGATCACCGCCTGGTGGGTGAACAGCCACACCCGCTTGCCCTCGTAGCCGTCGCGCAGGTCCGCGAGCAGCGAGCGCACCCGCAGGGTGACGTCGCACCAGCTCTCGCCCGAAGGTGGGGTGTAGTAGAACTTGCCGATGCGGTGGCGGCGCTCGGCCTCCGAGGCGTACTGCGCCTTGATGCCGGCCGAGGTGAGCCCGTCGAAGACCCCGAGGTCACGCTCGCGGAGGCGCTCGTCCAGCACGATCTCGTGGTCGCAGCCCCACGCCTCCACGGCCGTGCGCGCCGTCTCCGCCGCGCGGCGGTAGGGGGAGCTGACGATGAGGTCGGGGCAGGCGTCCTGCGCCCGGCGGCCGAGGTGGGTGCCGACGGCCCGCGCCTGCTCCAGGCCGGTGTCCGACAGCGGGGTGTCGGCGTCGCGGTAGTCGAGGTCGAGGCGCTCGGCCCCGCTGCGTCCGGCTTCGGTCGCGGCGATGTTGCCGACACTCTGCCCGTGGCGCACGAGCACGAGCTCGCTGGGCCACCGGTCGGTGACGATGAGCTTCCCTCGGGGCATTGCAGGGGCACCTTCCATCGAGAGTCTGGTGCCCTCTTCCTACCCTGTATGCCGCCCGCTCACCTGTCGACGGCGTCCTGGCCACCCTCGTCCTCGGCCACGGTATCCAGGACGGTCAGGCGGGCGACAGGGATCGGACGCCCGGCCCGACGGGCGTACCGGGCGACCTTCGGCAGCCTCCGCAGCACGACGTCGTGCCAGACGTGCTCGCGGTCCTCCCCGGTGAGCTCGCGCGCGGTGAACCGGAACCGCTGCCCCCCGATCTGCCCTTCGCCGGCCCCCGCGTGCCGCAGGTTGCGGAACCAGTCGGGGTCGGTGGGGGAGCCCGCGCCGGTGCCCCACACGAGGTAGTCGCCGTCGTGGGGGATGGTGCGGACGCAGGCGGAGCGCGGCAGGCCGGTGCGCCGACCCGGCACGGTCAGGAGCAGCACCGGCGCGTCATCGGTGCCACCGGCGAGCCGGCCACCGGACCGGCGGTACAGAGCCGTCCCGATGTGCGTCGACCACGCCTTGGTGCGCGTCACGGCTCCATGGTCCCGCAGGGTGACCGCGCGGCATACCCCTCGTCGGGCGGTGGATAGACTGGCCGCGCTCCCTCCCGATTGCCTCCCAGGAGACCCCGCATGGGCAACGTCGTGATTGACGTGATGCTGAAGCCAGAGATCCTCGACCCCCAGGGACAGGCCGTGAACGGGGCACTGCCCCGGCTCGGCTTCGACCAGTTCACCGACGTGAGGCAGGGCAAGCGCTTCGTCCTCACGGTGGACGGGGAGGTCACCGACGAGGTGCTCGAGGCCGCCCGCAAGGCCGCCGAGACGCTGCTGTCGAACCCCGTGATCGAGGACGTCGTCTCGGTCCGGGCGGAGCACGACGTCAACGCAGGCGTCCGGGCGCAGGACGAGAAGGACCCCGACCGGTGAAGGTCGGGGTCGTCACGTTTCCGGGGTCGCTCGACGACCGTGACGCCGCCCGGGCGGTGCACGCCGTCGGCGGCGAGCCGGTCAGCCTGTGGCACGGCGACGCCGACCTCAAGGGCGTCGACGCGGTCATCCTCCCCGGTGGGTTCTCCTACGGCGACTACCTGCGCTGCGGTGCCATCGCCCGGTTCGCGCCCGTGATGGACCAGCTGGTGCCCGCGGCCAGGGGTGGACTGCCGGTGCTGGGCATCTGCAACGGCTTCCAGGTGCTCACCGAGTCGCACCTGCTGCCGGGCGCGCTGATCCGCAACGACCACCGCAAGTTCAACTGCGTCGACACCCGCCTGCGGGTCGAGAACGTGCAGACCGCCTGGACCTCCGACTTCGCGCAGGGCCAGGAGATCACCATCGTCCTCAAGAACGGCGAGGGCGGCTTCGTCGCCGACGAGCGCACCCTCGACGAGCTCGAGGGCGAGGGCCGCGTCGTGTTCCGCTACGTCGTGCCCGAGGGTGGGCGCAACCCCAACGGCTCCTACCGTGACATCGCCGGCATCACCAACGAGCGCGGCAACGTGGTCGGCCTCATGCCGCACCCCGAGCACTGTGTCGAGACCGGCTACGGCCCCAGCCTTGACGGCCTCCCGTTCTTCACCTCGATCCTCAAGCAGGTGGTGTCAGCGTGACCGTCCCGACCAGCACCTCCCAGGCCCCGCACGTCGACACGGTCACGAACGCGGGAGCGACCCCCGACCACGAGCAGCCCTGGCTCGAGCTCGGCCTCAAGGAGGACGAGTACCAGCGGATCCGCGACATCCTCGACCGCCGGCCCACGAGCGCCGAGCTCGCGATGTACTCGGTCATGTGGTCCGAGCACTGCTCGTACAAGTCAAGCAAGGTGCACTTCAAGCACTTCGCCGACAACACCACCGACGAGATGCGCGAGAAGCTCCTCGTCGGAATCGGCGAGAACGCCGGCGTCGTCGACATCGGCGACGGCTGGGCGGTGACCTTCAAGGTCGAGTCGCACAACCACCCGTCCTACGTCGAGCCCTACCAGGGCGCGGCCACCGGCGTCGGCGGCATCGTGCGCGACATCATGTCGATGGGCGCCCGGCCGATCGCGGTCATGGACCCCCTGCGGTTCGGCAACCTCAACCACCCCGACACCGCTCGCGTCCTGCCCGGCGTGGTCGCGGGTGTCGGCGGCTACGGCAACTGCCTCGGCCTGCCGAACATCGGCGGTGAGGTCGTCTTCGACGACTGCTACCAGGGCAACCCGCTCGTCAACGCGCTGTGCGTCGGGGCCATGCGCCGCGAGGACATCCACCTCGCCAAGGCGTCCGGCGCCGGCAACAAGGTGATCCTGTTCGGCGCCAAAACCGGTGGCGACGGCATCGGCGGCGTCTCCGTCCTCGCGTCCGAGACGTTCGAGGAGGGTGGTCCGGCCAAGCGCCCCGCCGTCCAGGTGGGCGACCCGTTCGCCGAGAAGGTGCTCATCGAGTGCTGCCTCGACCTCTACAAGGCTGGTGTCGTCGACGGCATCCAGGACCTCGGTGGCGCCGGCCTCTCCTGTGCCACCAGCGAGCTCGCGTCCAACGGCGACGGCGGCATGCAGGTCGAGCTCGACCTCGTGCCGCTGCGCGACGCGACCCTCCGCCCTGAGGAGATCCTCATGTCGGAGAGCCAGGAGCGCATGATGGCGATCGTCGAGCCGGCCAAGCTCGACGAGTTCATGGCCATCTGCCGCCGTTGGGACGTCGAGGCGACGGTCATCGGCGAGGTCACCGACGGAGAGCACCTCGTCATCACCTGGCACGGCGAGGTGATCGTCGACGTGCCGCCGCGTTCGGTGGCCCACGACGGCCCGGTCTACCACCGCCCGATGGAGCGGCCGGCATACCTCGATGCGTTGCAGGAGAACGGAAGCCGAGCCCTGCCGAAGCCCACGACGGGTGACGAGGTCAAGGCCGACCTGCTCGCCCTGCTCGCCTCGCCGAACCTGTGCGACAAGTCCTGGGTCA
Organism: Knoellia sp. p5-6-4; assembly: GCF_029222705.1. Taxonomy (NCBI): domain Bacteria; kingdom Bacillati; phylum Actinomycetota; class Actinomycetes; order Micrococcales; family Intrasporangiaceae; genus Knoellia; species Knoellia sp. p5-6-4. The sequence continues at coordinate 2,075,047 of NZ_JARGZF010000001.1, forward strand.
CCGACCAGTACGACCGCTACGTGCTCGGCAACACCGCCCTGGCGATGCCCGACGACTCGGGTGTCGTGCGCGTCGACGAGGAGACCGGCCGCGGCGTCGCGGTCAGCACCGACTGCAACGGCCGGTTCGCCAAGCTCGACCCGTATGCCGGCGCGCAGCTCGCGCTCGCGGAGGCCTACCGCAACGTCGCCACGGTCGGCGCGACCCCGCTGGCGATCACCGACTGCCTCAACTTCGGCTCGCCCGAGGACCCGGGCGTGATGTGGCAGTTCGCCGAGGCGGTCAAGGGCATCGCCGAGGGGTGCCGCGAGCTGGGCGTCCCCGTGACCGGCGGAAACGTCTCCTTCTACAACCAGACCGGTGACACCGCGATCCACCCGACGCCGGTCATCGGCGTCCTCGGCGTCATGGACGACGTCGCGCGGCGCACCCCGAGCGGGTGGAAGACGCCGGGCCAGGTGATCTACCTGCTCGGCACGACGGGCCAGGAGCTCGACGGCGGCGAGTGGGCGCACGTGCGACACGGCCACCTCGGCGGGCGCCCGCCGAAGGTCGACCTCGCGGCCGAGAAGCTGTTGGGCGACATCCTCGTCAACGCCAGCCGCGACGGCCTCGTCGACGCCGCCCACGACCTGTCCGACGGCGGTCTCGCCGTCGCGCTGGCCGAGGCGACGCTGCGCAACGGCGTCGGGGCGCGAATCTGGCTCGAGGAGGTCTGCGAGCGCGACGGGATCGACGCGTTCACCGCCCTGTTCAGCGAGTCGACGGCCCGCGCGGTCGTGGCGGTCCCGCGCTCGGAGGAGGTGCGGTTCACCGACATGTGCACCGCCCGCGGCCAGGCCCACGCGCGCATCGGCGTCGTTGACGACGAGACCGACGGACTCGACGTGCAGGGCGAGTTCAGCGTGAGGCTGGCCGAGCTGCGCGAGGCCCACACGCGGACCCTGCCGGCCGTCTTCGGCGAATGAGGGGTTGAGCGGTATGCCGCCGCGTCGCCGGGTCCCCGTCGCAGCGGGGACCGCCGCGCTGCTCGCCTGGCGCGACGACCCCGACATCACCGACCGGGAGACGTTGGCCACCGCCGTGCGCTACGCCCTCGAGGAGCTTGCCCAGCGGGCGCCGGGGCGCAGCGTCGAGGTGCGTGTGCCGCCCTTCGGCGCGGTGCAGTGCATCGAGGGCCAGACGCACACGCGCGGCACCCCGCCCAACGTGGTCGAGACCGACGCCGTCACCTGGCTGGCGCTCGCGGTGGGGCAGCTCGGCTGGGAGCAGGCCTGGGAGGCGGGCACGCTGCGGGTCAGCGGCCACCGCGCCGACCTCGAGCCCTACCTGCCGCTGGTCTGAGTCCGCGGCAGCAGCCGCGGGTCTCACGCTCCGGCCGCCCCTCGGCGACCGGCTGCGTCACTCCCCGGGGTAGCGCACCCCCACCTGGCGGCGGACCTCATCCATCGCCTCCATGACCCGCAGCGTCTCGGCGTGGGTCATCAGCGGCGACTCGAGGGCCCCGTCGTGCAGGCAGCGGGCGACCTCCGCCGCCTCGTAGCGGAAGCCGTGCTCGCGGACGTCCGGCTCGTAGCGGTCGAGCTCCTCGCCCAGCGGCGTGAGCAGGCGAACCGGCTGGGGCACGAAGAAGTCGCCCGGGATCTCCAGGCGCGCGTGCCGCCCCACGACGGCGGCCGAGGTCGGCGTCTTCGTGACCATGGACGAGCCGACCAGTCCCAGAACCTGCTCCGCGCCCGTGACCGTCACCGACAGCTGGGCGTCGACGCCCTCGTCGGTCAGGTGACCCACCGCCGTGACGGATTCGAACGGGCCGAGCACCATGGACGTGAACGACAGGGGGTAGACGCCGAGGTCGAGCAGCGAGCCGCCGGCCAGGTGCGGCGACGACAGCCGTTCGGGGCCGTCAGGGTGCAGCGTCTGCCCGTGGTCGGCCATGACCGTGAGCACGTCGCCGAGCAGCCCGGCCTCGACCGACTGGCGGACGACGTCGATGTGGGGGAGGAAGCGGGTCCACATCGCCTCCATGGCGAACAGGCCCCGGTCGCGGGCCGCGTCCAGCACCTCGCGGGCCTCGGCGGCGTTGCGGGTGAACGCCTTCTCCACCAGCACGGGCTTGCCCGCCTCGAGGGCCAGCAGCGCGTGGTCGCGGTGCTCGGAGTGCGGCGAGGCGACGTAGACGACGTCGACCGCGTCGTCGGCCACGAGGTCCTCGTAGGAGCCGTAGGCCGCGGGCAGCCCGAACTCGTCGGCGAACTCGCGGGCGCGGTCGATGCTGCGGGAACCCACCGCGACGACCTGCTGGCGCGTGCCTTCGCGCAGGGAGGTGGCAAAGGAGCGGGCGATGTTGCCGGGGCCGAGGATCCCCCACCTCACCGGGGGTGCCTGCAGGGGGTCGGGGGTTCGGGGAGCGGGCAGGGTCTGCGCGGGCATGCCGACCATCCTGCCCCGGACCGCGGGTGGGCGCAGCGGCTGACCGGTCAGCGGAGGCGCCAGCCGTCCTTGGGCGGCGGCTGCGGCGACTCGCTCGTGTCGGCGTCCGTGTAGGGCCGTCCCCCGCCGAGCAGCCGTTCGAGCTCCGCGCGGGTGCGCAGCGAGCTGGGGAACGGGCATCCGGCCACCGCCCGGGTCAGCCGGGAAACGTCGAGCTCGACCGAGGAGCCGGCCAGGACGTAGTTGCCGAACCGCCGGCGCTTCCAGACCTCGGCCAGCGCGATCCCCAGGGTCTGCGGGAACACCTCGGCCAACCCGGCGTGCCACCGGCGCAGGTGGTCGCGGGCCGGTTCGTCGCTGACGTTGGCGAGGAAGACGCCCTCGGGCTTCAGCACGCGGCGCACGTCGGCGAGGAACTCCACCGTCGACAGCTCGGCGGGCATCCGGCCGCCGGCGTAGGCGTCGAGCACCAGGACGTCGGCGCTCGCGCCACGCAGCGCCGCCAGGCCGGTGCGGCCGTCGACCGGCCGGATCCTGATCCGGTGCCCGCGGGGCAGGGGCAGCTCGTGGCGGACTGCCTCGGTGAGCGGCACGTCCGGCTCCAGCACGACCTGCGGCGAGCCGGGGCGGGTGTGCTGCACGTAGCGGGGCAGCGTCAGCCCGGCGCCGCCGATGTGGGTGACGGCGAGGGGGCCCTCGGGGAGGGTGTCGAGAACCAGGGCGAAGTGCAGGACGTACTCGAAGAGGAGGTGGGTGGGGTCGGCGAGGTCGACGTGCGACTGCGGCTGCTCGTCGACCACCACGATGACGCCGCCGTACCCGTCCGGGACGAACTCGGCCGCCCCCGGCTCGCTGCGCTCCCTGCGCTCGGTGGGGCTCAGGGCCGCACCAGCGACTTGATGGCGCGCCGCTCGTCCATGGCGGCGTAGGCCTCGGCCACGTCGTCGAGCGGCACCTCGAGGTCGAAGACGAGCCCGGGGTCGATCGCGCCGGCGAGCACGTCGTCGCGCAGGTGCGGGAGGTACTGGCGCACGGGCGCGACGCCCCCGGCCACGCCGATGTTGCGGCTGAACATCTCGCCGATGGGCAGGTCGACGCCATGGGGGACGCCGACGTAGCCGACGGTGGCGCCGGGGCGGGCGACGGTGATGGCGGTGTTCATGGACTCGCCCGTGCCCACGCACTCCAGCACGGCGTCGGCGCCGACGCCGTCGGTGAGGTCCAGCACCGCCGCCTCGCCCTCACCGCCCCGCTCGGCGATGATGTCGGTCGCCCCGAAGCGCCGGGCCAGGCGCTGGCGCGACTCGTGCCGCGACATCGCCACGACCCGCTCGGCGCCCATGCGGGCAGCGGCGAGCACCCCGCACAGCCCCACGGCTCCGTCACCCACGACCACGACGGTGTCGCCCTCGCGGACGCCGGCGGCGACGGCCGCGTGCCACCCGGTGCCCATGACGTCCGACAGGGTCAGCAGGGAGGGGACGAGCGAGTCGTCGGGCACCTCGCGGGTGGAGACCAGGGTTCCGTCGGCGAGGGGCACGCGGACGTACTCACCCTGGCCGCCGTCGACCACGAGCCCGTCGCTGTCGCGCCCTCCGTAGCCGCCGCCGTTCCGGCAGGCGCTCTGCATGCCCACCAAGCAGTGCGGGCAGGTGTTGTCGGAGAACAGGAACGGCGCGATCACGAAGTCGCCGGGCCGCAGGCTGCGGACCTCCGACCCCACCTCCTCGACGATGCCGACGAACTCGTGCCCGATCCGCCGGGGTCGCCTGACCTCGTTGATGCCGCGGTAGGGCCACAGGTCGCTGCCGCACACGCAGGCGGCGGTGACGCGGACCAGCGCGTCGGTCGGTCGCTGGATCGTTGGGTCGTCGACCTCCTCGACGCGGACGTCGCGGGTGCCGTGCAGGATCGTGGCCTTCATGGGACCCAAGCCTGTCACGGGGCCGCCGGGAACGCGGCATACAGTCTGTGACCATGAGGTTCGGCATCACCATCCTCCCCGAGCACCGCTGGGCCGACGCCGCCCCGCTGTGGCGAGGCGCCGAGGAGCTCGGCTTCGACCACGCCTGGACCTACGACCACCTCGTGTGGGCCGGGCTGCAGGACGCGCCGTGGTACGGGACCACGCCGACGCTCACCGCTGCGGCCATGGTCACCGAGCGGATCCGCCTCGGCACACTGGTGTCGTCACCCAACTACCGCCACCCGGTCACCTTCCTGCGCGACCTCCTGGCCCTCGACGACGTCTCCGGCGGCAGGCTGCTGTGCGGCCTCGGCACCGGCGGCGACCTCGACTCGCGCCTGCTGGGCGAGGAGCACTCGGTGCGCGAGCGTGTCGACCGGTTCCACGAGTTCACCGAGCTGCTCGACCGGCTGCTGCGCGAGGACCACGTCGACCACGACGGCGAGCACTACCGGGCGGTCGACGCCCGCACCCTGCCCGGACCGGTCCAGCAGCCGCGCATCCCGTTCGTCGTCGCCGCCAACGGCCCGCGCTCGCTGCGGCTCGCGGCCCGCCTCGGGCAGGGCTGGGTGACGACCGGCGGCAGGGCACAGACGCTGGAGGAGTGGTGGGCCGGTGTCGCACGCCTCGCCGAGCGCTTCGACGAGGCGCTGGCCGGGGCCGAACGCGACCGGGCGTCGTGCGACCGCTACCTGCTGCTCGACAGCTCGCCGGCGTTCTCGCTGGAGAGCGCCGACCTCTTCGAGGAGATGACCGGCCGCGCCGGCGACCTCGGCTTCACCGACGTCATCACCCACTGGCCACGACCGGAGGGTGTGTATGCCGGAGACCTGCGTGTGCTGGAGGAGGCGGCCTCGCGTGTGGTCCGGCCGCGGGCGGGCGCCTAGCTGAACTCGATCAGGGCGATCGGGTCGCTCGTCGGCGCCGGTGAACCGCCGGCGGGTTCCACGGTGATGCCGACGCCGGTGAACTTCGAGGCGTCGCCGTCGAGCTCCATGGTGACGCTCGGCTTGGCCTCGTGCGGCATGACCCCGGCACTGACCATGGCGCCCTCCGGGTTCTGGAACCAGATCTGGAAGTCCTTGCCCTCGGGGGCGGCAGGCATGTCCTCGGCGATGATGACGGCCTTGCCGAGCGAGACGCTGCGCACGATGGTCGCCCGGGCCCCGTCGATCACCTTCTCGTAGCGCTGGGCGTCCTTGGCCTGGATGACCTGCTCGGTGGCCGTCAGCGGGCGCTGGGGCGTCTCGCTCTCCCAGGGGCTCCAGACGATGCCGCCGATCACGAGCACCGCCGCGGCGGCAGCCGCGACCAGCCAGGTCATCGGGTTGGCCCGGCGGCGCCGGCTCTCGAGGGTGGTGACGCCGGCGGGTGCAGGCGCGGCCGTACCGGTGTCCCCGGTCACCGGGGGCAGGGGGCGCACGGTGGAGATCTGGCTCAGCACCGACTCGCGCAGTGACGCAGGTGGGGTTGCCGCGCTGGCGTGGGTCAGCTCGACTGCCGCGGCCCGCAGGCTCGCGACCTCGTCCTGGCACTCCGGGCACTGCCCGAGGTGGCGCTCGAACTCAGCGCGCTCGCCGTCGTCGAGCGCGTCGACGGCGTAGGCGCCGCTGAGCCCGTGGATGTCGGCGTTCATGACTGCATTCCCAAGGTGTCGCGAAGACGGATGAGTCCGTCCCTGATTCTGGTCTTTGCCGTGCCGAGGGGGATACCCAGCAGGGCGGCGACCTCGTTGTGGGTGTAGCCCCCGAAGTAGGCGAGCTGCACCGCGCCCCGCTGGGTCTCGGTCAGCGAGGCGAGCGCCTGACGGACCCGCTGGCTGTCGAGGCTGCGCTCGACCTCCTCGGCGGTGATGTCGTAGGCGCGGTCCTGGGTGGTCGCCTCGTAGGTCGCGTCGCGCCGGCTCGAGGCCTCGGCGGAGCGGACCCGGTCGACGGCCTTGCGGTGGGCGATGGTCAACATCCAGCTCATCGCACTGCCCTTGGCCCGGTCGAAGCGCGCGCTGGTGCGCCAGATCTCGAGGAAGGCCTCCTGGGCCACCTCCTCGGCCTGGGAGGGGTCGCGCACGACGCGCAGGACCAGTCCGTAGAGGCGGCGGGACGTGGCGTCGTAGAGCTCGGCGAACGCCTGCTCGTCACCACGGGCCGAGGCCCGGAGCAGCTCGGCGAGGTCCGGCTGCCCGGGGGCAGCGCTCCCCCCAGGGGCTGGGCCTCCCGGGGAGAACGCTGACATGAGGACCATGATGGCTGAACCTGCGGCTCACTGCGCAGGGAGAAGCACGCCGTCGATGACGTAGACGGTGGCGTTGGCGGTCTGGATGTTGCCGCAGACGACCTTGGCCTCGCCCACCGTGAAGTCCTCACCGGAGCCCTCCACCGTGATGGTGGTGCCGGCCAGGGTCTTGTGGTCGCCGGCAACCTGGTCGGGGCTCAGCCGTCCCTGGACGACGTGGTTGGTGAGCACCTTGGTGAGCAGGCCCTTCGGGTCGGCCATCGCGGCGTCGAGGGTCGCCTTGGGCACGGCCGCGAAGGCGTCGTTCGTCGGGGCGAAGACGGTGATGTCCTGCGTCGTGTTGAGCGTCTCCGCCAAGCCGGCCTCGCCGACGGCCGAGACCAGGGTGGACAACAGGGGGTTGTTGCTCGCAGCAGTCGCCACCGGGTCGGTGGCCATGCCGGCGAACGAGCCCTTGCCGTCGGCCGGCACGGCGGAGCAGCCGGCGCCGAAGGGCTCGCCAGCCGTGGCGCCCATGGCCTCGGTCGTGCTGCTGCTCGACGACGAGCTCGAGCTGCTGTCCATCGCGCTGGTCCCGCTCGACTCCGCATCCCCGCCACAGGCCGCCAGGCCGAGCGGGATGGAGAGGGCGAGGGCGGCGATGGCGCTGCGCCTGGTGCGGTTCATGGGTGGACTCCTTGCAGCTGGGTGGTCTGACACCAGTTGTTCGGAGCGGGCGACCCGCTGGATTGCCTTGTCCTGCAACAGATTCCGCGCCCTTGGGCCGTTGCCTGTCGATGGTCATGAGACGAACACCACGACGGAGTGCCATCCTGTGGCGCCTTTGGGGAAGGGCTCTGCCCTGGTTTCGGTCTGCACCTGGCCGTCGTTGTCGGTGGCCCGCACCGTCAGCGTCCGGCGACCACCACCGGGCTCCGGCGTCCAGGGCAGGTACCACTGCCGCCAGTAGTCGATGCCTGCCTCTGGCCCCAGCGTCGCGGGCCTCCATTCCCCGTCGTCGACCCGCACCTCGACGGACCGTATGCCGCGTCCCTGCGCCCAGGCGACGCCGCCGATCGGCACGCTCTCCCCGGCGCGAACGGTCGACAGGCCCTTGGGCGTGTCGATGCGCGACTGGGTGAGCACCGGGGCGTCGGTGGCCCAGCCACGCTCGGTCCAGTAGGCCTTGTCCCCCGCATAGGTCGTGGCCGTGAGCCGAGCCAGCCACTTCGTGGACCCGACGAACCCGTACAGGCCAGGGGTGACGAGCCGGGCAGGGAAACCGTGCCGAGGGGGCAGCGGGTCGCCGTTCATGGCAACCGCCACCAGGGCGTCGCGGTCGTCCACGAGCGCCTGCAGCGGGGTCGAGATGGTGAAACCGCTCGTGGAGGTGCTGAGGACCTGGTCGGCGCCGCTGCCCACCTGTGCCCGGTCGAGCAGGTCGCGCACCCTGACGCCGAGCCAGCGGGCCGAGCTGACGTAGCCGCCCCCCACCTCGTTGCTGACGCACGTCAGGGTGATGTCGCGCTCGATCATGGGCAGGTCGAGCAGCTCGGCGTAGGTGAGCCGGAAGGGGTTGGCCACGTCGCCGTCGATCTCAAGCGCCCAGTCGGCGGGGTCGACGCGCGGAACGATGAGCGAGGTGTCCACGCGGTAGAACGAGCGCACCGGGGTGCGGAAGGGGCTGATCCCGCGGACCCGCTGCTCCAGCCCCGCCGGCAGTGCGGGCAGCGGCGGGCCGGGCCGGGGCAGGTCGGCCGCGGTCGGCAGCGTGGGGTTGGTGCCGACCTTCTGCCCGAGGGCCGCGCCGGCAGCCGCCGCCGCGGCAACGCCCGCCGCGCCGAGGAGGAACGAGCGGCGGGCGGCGGTGGGCGGCGCGCCTGCCTCGTGTGCCGTCCCGTCCAGGGGGCTGTGCACGGCTGGGGTGGCCGCCGCGGCAGTCCGGCCGCCGGGCGGCAGCCGGTCCGCGCGACCCGCGAGCCAGTGGAGGGCCACGACGCCGACCAGGGCGGTCGCGAGGGCGGGGAACACGTCGACGGGGGTGCTGGTGGGTCGGGTGAGGGCGGCCAGGGCCGGCAGCACGGTCACCGCGCCGAGCAGCACGAGGGCGAGGGTGCGCCGACTGCGGGCCAGCACGCCGATGCCCGCTGCTGACAGCAGGGCGACGACAGCCACCGAGCCGAGCAGCACCGGCTTGTCGGCGGTGCCGAGGGTGGCCACCGCCCACTCCTTGACCGGGGTGGGGGTGGCGTCGATCACCGCCGCACCCACGGCCACCACGGGGGAGGCGTCGGGGTTGACCAGGGCAGCGACGAGGTGGCCGGCCGCGGCGCCGGCGGCCGCGGCGAGGGCGCCGGACACGGCATACGGCCAGCGCGGCGCGCTGCTGCTGCTCATGTCAGTCATTCGTAGCCCGGTTCGTCCCGGATGGGCACCCCCCACAGCACGGTTCGTCGCGGCGGCGCGGGTACGGTGGGCCGCGTGAACGCACCTCGCCCCTCGCCCAACTTCACGCGGTTCATCGCGGCGGGGGCGGTCGTGGGCTTCGTCGTCGGCGGCGGCCTGGCGGTGCTCGGCGACCCGGCCCCCGGTTACGGCGAGGGGGCGGCAGTCGCCTACATCGGTCTCTTCGCGGCAGCGATCGGGGCGATGCTGGCGGCTGTGCTGGCTGTGCTCCTCGACCGACGGGGCTGACCGCCGCCAGCCTGTGGGAGACTGGCCGGCGTGGCACGCGGAGACGGACGGCTCACCCACGACCTCCTTCCGGGCGAGAGGGGCCCGCAGGACGCCTGCGGCGTCTTCGGCGTCTGGGCGCCCGGCGAGGATGTCTCGAAGCTCGCCTACTACGGCCTCTACGCCCTGCAGCACCGTGGGCAGGAGTCGGCCGGCATCGCGACGTCCGACGGGCGCAGCATCCTCGTCTACAAGGACATGGGCCTGGTCTCGCAGGTCTTCGACGAGCGCTCGCTGAACTCGTTGAGGGGGCACCTGGCCGTCGGCCACTGCCGCTACTCGACCACCGGCGGCTCCACCTGGGAGAACGCCCAGCCCACCCTCGGGGGCCACGAGCAGAGCACGGTCGCGCTCGCCCACAACGGCAACCTCATCAACTCCGCCGAGCTGCGCGAGCTGGTGGCCCTTCGCGCCGAGTCCGGCTACGAGGTCGCCAAGGGGGAGCTGCGGCGCGGCAACACCACCGACACGGCCCTCGTGACCGCCCTGCTCGCCGACGACCCCGACCGGTCCGTCGAGGCCGCGGCGCTCGACGTGCTCCCGCGGCTGCGCGGCGCCTTCTCCTTCGTGTTCATGGACGAGCAGACGCTGTATGCCGCGCGCGACCCCCAGGGGATCCGCCCCCTCGTCCTCGGTCGGCTCGAGCGCGGCTGGGTGGTGGCGTCCGAGACTGCCGCCCTCGACATCGTCGGTGCCTCGGTGATCCGTGAGGTCGAGCCTGGCGAGCTGATCGCCATCGACGAGGCCGGCCTGCGCTCGCAGCGCTTCGCCGAGACCCAGCGCAAGGGCTGTGTCTTCGAGTACGTCTACCTAGCCCGTCCCGACACCACCATCAACGGCCGCGGCGTGCACGAGGCCAGGGTCGAGATGGGGCGCACGCTGGCCCGCGAGCACCCCGTCGAGGCCGACATGGTCATGCCGACGCCGGAGTCGGGGACGCCTGCCGCCATCGGCTACGCGCAGGAGTCGGGCATCCCCTACGGGCAGGGCCTGGTGAAGAACTCCTACGTGGGCCGCACCTTCATCGCCCCGTCGCAGACCATCCGCCAGCTCGGCATCCGGCTCAAGCTCAACCCGCTCCGCGAGGTCATCCGCGGCAAGCGCCTGGTCGTGGTCGACGACTCGATCGTGCGCGGCAACACCCAGCGGGCCCTCGTGCGGATGCTGCGCGAGGCCGGGGCCGCCGAGGTGCACGTGCGCATCTCGTCGCCACCGGTGCGCTGGCCCTGCTTCTACGGCATCGACTTCGCCACCCGGGCCGAGCTCATCGCCACCGGCATCGGCGTCGAGGAGGTGCGCAACAGCATCGGCGCCGACAGCCTCGGCTACATCAGCGAGGAGGGCATGGTCGCCGCGACCGAGCAGCCCCGCACGGCGCTGTGCACCGCCTGCTTCACGGGCGACTACCCGATCCCGCTCCCGGATGACAGCCAGCTGGGCAAGAACCTGTTCGAGCCGCTGCCGCTCGACGTCGAGGGCGTGCCGACCGGGGTGCAGGGCGGCGCCGACGACGCGCTCACGCGCCCCTAGACGCGACCAGGAGGACCGGCGGCGGGGCCGGGGTCGTGAGGCCGGGCGAGGGCTCCGGCGCCTCGGCGCGCTCGACGACGTTCCACAGCTCGACGGTCTGCAGCACCCAGTAGACGGCGAACTCGGCCAGGAGGAGGGCCTCGAGCCAGAACAGCCACTGCAGGAAGCCGGGCACCGCCCAGTGCACGACCAGCACGCCCACGAACGTGGCCACCATGGCCAGGCCCACGACCGTGTAGCGGTTCGCTGCCCGTCGGGCGAGCGGCCTGCCGCCGTCGGAGTGGGCGGCCAGGCCGAGGGCGTTCATCCCCACGACGACCACGATGCCTGCGAAGAGGGCGATCGCGGCGACGTCGTGGCCGTGGTCGCGCACGGCGTCGTGCCAGTTGACGAAGACGAACGGGAACACCACGACCGCCACGCCCGAGAAGACCAGTGGCCACAGCGACAGGCTGCCGCCCCGCTCGTCGGGGGCGGTCAGGTTGCGCAGGAACCAGGCAACGGCCGTGAGGGCCACGCCCGCCGCGTACAGCGCCCAGACGTTGTTGGTGACGGCCGCATCGAGCTCGGCCGGGGACGGGGCGTTGCTCGCCGGGCAGGCGTCGTCCACCTGGGTCGGCACGAAGGCCACGACGAACGCCAGCAACCCGGAGGCGTTGAGGGCGATGTCCTCGGCGTCGGTGTTGCCGCGGTAGATGACCAGGCAGGCCCCGATGGCGCACAGGCTCGCGACGAAGACCGCCCTGGCCGGCGTGTAGTAGTAGGCGCTGACCGATCGCTGCCAGCAGTCGGGGGCGGGCCCGAAGACCTGGAGCGCCACCGCTGCGGTCAGCAGCAGGACGAGCAGCACCATGGCCACCCGGAGGTACCGGTAGGTGTTGAGGACGCTGCCTTCGTGCCGTGTCGCCATGCCATCCCCCTCAAACGCAGGCCAACGCGTGATACCGCAGGTATAGCGCCTTCGCCGGTCGAGGTAAACGCGCCGGGCATCCCCGGCGGTTCCACCTCGACCGGGGGAGGGTGCGGGCGCCCACTAGGCTGATGGGGTGAGCGAGCCGATCACGTATGCCGCCGCCGGAGTCGACGTCGAGGCCGGTGACCGGGCCGTCGAGCTGATGAAGGCCTCGGTGCGCCGCGCCACCAGGCCCGAGGTGCTCGGGGGCCTCGGCGGCTTCGCGGGGATGTTCGACGCCTCCGCCCTCACCGGCATGACGCGGCCGGTGCTGGCCACCTCCACCGACGGGGTGGGCACCAAGGTGGCGATCGCGCAGGCCCTCGACAGGCACGACACCATCGGCTTCGACCTCGTCGGCATGGTGGTCGACGACATCGTGGTGTGCGGGGCCGAGCCGCTCTTCATGACCGACTACATCGCCACCGGCAAGGTCGTGCCCGAGCGCATCGCCGCGATCGTCTCGGGCATCGCGGCCGCCTGTGAGCAGGCCGGCGTCGCGTTGGTGGGCGGCGAGACGGCCGAGCACCCGGGGTTGCTGGCCCCCGACGAGTACGACGTGGCCGGTGCCGCCACCGGGGTTGTCGAGTACGACGACGTGCTGGGCCCCCAGCGGGTCGTGCCCGGTGACGTGGTGCTGGCCCTGGGGTCTTCGGGGCTGCACTCCAACGGCTACTCGCTGGTGCGCCGCGTGGTCGAGGCCGCCGGATGGGCGCTCGACCGGGAGGTGCCCGAGTTCGGCCGCACCCTCGGTGAGGAGCTGCTGACCCCCACGCGGGTCTACTCCGCCGACCTGCTCCACCTCATCCGCACCGACGGCGTCGACCTGCACGCCCTCTCGCACGTCACCGGCGGCGGCCTGGCGGCCAACCTCGCCCGGGTGCTGCCCCGGGGTGTCTTCGCCCGGCTCGACCGCGCCACCTGGACGCCGCCACCTGTGTTCACCACGGTCGGTGAGCTCGGCAGGGTCCCCCGGGCCGACCTCGAACGCACCCTCAACATGGGCATCGGTTTCGTCGCCCTGCTGCCGCAGGCGCAGGCCGACCTGGCGATCCGCACCCTGGAGGGCCGCGGCATACCGGCGTGGGTGCTGGGCGAGGTCACCGCCCTCGAGGGGGCGCGGATCGCCGAAGGCGTCGAGGTCGTGCACGGTGCGAAGGGCGTCGAGGGCGGCGCGGCGCAGGTCGTCGGCGAGCACCCGCTCGCCTGAGGAAGGAAAGTCCTGTGGGGGAGGTGCTCCTGCCCAAGGTCCACATCGACTACCTCGTCACGGTGGCCCTTGCCTGGCCACGCCCGTGGGGGCCGTTCGACTTCGCGGGCCCCGAAGGCGTGAACCTCGTCGTCACGCCGGATACAGCGACCGCCGTGGGTGACCTCCTGTGGCGTGCCAACTACGAGTGGGCGGCGGACGGCGAGGACTACCCGGGGTACCGCTTCGAGGCTTCCGCCCTGCCCATCGAGCCCGTACGCGCGCTGCGGGCGCTGTCGGGGTACGAGGGCAACGTCTACGTCCATGCCGCCGAGGCGCGTCTGGGGGCACTCGGTTTCGTCGACTACCTCCGCAGCGTCGCCATCTCGCGTCTGCCGGGCTGGGACGACCTGCCGTGGATCATCGGCGACGACTGAGAAGGGCCTCAGGGCCAACCCTGCGAGCCAGGGTGGGGGCGGGCGCCCTGAGCTGAGTAGTCGGGCCCATGTGGCGGGCCCGACCTGCCGCCCACACTGGCGATGTGGAGACGACTGCTGCCGCCGAGCGGCGCCGACGCGCTGACGCGATGCTGTGGGCCGCTGGTGTCGCCTGGCTGGGGGCGCTGGCTGCCGTGCCCGCGGCCCTCGTGCTCGACATGGCGTTCGAGCTCATCCTGGCCTTCGGGTCGGTCTTCGTCCCCGATGCACGGGGCGCTGACCTGTCCGGGTGGGTGCTGACGGTGGCGCTCACGGCCATGGCCACCTGCCTGCTGACCGCACTCGGCTCCGCGTGGGTCCTGGTGAGCACGCCCGGCTCACACGCTCCACCGTGGCTGGTGGGCGGCCTGTCGGGCGTGCTCGGCTGGGCCGTCGGGATCGGCGTGGGCTGGCTCGTGCTCAGCGCCTGACGCATCGCACGACAACCGTGCCGCGAGCACACCGCCCGAGGGCGTCACACAGTGCTCGGCGCCCCGCGGTGGCCCTCCTCAACGAGCGCTGCGGCGCACTCGAGGTGCACCGCAGCGCTCGAAGAGCTGACACGGGCACGGGGCCCGCGCATGAGGTGACGATCAGTGGCGAGGCCAGGTCAACCCTGGCTGGACGCCCACTTCCCGTAGTCGTCGTAGTCGTCGGTCTCGTCGTACTCGTCGGAGGCCTGCTCCGGCTGCTTGTACGAACCGCCGTGTAGTTCTCGCTCAAGCGCGCTGAGATCGGTGTTCGGGGAGAAGTACTTCAGCTCCCGAGCGACCTTCGTCTGCTTGGCTTTGGCCCGGCCGCGCCCCATGGCGTGACCCCCTCATGCGTCTGCCGGGACGGCATCGCTCAGTCGGAGGGCCGTGGGCCCTTCGACTCCACGGAGCGGTCCCGGGAATCGTGTATTTGTCGTGGGGACAACGCTACATCAGCGACGCAAGTTTCGCGTCGCTGGTCCTGCCTGGCGGGCCGGCGTTTCTCGCCCTGTGGCCCACCAGGCAGGACGCACGTCTCAGCGGGCGGGCAGCCAGATGCCGCCGCGGCCTGCAGCGGCCATCCGCTCCTCGGCGACGTGGTCGGCGGCCGCGGCAGGGGTGATGCTGCGCTCGTCGGCGGTCCGCAGCACCTCGAGGGTGTGGTCGAAGATGGCGGTGGCGCCCTTCTTGGCCCGCTCGAAGTCGAAGCCGTGGAGCTCGTCGCTGACCTGGATGACCCCGCCGGCGTTGACGAGGAAGTCGGGGGCGTAGGTGATGCCGCGGGCGCGGAGCCGGTCTGCCGTGCCCCCCTCGCCCTCCTCGACGAGCTGGTTGTTGGCGCCGCCGCAGACCACGGTGGCGGTGAGCGCCTCCACCGTGGCGTCGTCGAGCGCGCCACCGAGGGCGCACGGGGCGTAGACGTCGATGTCGGCGCGGATGAGCGCGGCGGTGTCGGCCACGACCTCGACCTGGGGGTACTTCGCCTTGAGGTCGGCCAGGGCCCGCTCGTTGACGTCGGTCACGACGACGTGGGCGCCGTCCTCGATGAGGTGCCCGGTGAGCAGCCGGCCGACCTTGCCGACGCCGGCGATGCCGACAGTGCGACCCTTCAGGGTCGGCTCGCCCCACAGGTGCTGCGCGCAGGCGCGCTGCCCCTGGAAGACGCCGTATGCCGTGAGCACGGAGCTGTCGCCGGCGCCCCCGTTGGCCTCGGAGCGGCCCGTGGCCCACCGGGTGGTCTCGCTGACGACGTCCATGTCGGCCACGTAGGTGCCCACGTCGCAGGCGGTGACGTAGCGGCCGTTCAGGCTCTCGACGAAGCGGCCGTAGGCGCGCAGGAGCTCGGGGGTCTTGTCGGTGTGGGGGTCGCCGATGATGACGGCCTTGCCGCCGCCGAGCTCGAGCCCGGCCACCGCGTTCTTGTAGGCCATGCCCTTCGACAGTCGCAGCACGTCGTCGAGGGCGGCCTGCTCCGACGCGTACGGGTAGAACCGTGTCCCCCCGAGAGCCGGCCCGAGCGCGGTGCTGTAGATGCCGATGATGGCTCGCAGGCCGGTGGTCTTGTCGTGGCAGAAGACGACCTGCTCGTGCTGGGACAGCGCGGACCTGGCGGGGGAGGGCGAGGTGGGGGACGGCGACGAGGACACGGTCACGGTGGTGACTCCTAGGGCTCGGTGCTTGCGCAGTGGACGGGGCGCGGATCGCGCGCTGGTCACAGCGTATTCCCGACTCCGGGGCCTTCGTCGGACTAGTCCCTTTGGGCTATTAACGACCACCCGTATGGATTGTTCCGTATGTGCGGCGGTTGTCCGATTATTGAGGCCTGCTCAACCTTTAGGAGAAATCATGGTCGCTCGCCCCACTGAGGCCGAGAAGCTGCTCACCCCTGCCGAGGTGGCCTCGCTTTTCCGCGTCGACCCGAAGACGGTGACCCGCTGGGCCAAGGCCGGCAAGCTCAACTCGATCCGCACCCTGGGTGGACACCGCCGTTACCGCGAGGCCGAGGTCCGCGCCCTTCTGTCCGACGTCCTCTGACGTCCGACCGCCCGGGCTCGGCTGGCTGCTGAACGCAGGGGACCAGCGCCAGCCCCCCGGGCCGGGCGTGCCGCCAGAAGGCCTGCCGGCACGCCCTGAGGCACGAGGGCGTCTCAGCCCTCGCTGCCGGTCGACTCGTGCGGCTCGCCGACGGGCTTGGACTCCGGCGACCCGCGCTCGCGCAGGTAGATGCTCAGCACCACCATGCTGCCGACCGCGAGGAACTCGGACTGCCAGTTCTGCAGGGTCCGGTTCCAGAAGTCGGGTGCCAGCAGGTAGTCCCACCAGCCGAGCGGGTCGCTGCGCTGCTGGATCTGCTCGGCGTTGTGCGCCGCGTGGCCGGCGACGAGCTGCGCCACCCAGGAGAGCAGGAAGACCAGGCCCATCGTCAGGCCGAGGGAGTGCGAGAAGAGGGCGAGCCGCCAGCCCCGCACCTTCGCCCAGGCCGGTGAGTCCGCCTGGGCGTACTCGCCCACCTTCTGGTCCTTGTCGGACTCGCGGCCTCCCCTGTCCAGGGGCTTGGACTCCGTCGAGCCCTTCTGGAAGAGGAAGATCGTCAGCAGGATGAACAGCAGGAACTGCAGGTACTCGGACTGCCAGTTCTCGGCGACGTCGACGGTGAAGTGCGACGAGGTGACGTACTCGAGCAGGCTGACCGTCGGCAGGCCCGCATCGGAGGCCTGCTGGTTGTAGGACGCCTGGCCCGTGAAGGCCTGCCCCACCAGCGCGACCAGCAGGAGCGCGCCGAAGACGAGGCTGAGACCGTTGTCGCGCAGTCGCTGCCTCACCGTCCCGCCACTCCCATGGCGATGCAGTACGCCAGTCCGGCAGCGATGAAGAGCAGGTATGCCGTGAACATCGTTCGCATCGTCAGCTCCCCTTCACGTCGCAGTCGTAGGGACGGTCGCCGTTGGGGGTGCAGCCGGCGGCGGTGACGCGCCAGCCGTCGTCGAACCGGGCCAGGAAGACCGTGTCGCGCTCGAGGTAGGCCACCGCGTCCTTGCCGTAGACCTTCACCTCGCGCACCGACCCGGCGTCCTCCGGCAGTTCCTGCTGGGGAAGGGACTGCGGGCAGGGCCCGTGGTCGCCCTCGAGTTCCACGCGGGTCTGGGGGGCCAGGAGGTCGCAGGCGGCGGCCGGGTCGCTCATGACGGCCCGGGCGAAGCGCTGGGCGGTCTGCGCCGCCGGCTCGTCCTCGACGGACCCCTGGCCGGCGCACCCCGCCACGGCGAGGAGGGCGCACGCGGCCGGCCACGCGGCATACCGGCTCTTGGTCGTGCTCACGGCGGTGACCCTAGCGCCGGCCGGCCCGGCGGTCGCGTCGCCACCGCCTCACAGCCGCGGGTCGCGGGCCCGTCCCTCCTGGCGGGCGATCTTGCGGTCGGTCACGACGATCGAGACGACCAGCGCGGCGCCGCCGACGGCCGCCAGCAGGAAGAACACCATGGCGATCGAGGGGTAGCCCAGGATCGTCGAGTCGGTGGGGACCTGCATCATCAGCGCGGCGCCGACCACCAGGGCAGCGAGCACGATGCCGGTGGTGAGCCGGTTGGCCAGGCGCTGCATGACGTGGAGCAGGCGGGCCTCGTCGACGGCGTCGACCCGCACCGAGAAGGTGCCCTCGGCGAGGTTCTGCATGACCTTGTTGGCACGGCGCGGGAAGTTCGCGGTGAACTCCTTGGCGTCGATGGCCGCGGCCACGATCCCGCTGGGGGAGACCCGCAGCCCGGAGCCCATGATGTCGGCGACGCTGTTGCGGATGGCCTCGGCGGGGGCGAAGCCGGGGTCGAGGTGCTGCGTGACCTGGTCGAGGTTGAGCAGCGCCTTGCCGACCATCGCCATCTCGGCCGGAGGACGCAGGCCGTGGGTGCCCGACAGGCGGCTCAGCTCCACCAGGACCGCGCCGGCCTGCACCTCGCCACCCAGGGACACCGCCCGCGTGACGAGGGCTGAGACGTCCTCCCGGAACCGGCCGGCGTCGTAGCCGTCGAGGGGCGAGCCCATGGCCGCCAGGACGGTCGCGGCCTCCTCGCCGTCGGCGTCGCTGATGGCCAGCAGCAGCTTGACGAGGCTGTCCTGGACGCGGGGCGGGACGGTGGCCACCATGCCGAGGTCGATGAGCGCCAGCCGGCCGTCGGGGGTGAGCAGCACGTTGCCCGGGTGCGGGTCGGCGTGGAGGAACCCGTCGACGAGGATCATGTGCAGGTAGGCGTGGAACAGGTCGCGCACGAGCGGCTCGCCGTCGACGTCGAGCAGGCCGAGCGGGCCCACGTCGGTGACCTTGCGGCCGGGTACGAACTCCATCGTGAGCACCCGGCTGCTGCTGTAGTCGGCGACCGGCTCCGGCACGAGGAGGTGCTGGTGGTCACGGGTCAGCGCGCGCAGGCGCCTCAGGTTCGCGGCCTCGCGCTGGTAGTCGAGCTCCCCGGCGATCGAGCGCCGGAACTGCGCGAGCAGGTGGCCGAAGCCGTAGCGGCGCCCCACGTCCGTGTGGCCGTCGGCGAACTCGGCCAGCTTCGCGAGGGCCTGCATGTCGTCGCGCACGGTCTCGCGGATGCCGGGGCGCTGGACCTTGACCACCACCTCGCGTCCGCTGCGCAGCGTGGCGCGGTGCACCTGGCCCAGCGACGCGGCGGCCAGGGGCTTCTCGTCGAACTCGGCGAAGGCGTTGCCGATCGAGACGCCGAGCTCCTCCTCGACGATGGCCCTGACGTCCTCGAAGGGGAAGGGCTCGACGCGGTCCTGGAGGCGGGTGAGGGCCTCGGTGTAGGCGGGCGGGAGCAGGTCCACCCTGGTCGAGAGCAGCTGGCCGAGCTTGATGTAGGTGGGCCCCATGCGCTCGAGGTCGTCGGCGAGCTCCTCGGCGAGGTCCGAGCTTGCGGCCGGACGCTCCTCCTCGACGAGGAACTCGTCGAAGCCTGCGCCGGAGACCACGTCGGAGCGGCCGTGACGCACGAGGAGGCGGGCCAGGGCGGCATACCGCCCGGCGAGGGCCGGGTTGAGCGGCAGAGTCATGGACGCATCATGGCGTGTCGCGGCCGCGGGCCGGGGACTCGGTCATGTCTGGTCGACGGAATCGTCAAGAAACCTCCAAAAGACTGGCCCTCGGGCGATGGCGCGAGGATCGTCGGTGGTGCAGCCGCTGGGGCGGCGAGGCGGGGGTGGGCCTGGACGAGCAGGCGCTCTCTCGCGTCGCTCGTCCAGGCCCTGCGATTCACAGCTGTCGCGGGGCGGCGCCCACCCCCACCCAACGCCGCCCCGCGACGCCCTCCCCATGGGCGGGTCGCGACTCCGTTCGGCGGGGGGGCCGCTCACCCGTACGGCTGAGCAGCAGCAAAGGGACCGTCACTTCGCAGTCAAGAGAAGGTAAAGAACCGCTCAAGGGTCCGTTTGCCTCCGTTGAATGCCTACGTGCGACAGTCCCCCGGAGCCCGGATGGGGCACAGGGCTGGAGCACCTCCCGCCGCAGGGCGGCGAATGACGAGACAGGGGAGTTCGATGAACCGACTCGGGGCCTACGTCCGGGCTGAGATGGCGTGGCGGAACTGGACGTTGACCGACCTCACCAGGGGCACCGGCCTCGACGAGAGCGACCTCATGCCGGTGCTCAGCAAGGACTGGCTCGCCGACTGGCCGAGCTCCCAGGTCATCGACGCCCTCGCCCGCGCGTTGCACGTGCCCGCGCGTGAGCTCGTGCTGCGTGCCGCCGAGGCGTGCGGCCTGTCCGTCGAGGAGGAGGCCGCCGGCGCTGGTCTGGCGGACGCCACCAACGAGGAGCTGATGCGCGAGCTGCGGCGGCGGCTCGCCCTCGGCGCCAGCGCGGGCAACTACCTCTCCACCGCGTCGAGCCCCTGGCTCTCGCTCGTGGCCCCGCGCACCGAGGTCGGCTGACCGCTCAGCGCTCGGCCCGAAGTTCCTCCCGGAGCTGCGGTTCCGTGCGCAGCTCGGGGTGGATGCCGTGCTTGTCGCGGTAGAACTCGCGGATCCTGTCCATGTCGGCCACGACGTCGGACGTCGCGGTGATGGTCGGGCCGAACCCGAGCGTGCGCGTCGGTCCGTCAATGAAGCCGAGGGCGATCGGCAGCCTGGCGGCCCGGGCCAGCCGCCAGAACCCTGACTTCCAGTACTCGCCCTTCTGGCGGGTTCCCTCGGCGGCGATCACGAGCAGGAACGGCTCCCCGCTGCGGGCCTCGCGCACCAGCTCGCGCACGACGCTGCTGGGGTTGGCCCGGTCGAGGGGCACGCCGCCGAGCCGGTGCAGCAACCACCCCAACGGCCCTCGGAACAGCTCCTTCTTGATGAGCACCCGGGGCGTCACCCCGCCGCGCCACATGACGAGCAGCATCATGACGAAGTCCCAGTTGGAGGTGTGCGGGGCGCCCACCAGGACGCCGGTCCGTGGCACCTCGCCGACGGGCGTCCAGCGGGCAGCGCGCAGCACCAGCGAGGCGAGGCGACTTCTCATCCAGAGACTCCTGGGGCATCGGGGTGGTCGCTGCTGTCCACGCGGAAACAGCGACCGCCCGGACCTGGACAGGGTGCCTGTGGTCCGTGCCTACTCGGCGAGCTGCGCCTCGAGCGTGATCGGCACGGCCTTCAAGGCCTGGCTGACGGGGCAGCCGACCTTGGCACCCTCGGCGGCCTCCTGGAACTGCTCGGCCGTCAGGCCGGGCACGGCCCCGGTCACCTTCAGGACGATGCCCGTGATGCCGGTGCCGGGCTGGAAGGTCACCTCGGCGGTGGTGTCGAGCGAGGTGGGCGGGTTGCCCGCCTTGGCGAGGGCGCCCGAGAGCGCCATGTTGAAGCACGACGAGTGCGCAGCGGCGATGAGCTCCTCGGGACTGGTGCGCCCGTTCGGGTCCTCGGCCCGCGAGGCCCACGTCACGTCGAAGGCGCCCACCCCCGAGGACTCCATCGTGACCTTGCCGGCGCCCTCCATGAGGGAACCCTCCCAGTGGGCTGACGCGGTGCGGGTGGTTGCCATCCTGTGCTCCTTCAGCTCGACCAGACGTATGCCGCGGGCGGCCTCCCCAGCCTTGCCCCGCCGCAGCGGGTTGGCAACCCGGGGGACGCCACCGGGCCCCCGTCCGCAGGTGGACGGGGGCCCGGTGGGGCCGCAGCGGCCGGTGGCCGCATGGCGTCAGCGGCGTCCCTTGCCCTTGCCGCCCTTGTCGCCGCCGCGCGAGCCGGCGTCGTCACCCGCGTCGTCACCGGACTCGTCGTCCGACTCCTCGGCGTCCTCCTCGTCGTTGTCGCCGGCCTTCTCGCCGGCCCGGTGGTCGACCTCGCCGCCGCCGCGCACGTCGGCGTGCTCGTCGTCCGCCCCACGTCCGTCGTGGTGGTTGGCGTAGGCCCGCGGGTTCGGCGTCTTCGTGGACTCCTCCGACTCCTCCGACTCCTCGGACTCCTCGGACTCCTCGCTGTCCTCGGTCTCCGTGGGCTCGGCGGTCTCGGTGGGCTCCTCGGTCTCCGTGGGCTCGGAGGTCTCGGTGGGCTCCTCGGTCTCCGTGGGCTCCGCCGTCGTGGTCTCGGTGGCCTCGGTGGTCGTGCTCGTGGTCTCGCTCGGGTCGGCCTGGACGACGGCGGGGGCTGTCGGACTGCCGGTCGCGGCCATCGCTGCGGCGCCAACGGTGGCCAGGGCGAGGGCGGTGCCGGCCGCTGCGGCGGCCCGGCGGACCCGGGAGGCCTTGAGGTGGATCACCTTCATGAGGGAGTTCCTTGTCTGCTGGTGGTGGGGGGATGAGTCGGTCGTCTCAGGACCTGCGATGAAGGCCGCCAGGGCGGCGCTGGGTGCGGGTGGGTCGGCCCGGAGCAGGCTGCCCACCTCTCGCAGGGCCTCGGCTGCCGGGTCGTGGTGGTGCAGCCCGAACAGCAGCTCGGGCTGCAGGGTCGACCCGGTTCCGGGCGCCTCGCGGTTCTCAGACATGACGTGGCTTCCATCGCACGGGCACCCGCTCGGGATACGGGTGGCTCGCACCTTCTTCCGCGGGGCGCAGGTCCTGCGGCCCAGGACCGGTGCGCTCCTGTTCGACGCCCCGGCGCAGCCGTGCCAGGCCGCGGTGCTGGAGCGACTTCACCGTGCCGACGTCCCTGCCGAGCACCTCGGCGGTCTGCTGGAGCGAGAGGTCGCCGAGCACCCGCAGCGAGACGACCTGGCGCTGGTCGGGCGTGAGCAGGTCCAGCAGGGCGAGGGCCCGCCCGGTACCCAGCCGGTCCTCGGCGCAGTCCTCCGCCGACGCGCTGGTCCGGGCGTCGAGGTCCGGTTCGTACGACAGGTGCGGGCCACGGCACACCCGTCGCCGCACCCAGTCGACGTAGCGGCGGTGCGCGATGCGGAACAGC
Source organism: Knoellia sp. p5-6-4 (assembly GCF_029222705.1). NCBI lineage: Bacteria > Bacillati > Actinomycetota > Actinomycetes > Micrococcales > Intrasporangiaceae > Knoellia > Knoellia sp. p5-6-4. The sequence continues at coordinate 2,097,386 of NZ_JARGZF010000001.1, forward strand.
AGGCCCCGGAACTGCTCGGCGCCGCCGGTCACGGTGCCCACCGCGCGGAAGGCGGCGAGGAACACCTCGCTCGTGAGGTCGTCGGCGTCGTGGACGGCGTGGGCCCGGAAGTAGGCGGCGACGGCGGGCGAGAGGGCGGTCCAGAGTCGGCCGAAGGCCTCGCCGTCGCCCCGCGCGGCGGCCTGGACGAGGGCGTCGAGCCCGTCGCCGGCCGCGCTGTCAGCGCCATGCATCCGAAAAGGCCCTCCTCCCTGACCCTCACGACGGGGCAACGCCGAGGGTGGCAGGAATGGATTCGTTCGGGGTCGTTCTTGACTGTTTGCTGACGTTTGGAGCCCGGAATCCGCCGGCTGCCGCAGGAAACGGGTGCTGCGCGGACAGAGCGTCCGGCTGGCGCGCGGAGCCTTGCTTTACGCCGTAAACTCCCCCCGGGGCTTTCTGGCGTCACCCGATGCCGCGCCCGAAATGAGGGGCATCGTGGAAAGACTGCACGCCGGGTTCTTGCTCGGCCGCCGGTACCGCTTGGCCGAGCGCGTGGCGTCGGGGGGCATGGCCGACGTGTGGGCGGCGACCGACGAGGTGCTGCGCCGCCAGGTCGCCGTCAAGGTCATGCGCCCGGACCCCGGTCACGAGGAGCTGTTCGCGATCCGGTTCCGCGACGAGGCCGTCAACTCGGCCCGCCTGCTCCACGCGAACATCGCCACCATCTTCGACTACGGCGAGGAGGGCCACCTGGCCTTCCTCGTCATGGAGCTGGTGCAGGGCAGGCCCCTGTCGGCGGTCCTTCGCGACCGCGGTGCCCTGCCGCATGCGGAGGTCCGTTCCATCATGGGACAGGCGGCCCTGGCACTCGGTGTCGCCCACGAGGCCCAGGTGGTGCACCGCGACGTCAAGCCGCCCAACATCCTGATCCGCCCGGACGGCCTCGTGAAGCTGACCGACTTCGGTATCGCCCGAGCCTTGGACGCATCGGGACACACCCGGGCCGGGGAGATGCTCGGGACGCCGAACTACATCAGCCCGGAGCAGGCCATGGGTGAGCCGGCCACCGGCGCCAGCGACCTGTACGCCCTCGGGGTGGTGGCACACGAGATGCTCTGCGGCCGCCGACCCTTCGACCGCGGGACGCCCATCGCCACGGCGCTGAGCCACATCCGCGAGACCCCACCGGCCCTACCGGACGACGTCCCCGAGGACATCGCCCTCGTGGTGGAGGACTGCCTCGCCAAGGACCCCGGCCAGCGGCCGCCCAACGCGCGGGCCGTGGCGCTCCGCCTCGGCCTCGGTGACCACGAGATCATGGGCCTCGGCCTGGGGTTGGCGTGGTACGTCAACGAGGCGGCGCCGGCGGTCTCTCCGGCGACCCCTGCAGGGGGCCAGGCTGACGCGGCGGCCACCGCAGCCATGGCGGTCACGGCAGCCCTGGAGGCGCCCACCCCCTAGCCGCAGAGGTTCGGGCGCCGCGCCCGTGTGGGTGTCCTAGCTCTGCGGGTCGTACTGGAACTCCCGCAGCTCCTGCGCGCAGCGGCACGCGACGGCCATCTTCCGAGCCCATTCCTCGGCTGCCGCGCGGTCAGGGAGTTCGAGGATGGTGAACCCGCCCTTGATGTCGACGCCGGGGTAGGTGTCAGTGCTGACCGTCCCGTCGGCGGCGACCAGCACTGGACTCACCTCTTCCTTGATTCCGCCGCCGAACACGTAGACGCCGGCGGCCTTGGCCTCCTCGATGACGGCGCGGGCTTGGGCGGCGACGACCGGGAACTCCTCGGGCGTCAGCACCATCGCGTCGCTGGGGAAGGAGATGAGGTATTTGGTCATGTCTGGATCGTGCCCAGTTGCCGGGCTTCGAGGCAATGGATTAGCGGACACTGCCGGCGGGCACGCGGACGTGCCGGGAACACGAAACCGCAGGTCGTCCCCTGAACGACCTGCGGTTTCATGTGGTGGCCAGGGGCGGGGTCGAACCGCCGACCTTCCGATTTTCAGTCGGACGCTCGTACCAACTGAGCTACCTGGCCGTGACATGCACTCGCGACGGGCCTTGCCGGGGATCCGGGTCGGTCTGTCGCGACGGAAGGATCATAGCCCATCGGGGGGATGCCGCCGCACCCGTGCCGGCCCGCCGGTTGGGGACGCGGTCGCCCTGCGGAACATGGCCGTTCTCGGCGCTCGCATCCGGCGTTACCATCGCGGCAGTAGCGGGTTCGGGGTCGCAGGCGAAGGCGGCGCGGCATGGCTGCACGTGGGCGAGGCGCTGAGACGGCGGCCAGCCACGCCCCGATCGAGGACCACGGGATCATCGGCGACCTGCACACCGCGGCCCTGGTGTCGGTGACGGGTGACATCGACTGGCTGTGCCTGCCGCGCTTCGACTCGCCGTCGGTGTTCGCCGCGCTCCTGGACGGGGAGCGCGGTGGCCGGTTCAGCGTCCGGTGCCCCGGCGCGAGCCGCACCAAGCAGATGTACCTGCCGGACTCCAACATCCTGCTGACCCGGTTCCTCGGCGAGAGCTCGGTCGGCGAGGTGGTCGACTTCATGGTGCCGCGGGAGCGCGGCGGCCGAGGCCCCCTGCAGCTGGTGCGCATCGTGCGTGCCGTGCGGGGGCAGGTGCCGGT